>JAKIUO010000254.1 GCA_021647535.1 Hyphomicrobiaceae bacterium
ACAAGGAACAGATTGACCAGCAACAAAGGCACACCATCCCAGACAAACTTGACCATTAAAGCGTGCAGCTCTTGTCCAAGTGGAACGCCGTAGCGGATGCCCAAAACCAGCCAGACAATCAAAAAGGCCCAACCAAATATTGACAACATGCGCGCGAACAATCGACTGGTTCGATAATCGTTCACTCTTTTCGTTGCATTACCCCTGGATTTTATTTTGATCATCTTGGTTCCCTCCCCATCTACTCTTACAACTCTACTCCCAGATAACCGGCCACCGCAAACACATCCTTGTCACCGCGTCCGCACATATTCATGACCAGCAGATGATCTTTGGCGAGAGTGGGGGCCAGTTTTTCGACATAGGCAAGCGCATGAGCGGGTTCCAGCGCTGGGATAATACCCTCAAGCTTTGTGCAAAGCTGGAAGGCATCAAGCGCTTCATTGTCAGTGACGCAGACATAATTAACGCGCCCCTGCTCCTTCAACCAGCTATGCTCTGGACCAATGCCGGGATAATCGAGCCCGGCGGAGATCGAATAGGCATCAGTGATCTGGCCTTCGTCATCCTGCAGCAAATAGGTGCGATTACCATGCAGCACGCCAGGGCGGCCCCCCGTCAACGAAGCCGCATGTTCGCCGGTATCAACGCCCTTGCCCGCCGCCTCAACGCCGTAAATCTGTATGTCTTTATCATCCAGAAACGGATGGAACAGGCCAATGGCGTTGGAGCCCCCGCCAATACAGGCCACCAGACTGTCTGGCAAACGCCCTTCCGCTTCCATGATTTGCTCGCGCACCTCATTGCCGATCACCGATTGAAAATCGCGCACCATGGCCGGGTATGGATGGGGACCAGCTGCCGTGCCAATCAGATAAAACGTGTTATCGACATTGGCCACCCAGTCGCGCAAGGCATCATTCATGGCGTCTTTCAAGGTGCCGGTGCCTGCTGTCACCGGAATAACCGTTGCCCCCAGAAGCTTCATGCGAAAGACGTTCGGAGCCTGGCGCTCAATATCGGTGGCGCCCATATAGACCACACATTCCATATTGAAACGCGCCGCAACAGTCGCCGTCGCCACGCCATGCTGGCCCGCGCCTGTTTCGGCGATGATGCGCTTTTTGCCCATACGTTTGGCCAGCAAAATCTGCCCCAGCGTATTATTGATCTTGTGGGAACCGGTATGGTTAAGCTCATCACGCTTGAAATAGATTTTTGCGCCCCCACAATGCTCGGTCAGGCGCGGCGCATAATAAAGAGGACTGGGGCGACCGGCATAATGCTTGGCCAGATCGTTGAGCTCGCGGGCATATTCCGGGTCTTTTTTAGCCGTTTCATAGGCCTCTTCCAGCTCCAGAATGAGCGGCATCAAGGTTTCGGCGACAAAGCGCCCGCCAAAATGGCCAAAGGCCCCTTCTTCATCAGGGCCAGTACGATAACTATTGGTCGTATTTTCACGTTCGCTCATGCACGAATGATCCTTAACTGCGGGCCTGCTCCAGAAACAATTTAATCTTGTGCAGATCCTTCTCGCCCGGCGCACATTCCACCCCTGACGACACATCGACTATCGGCGCACCTGTCGCCTTGATGGCCGCTTTTACGGTCTGGGGATCAAGGCCGCCTGACAACATATAATCCTTGTCTGTGTTAAAGCCCCTTAACGCGCTCCAGTCAAATGGAATGCCATTGCCACCAGGAAGTTCGGCGTCTTTTGGTGGTTTGGCATCAAACAAAAGCATGTCGGCCGCCAGTCCATAATCTCCGGCAGCGCGCACATCCATCAAGGTCTCTACAGGAATGGCCTTGATGACCGGCAAATTGGCGCGCAAACGAATGGCGCGCACATCTTCAACGCTTTCATGGCCATGCAGCTGAATGAGGTCGGGAGAAACAAGATGAGTGGCTTCATCTATCAAAGCCGGGTCAGGGTTGACCAGCAACAAGACCACCTTGACGCGCCCGCCCGCCATCTTCGTCAATTCGCCAGCCCGCGCCAGCTCCACATGACGGGGGCTTTTGGGAAAATGCACAAAGCCAATATAATCCGCCCCGTGCTCAATCGCCGCCTCGACCGCCTCGCCCGTTTTTAAGCCGCATATTTTGACCTGAACCATATCGTTAGCTTACCCCCCTACCCCTTCAACCAAAAAGCGCTTCCAGCTCAATATCAAGACCGGGCAGATCGAGCTGAAGTCTCTCGCCATTGACAGCCTGCGCCCTTACCTTGGAACCTCGCGAAAATAATGCATGATATGGCTGTTTTTCGGGTCGATGATCAGATAATGCGCCACAGAGGCCAGTTTGAAATAATGCGCCAGCTTATCGCCAACATCCTTGTAGGCCGTCGAAGGCGAAAGCACTTCAACAATAATCAACGGGTCCGGCACCACAAACTCATTATAGCACGTCTCTTTCGCAAGGCTTCCCCATCAATGGCTGCGTTTTCTCGAGCAGTATTTCGACCAGTTCCGGGTCCATATAGGAATAATCATCAGGAATGTCCAGTATATGGATCGGCGTGCCCGCGATCTCCTCGCGAAATTCTTTTTGAATGCGTGATTTGTGCTTTTGCTCCATGACACATATCAGCTCTGCCCATTGAATATCGGCAATGGTCAGGCGGCGGCGGGCACTGCGGCTGGTGCCAACAGAACGCACGCTAACAGCCGGAACCCTCGACCATATTTTTTCGGCTGTAGGGCTTCGCCATCTGTTGCGGCTACAAACAAACAGCACATTTCGAAAAGACGTTATTTCCAATGGTCTGCGCCTTTTGTCACGATCACCGCTAATTGCCCGAAGTCAGCTGCGGCACGGCGTTGACCTGTTTCGACATTTCCACCTGTTGCATGAGATCGTCGGCTTTCTTGCGCATGTCACGGGCTTCGCGTGAGCGTTTTCGGGCCACTTTACGCCAGCGCCCCTGGGCAAACCAGGTGGCCATGCCGCCAATAATAGTGCCGACAATGAGCGCGCCAAGCAGATAATAAAAAAACGGCAGCGGCCAGGGCTGGGCGAGTTCCTTGGGCACAAACGGATTATAGTAAAACCCGACTTCATGACGATTAATGACCATCAAGGTGGCCAGCACAACACCCAGCGGCATCATGATGACGATCCAGAAGAATTTTTTGAGTAAACGCATGGCGCAAATCCTGTTGAGTTTGTTGTCGGCAAGGCAGATCAAGCCCCTATTTTTTGCCTGTATAGCCCTTGTTCAAACGCCGGTGCAAATCCTTTCCGGTTTTAAAAAACGGGATATATTTCTCATCCACCGGCACTTTTTCCCCGGTGCGTGGGTTACGTGCCAGTCTTGACGGGCGATGCTTGACCGAAAAAGCGCCAAAGCCACGCAGTTCAACACGCTTGTTTTTCGACAGCGTGCCGACAATCTCGTCTAATATTGTATTAACGATGCGCTCCACATCCTTGTGGTAGAGATGGGGGTTTTTATCGGCAATTTTTTGTACGAGCTCGGATTTTATCATGGCCTTTGCCTTTCAGTTTCGCCCCCAAAACGGGGCGATATAAACTCTGTTGACGACAGTTTATCAGGG
>JAKIUO010000022.1 GCA_021647535.1 Hyphomicrobiaceae bacterium
ATACCTGGTTCGGGCGAGTAATCAGCAAGTCTCTCAAAAGATAGGGATATTTCTTGTGATCCTTGTTTGCAATGGTGGTTCGTGGCTTTTGATAGATCGCCACTATGCCCATTTTTCGCATCAGTCTGCGGACCTTGCCACGCCCAGCTCGATGCCCAAGGCGGCGCAAATGTTCACGCATCCTTCGTGAGCCATAAAACGGTGTCTCCAGATATTGCTTGTCGATCAGTCGCATCAGTTCAAGGTTCTGTGCGCTCTCACCTTTGGCCTTGAAATAAAAACTTGATCGTGGAAATTTCAGCAAACGGCACTGGCGTACAACACTGATTTCTTGATGTTGGGGCTCAATCATGGTGCATCTCATTTCGCACCCACACGCTTGAGCCCGCGTTCTAAAAAATCAATGTCCACCGTCAGTTCGCCAATCTTGGCGTGCAGGTTTCTGATCTCTGCCTCACCATCATTTTGGGTCTTGGCATTCTTGCGCGCAAACAAATTCTCCGCACCGCTGAGCCGTGTCTTTTTCCAGTCGTGAATTTGCGTTGGATGAACCTTGTAGCGGCTGGCCAGCTCGGCCACCGTCTCCTCTCCCTTGACCGCCTCAAGCGCAACCTTCGCCTTGAACGCCTTGGTGTGAGTCTTTCGTTTCGGCATCTGTTGTCTCCTTCTTTTTCATGCCGACGATAGCAGATTTTGTAGCTTAATGACCTGTCCAGTTTCATCAGACCAGCTCAATCATGCCGCTTTACAGGCCAGAAATCCACTTATAGCCACTGTACAGATTCTCCAGACCACTTCTTTTTTGCTCCATTTTCGGTGTAAAGAAATGCAGAAAATATCCAGGATATCTTCTGCACTTCTTTGCTTTAAATCGAACCAAAACTGCTCAACTGGCTTTGTAAAAAACTATTCTTCACGAAATGCGCGTTCGAACTGGTCCGTAAAGGGCTTGGCGAAAAAGGAAAGAGCCGAACGCTCCTGAGTGGTAATAAACACTTCAACAGGCATACCAGGGACAAGTTTTTGTCGCCCCAGCTCATTCAAAGCTTTCTCATCAATGGCTATACGCGCGATATAGTAGCTTTGACCCGTATTCCGGTCTCTTGTTACGTCTGCTGAAATTTGTTGTAATTTACTGGGCAGCTCTGGTGTTGTACGTTGATTGAACGCCGAGAAACGCAATTTCACGTGCTGATCAATCGAAATCTGATCTATATCTGTTGGCGAAATTCGAGCTTCAATCGTTAGATCATCATTTTGCGGCACAATCAGCATAATCGGTTCTGCCGGACTGATAACGCCATTGATTGTATGAGCCGTTAGTTCATGAACGACTCCTGAAAGGGGAGCACGGATCTTTATTCTCCTTAGCTTGTCGCTGACTGCAACCTGCCGTTCGCTCAGTTCAGCAACCTTCGCTTCAATTGAACGGATCTCTCGCTGTGCAAGGGTCTGAGCATCATGATCGACAGACAATATCTGAATATTGACTTCGCTAATCTGCCCTTTGATCCGCGCTATTTGAGCAACCAGTCCTCCGTGATCACCTCTAATACGAGTGGCTTCGCGTTCCATGGCATAGACACGGCTTGCCGCTGTCAATTTTTTTCTGTACAGCCGCTTTATATCTTTTAGTTCCTTCTTGATCAGGCGTAATTCGCCTGACTTGGCATTCATTTGTGATGTGAGACCGGATATTTCTTCGTTGAGCTGTTCTATCCTCAAAAAAAGCTGCTGCTTCTTACTCTTGCGTGTTCTTCGGTTATTTTGGAGCAGTCGCTTTTCTCCAATAATGACCCGATTTATATCGGGACCAGCGTCCTTGGCTTCAAAAGGAAAAATAATATCAGTTTGGTTGTCACGTTCAGTTGTGAGGCGTGCTTTTCTACCCAAAAGTTCCACGAGTTGAGAGTGAATAATACCGAGTTCTGCCTTGGTCTGGGTGTCGTCCAATTCGATTAAAACATCGTTTTTCTTAACGACATCACCATTTTTGACATTGATTTGTGCAACAATTCCACCATCGCGATGCTGAACCTTTTTGACATGTTTTTGTACAACAACCATTCCACTGGCAATAATAGCACCAGACAGTTTGGCCGTTGCAGCCCATGTTCCACCTGCCACAAGCAGTAATATTGTTGTAAGTGAAGCAATTACAACCCGCGATTTCAAGCCAAAGCCATGATCTGGTTTGGCCCCACCATCCAGTTTTGTATCCATACTATCAGACGTATCAGATGCCCGCTTTGCCATTTTGTTCATATCTTCACTCACCAATTCTGGATTTAAACTCAACCAATACCAATAAAATAATCATCATTCAGATCGAAATATCTATCGAGACCAATCTCGAACTCAATCTCATCATCATCGTCAGTATTTCCCTCGATAACGGTATGTTCCTCATCCTCGAAATATTCGTATCGAACTCTTATCTGACCAGCTTCACTGAACGCTGACTCATTTTCTATCAGTTGGAAAGACTGGTTACCCTCTTCTGCTTCATCACCATCAATGGCAGAAAGATCGATTCTATCACCAACCTCAAAGTCAGTGATTCTATCGCGCTGCCCATCG
The DNA here is from genome assembly GCA_021647535.1 of Hyphomicrobiaceae bacterium. Classification (GTDB taxonomy): domain Bacteria; phylum Pseudomonadota; class Alphaproteobacteria; order Rhizobiales; family JAKIUO01; genus JAKIUO01. The sequence continues at coordinate 2,581 of JAKIUO010000022.1, forward strand.
CCTGTCTGGGCATCACTGGTTGTTTTGAAAACAAAGATATCGTCTCCAGCTCCTCCCGTTAAAACATTGGTCTGCTGGCTGGCGATAATGACATCGTTACCGGCACCGCCAATAGCATTTTCAATGTCTTCGATCTGATCTTCTCCGATATCACTGCTGACCGCGATGTCCCGCGACAGATCTATCAATGCGTCCGCGCTGGTCTCGGAGATGTTGTAGGTATCAACGCCGCTGCCCCCATCATAATAATCATTGCCATCGAACCGAGTGGCCAGAAAAACATCATTGCCGCTGCCACCATTCACTATATCCGCATCAGCGCCCGCCGTGATTGCATCAGCGCCCGCCCCGCCATGGATGACATCTTTTCCCTGGCCTCCTGAAATCTGATCATTCCCAGCGCCGCCATCAATCTCGTCATCGCCGCTTTGCCCGAACAAACTGTCATGCCCGTTGCCACCAGATATTATATCATTTCCGATCCCACCATAAATCAGATCATCGCCATCGCCTCCAAAAACGACATCGTCACCAGCTCCCGCATGGATTTCATCGTCGCCAGCCCCACCGAAAATAACATCGTTCCCATCAAATGCGTTAACAGTGTCACCTCCCCCCTTGCCAATGATCACATCATCATAGGCCGTACCGGACAATGTATCACTTTCTTCGCTCCCCTCAATAACCCGGCCTGCCGGGGAACCAAGTTCCAGTGTCGCACTTTGAAGTACAAACCCCGTTCCATCACTGATTTCAAATGAGAACCCAACATCACCAATATTCTCTTCATCCGGTGTATATTTCCAGCTGGTCGGGTCCAGCTGTTCAAGTGTTCCCGATGTAGTGCTTAAATTTTCGATTGAGAGCGGATCATTTTCAGGATCATTGGAATTTTCCAGTAGATCACTCATTGTAATGACCAAAAAATTATTCACAGGCAATTGTCCCAGAAATACTGGTGCTGTCACAACAGGTAGCCGATTTGACCAGGGGGTTGGGCGAACCTCCTCCTCATCAACTCCCTCTTCCACTGTGTCACCGACATCCAATCCAGCCGTTCCCGCCGGTGCAGGAGAGACATTTGCCAGAGAACTGAAATCCAGAGAATCTTTTGTCGCGACGACATTTGCGCTCGAAACAGGTGAGCTCGCAGCGACACCCTTCAAACTCTCTCCCCCCTTTGTAAAGGGCACAACATTGCCAGGCTCAGGCAATCGTCCACTGACCAGACCTGATTGAGAACCAGAAGAATAGCCGCTAGATCCTGTTGTCATTTCTTCAAGCTCGTTCACGGATTTCGCAGGAGCTTTATCATTGGTAATAAGTTTGAAAGCCCCCTTTAAACTCCCAAGGGTTTCTGCGCTCTCATTTTCTTCATCCAACAAACTCTTTGCCCCCTTCAGCGGGTCGGCCTTCGAACTCCCCCCCCATACAAGGTCCTTGACCTTCAAAACGAAAGAGACAAGCAGGACACTAATGATGATTTTCGTTTTGGGGCCAACAGGTTGCTTATCGGTCTCCAGATCAAAATCATCCTTTGGGGCAGGTTCGGCCTGCTCTTTAAAATAATTAAAGTCAGTCATCTTGATTTTCCTGCTGCGATGGGTGTATTGGCATTCATGGCCTGTTTGGGTTTGGGTTCGATGATTTCGCTTTTGGGGCCAAATTGCACCAGATGACCGTTCTGAATAATTCCGATCATATCGACAGCCTTTAAGGCACTTGGACGATGGGCGATAATGACCGCAATGCCACCGCGTTGCCGGATCCCCTCAATAGCGGTTGTTAGGGCAAGCTCACCTTCTGAATCAAGGTTGGAGTTTGGTTCGTCCAGGACCACAAGAAATGGATTGCGATAAAGGGCCCGTGCCAAAGCAACACGTTGTCGCTGTCCCGCCGACAAAGATGTGCCATCGGGACCCATCACCGTTTGATAGCCCTCAGACAAACGCACAATAAGTTCATGCACGCCCGCAGCTTTTGCCGCTTCTATGATTTCCGCCCCTTCGGGCTCTGGATCAAAACGACATATGTTTTGCGCAACGGTTCCATCTAGCAGGCCCACATCCTGCGGAAGATATCCAACATATTGTCCACGATCTTCATCAGTCCATTGATTTATTTCAGCACCATCCAGGCGCACGCATCCCCTCACCAAAGGCCAGACATTTGTAATGGCTTTGGCAAGCGTCGATTTGCCACCACCGCTTGGCCCGATGAGCCCCAATGCCTGACCGGCTTTAAGTTCAAAACTAATGTCGGACAGAATGACTGTGCCCGTACTTGGTGCCGCCACGGCGACGTTTTCAAGCTTGATCACTTGCTCCGGTTTGGGAAGCTTGATCTGTATTTCCTCTTCAGGACGGGCTGACAGCGTTTCCTTCAAACGACTATAACTTCGCCGGGCCGAAGCAATATTTTTCCATTGTGCAATCGCCATATCAATGGGTGCCAGCGCACGCGCAGCAATGATGGACGCCGCTATAATTGCCCCAGGGCTGAGCTGCCCCTTTATTGTGAGATAGGCCCCAAGACCAAGGATCGAAGATTGTAAAATCATCCTTAAAACCTTGGCGATACCACTTAAAGTCCCGCCAATATCCGTTGTGCTGGTATGAAGTTCCAAATGTTTGGCATTCACCGCTTCGAAACTTTTTACGGCACGACCAGCAAAACCCATGGCTTTGAGCACATCAGCATTGCGTGTATGAGAATCGACCAGTGCAGCACGTTCAATTGAAGCTTGCTGTGTGGAGTTTCCCTTTTTTTTGGTCAGTAGCTCGGTCAGCAAAGTCAGTACAGCCATGACCATAGCGCCAAGCAGCGTCAATGCTCCCAGCAAGGGATGCAGAAAATATATAAAGGTAATATACAAAGGCATCCATGGCAGGTCGAACAGCGCCAGCGGTCCCTGCCCCCCCATAAAGCTTCGCAGTGTATCGACATCGCGGCTGCGTTCAATGGATTCGGCAGAGGAGAAGCCATAACGTGGCATATCGATGGTGATTTTATACGCTGCTGGCGAGAGTTTGTGGTCGAGCTTGGCGCCAAGTCTGACAAGTATCTGCGTTCGTATAACGTCCAGGATGCCTTGAAACATATAAAGCACGATCGCCAGGACAGACAGGGCAATGAGCGTTGGAATGCTCCCGCTCGTCAGAGCGCGATCATAAATTTGCAGCATATAAAACGCACCGGTCAACGCCAGAATATTGACGACACCAGAGATGCTGAACACGAAAATGAGCATTCCTCGAAAGCCCGTTAACAGTTGTGATATATTACTCTGTACACGACGTGCTGAATTACGGGCCATATTTGAAAGACAACTTTTTTACAAAGAAAAAATATAAAGAAACCGGGGCGAAGAAGAGTGTTTTTCACTCCTCTCCGCCTCCGACTAATAAGGTTCACAGCTTCGGCCTAGAGGTTGAAGTCACTTGCCGACAAGGTGTGCTCTCCTGTGAGTTTGATCTGGAAGTCGGCTATTTCATCATTATTTATATGAGCTTCAATGATCGTGTTACCGTCCTTAAAGTCATAGGTGATCTGTCCAGCCTGGACCTGTTCCCCCGGACCAGCCAACTGGAAGGATTGCTGCCCAGCCTGGGTACTGTCAGCATCAATTGCACTCAGATCAATTGTGTCCTCACCAATGGTAAAGCCAATAATCTTGTCGCTATTTCCCTCGCCAACACCGCTATCGGCCACGGTTGTAAAGATGAAGCTGTCATGACCATCACCTCCAAAAAGAAGATCAACACCCTTACCGCCATTGAGTTCATCATCTCCCTTGCCGCCCTTCAGCGTGTCATCGCCTTCACCACCGAACAAAAGGTCATCTCCTGCCTGGCCATAGACCAGATCGTCACCACTACCAGCGACAACGACATCGTCGCCCGCTCCGCCAAAGGCTGTATCATTGTCACTGCTGGTGAAAATAACATCATCACCGCTACCACCAAAGACAACATCTTCACCGGCACCAGAGCCGATAATATCGTCTCCCTCACGGCCAAAGAGAACATCGTCGACATCGTCGCTGCCATCGAGCTGATCACCACCATATGTGCCATATTCGGCATTCTCCAGAGAAACAGCCTCTATGAGCCGGGCATCGGATGCACCATGATCTTCATTGAAATCATGCGCCTCCTCTTGCTCCTGCTCCCCTTCTGTGCCGTCCTGCGCCTCCGTACCCTCATCTGCTGCCCCTCCTCCCAACACGGAAGGCGGATCAATGATAACTTCTTCCCCACTGGCATCACGCAAAGTGGGAGTAGACGCGCCAGATAGCGTGATGGAATTTGTTCCATCGTTCAGCGTCTGGGTGCCGTCCGCATTTGCGGTGGCGATAAAGCCCGCCGCATTGCCATTGGTCAGTTCAATCACATCCTGCGGTCGAAGATCACCAATGATGGTGTCATTGCCGCCATTTGTTTTCAAAACGATCCGATGTTCCGATGTCAAACCGGAAATATCGATGGTGTCATTCCCGGCAGTTCCCTGAATAGTAATGGTGTTCAGCAGCAAGCTGGTAGGAGTGAAATTACCCATAACCTTGATGGTATCTCCACCTATAGGGATATTGGGCGTGGGATTGTTTTCTGGTGGATTGCCACCATTCACCAGGATCTCCTCAATATTGTTGAGCTCGGCAATAACTGTTTCCGCTGCTCCCGTAACACGGGTAATGACGATTTCTGTCCCTGCCGCAAAGGCACCGAACTGAGTAATAAGCGAGTTACGTTGCTGCGTATTGGCCACACCGGAGATGGCGTAAATATTGAATGTCTCTGCCGTATTGTCCCCTGTGATAGAAAAGGTATCAGTACCCAGAGCAACATTTCCGCCGCCGCCGCCATTAACGACATCGCGGCCATCGCCAACACTCCAATTGATGGTGTCAGAGCCACGGGCGCCATTGATAAAGTCATTGCCCGCCCCGCCCGATAAGACATTATCACCAATATTACCGATAATGCGGTTGTCCAGAGCATTGCCTGTACCATTGGTATCAATATTGAAAGGGCTGTTGTTATTTCCAGTGAGGCGCAGGTTCTCGACATTGGCACCAAGCGTCCAGTCGACCGATGAACGCACCTCGTCAATGCCCTCATTATTCCTCTCAGTCACCTGATCGCCGATATTGTCGACCACATAGAAGTCATTGCCAAGGCCCCCCTGCATTTGGTCAACACCAGTGCCACCATTGATGAAATCGCTGCCATCCCCGCCCTGTAACTGATCATCACCACTCAAACCAACAATGATATCCTGACCATTTGTACCCTGAACCTCGCCATCAATTGGATTATTTGGATCACGAAGATACTCCCCTACAGTTTCAGTCGGTGCCGTGGCAATCGTTTTGCCACCATCATAGGTGACGACTGCCCGCAATTGCTGGCCAATGAAGTCGGTCGGATCGAAGCTCGTTCCCGTGCCACTGGTGGTTGGTGTCGAAATTGCTGGAACGGGAACATCGATCCAGGTGATGCCGCCATCTGCAGAAGATTGCCATTGCTGGCCAGTGACATTTAGAAGTCCCGTTGTGTCCACCCTTGGTATGCCAAGCAGGAAATTACCTTGCAGGTTGAGCGGTTCGTTTGCAGTCGCGAAACCGGCAAGCGTTGGCGCCACATCTGTGAGCTGTGCATCAGTCAGGGTCTGATCGGCAAAGGCGAATTCTTCAACACCCAGCACCAGATCTGTGCCATCAGATGTGGCAATGCCGTCCCCATTCAACAGGACACCGGTTAAGGCGTCTGCAGCACGATTGTCGACGACCTTGTAAGCCGTGATATTATTTCCCTGCACATCCGTAAACTGCACATTGGTAATGGTGTAATCGGCACGATTGCCCGAGAAATTCACCACATCCGTGCCCGTATCACTGGCCGCCGCACCAGAGCCGGTAAAGCGATTTGCCTGACCAAGTGGATTGAGCGGATCGAACACCGCATCGCCATCACCCAGCACATAATCCTTGAACATGTCGGAGTGCAGGAACTTCTGGAAATGCAGATCAAACATATCTGTGCCTATGGCGGCATTACCAAGCAAGCCGTCTGACAGAACAGAGCCTGCTGTCACACGATGAGAGGCCCCGTCATAGGCATTATAGTCGTTATATGCCGCACGATTTGCCAAGACGGGTGCGCCTATTGCAGCCTGATATTGACCAATCAGCGTATCAAGCCGGATAGAGCCGCCTATGATGACATCATTGCCGCCATTGCCGGTGAAATTATCGCTGCCCGTGCCGCCGATCAGCCAGTTGGCACCGTTGGTTGGGCCTGCCTCATGGTTCTGCCCACGGAAGCTGTCACCGATCAGATTATCAGCGTTCTGCGTGCCGATAACCCCTTGTATCTGGGTGAAGGCTGCATTTGGTGTGATGCCATCAACCGCGATCAATGGGTTGGCCTGAAAGTTCAGATCAATGTCAACGCCAATCGGTGCCACGTCCCAATCGTTGAACTCCATGATATCAAAGCCACCATCGCGGAAACCATCTCCGCCGATCACTTCGTCAGGACCGCCACCAAGAGCTTGTGATAATTTGCCCGGACGTAAAATATCGTCGCCAAGACCACCCTGCACGATGTCCTGATTGTCGCCGCCAACCACAAGATCATCACCATCATCGCCATAGAGCAGATCACCATCAGCACCGCCATCGACATAGTCATTGCCATCGCCAGCACGGGTGAAGGGGTCGGTATCATTGCCACCAAAGATAATATCGTCGCCGCCATTGCCGATCAGCTCGTCAATACCGCCGCCGCCATAGAGGATGTCATTGCCAACTCCGCCGATCAGCAGATCGACACCGCCAGCAGCGGATTCAGAGCTGTCGCCATAAAGGATATCGTCACCGGCACCGCCATCAATGACTTCGGGGCCATCGCCGCCATGGATAATATCATGACCATCGCCGCCATAAAGGGCGTCAGATCCATTGCCGCCAAAAATAAGATCATTGCCCTTGCCGCCATAGACCGTATCATCGCCGCCACGGGCATAGATAATGTCGTTATAGTCAGTGCCAACGATCACTTCGTGGGAATCCGCCCCGCTGCCCGGTTCACCATCAAGATTATCATTGTTGCGTATGTTTGGACCTGCAGGCGTGCGTATGTCCTGAATATATTGCGCGCTGCCAGTCGTTATCTCACTGTTCGTCGCGATGATGTCTCCATTCGCAGCCGTTGATCCACCAGCATCGGAATAAATGCCCAGGCCAACATTTGCACTGCCGTCAAAACTATTATTACCATTGGTATCAGCAGCATGAGCATCAGTAATCTGACCATATTTATGCTGATTGGCACCAATGAAGACACCACTGGCATCGTAATAGACAGTACCATCTAGCGGCACCGTACCAGCATTTACCAGAATGCCACCAGCAGCACCGCTCGCGCCGTAGAGATTCTCAGATGTCGCAATTCCCGCAACAGCCACGCCACCCTGCGTGTAATAAGTGACGCCCGGATCAAAAAACTCGCCCGGCTGCACCAGAACGGTGCCATCAGCGTTATAGAGATAGCTCTGTGATTTCCACGCCGCATCCAGAGAGAAGTCGTGATATTCTTCGGCGTAACCGAATATATTGCCGTTGAGGTTCTCAGTGCCGGTGGTGCGCTCGACAATATCCTTGAACTGCTCGGCCTTGATCTGTTCGTCAAGTTCATTGCCAAACAGGCGATAGAGATAGTAGAAACGGTCGCCATCTTTCAGGGCCGTTATCTGCTCAACAAAAATAGCGTTAAAGGTTTCGCCAAGCAGACCACCATTGACATGTACTTCGGCAATGCCACCCATCCAGGCGTCCACAAGATCAATAGCCTTGTCATTGTCGCCAACGCGGAAGGTCGCACTTAGCGTGCCGTTCATAAAGCTGTTTGCATAATTTATGGCATCAGCATCATCGGTGAAAGCTGTAACGCCATCCCCCTTGATGAAGTTGGCCAGCAGATCGGTGGTGTTGCCATTGGCGGCGTCAAACAGCGCCTGCGCATGGGCGACATCACCATCAAAGCTGTAGGCGGCGATGAATTTTACGATAGATTCAGGATGCACCATATTGGCACCATAATCAGCCCAAGAGGTATAGGCGCTAAAGCCGAGCCCTTCGCGCATTTGATTAAAGGTTGCCAGACCGACATCGCGGCCACGGGCAATATTGATCGCCGCCAGATCGAGCGGCAGGCCAAGCAAACCCTGCTGCAAAGCTGGCGTAATGATTTCGTCAATCTCGTTCATTTGCTGGCGTGATTGGCCCAAAATAAGCCCGCCGGGTCCAGCAGCGGCAAACAGTTCAGGATTGAGAAAAGCCGCTTCCAGCGCATAGCTCATGACACGGCTGGTCAACCCCCCATCCGGGTCGAGCACGTCAATGGTCTCGCGCAGGGTCGAATGACCATAGCGATAAGCGTTTTGGGCAAATTCCAGAGAGATAGAGGCATCGCGCCCGGAATTATAGCCGACAAATTCGGGAATATCGGGGGTCACGGCACCCGCGAACTGGTCGGTGGCCACATGGTTATATTCCGTTTCGACGATCAGCTTGACCGCCTCGAACATTTTCTCCTGGTTCCAGGACAGATAGCCATCGGCAGTTGTGAGATAGCCGTCTGCGGCGATTGGTGCGCCCGGTTGCTGATTGCCAGCGGCATCGACGACCGGCGGCGTACGCACGAAATCGACGAAATTACTATCCGTGAGCGAAGTCGTGTTAGCTGCAACGACATAGATATCGCCATCCTTGTCCGTGGCAAGTAGTCCGCCGGTGGCTTCATATTGACCAGACACAATCGCCACATTGGCATTTGTGATCGCTGTCGCCGTATTGGTTATTGCCGTCATCCAGTCCGTTGCGACCGGATGGTCACCAAGAACGGTTGATTGATTATCATCCTGACGCAACACCCAGGTCTGGACATTCTGTACCTGAAAATTATGCTCTTCATGGAAGACATGATGGATCGAGGTCAGAGCCGCATTTTCATTGACGCGACCATCGCCAGACAAATAGTGATCCCCGACAGAGGCGACCAGAATATCGCTGACCGCATCATGAATGGCGGCTGTTGGACCCGTGGCAGGAACGCGAATACTGAAATCTGAGAAGTCAACAAACAGGGCAAGCGCAGAGGCTCCTGTATAGTCACCCGCTGCCAGCGTGACGGGTGGTGAGGTCGGCCCGGTATAAATCACCAGAGTGTCGCCCAATGTCAAGGTCAGGTCGCCGCCAGTTGGCAACGTGAAGCTGTCGCCACCACCCACACGCCCCACATTTAATGTTGCATAATCAAAGCCCGACGTGATCGAAGTTGCCAACGTGTTTTCAAGCAATGTGACCGCATTATCGACCTTGGTGGCCGCATTCAAGTCCCAGCTCGTGGCTGCATCACCATCGTCGGGGCGCAGGCGCGCTGCTTCAAAGCGCGGATTCATATCAAGCAAGAGCGCATGGCCGGAATTCGTCGTCTGCACTCCTGCTGTGCCCAGATCGCTATCAATCAGCTTGCCACTCTCATCACGATTACGCACATCCAGAATGTCTTCCCAGTTGAGGTCGTCGCGATTCGTGTCGCGCATGTGTTGGCGTAGCGTATTGACCGTCACCAGAGTCTGATTCGTTTCAACGCCGTCCCAGCGGGTCCAGCTGTTTTCCAATGTGAAGCTGTCGACAAGGTCCGTACCAGCAACGTAACTACCTGGATTATTTGGATCTTCCACCCATTCGCGCAGCAGCGACTCAATTTGACCGGTGGAACCATAGCTCTGGCTCTGATCAACAAAGGGTGAGGTGTGGTTGATGTAGCGTGCATCGCCATTTTCATCAACACCCGTCGGTGTGGCACGGGTAATAGTGATCTCGGTTGTTGGCCGTCCATTTGGCCCAATAACGCCATAAAGCGGGTCATCCACGGCCAGCGCGATTTTGATTTTCGCCGTTTCGCCAGTGTCTGTTGTGCCCTTCTTGGCGATGAAGTCGAGGCCATGGTCGAAGAACTGGCCAAACACCGCAAAAAAACCGTTGGTCGGCGCCACACCGGGATTGACCGAACCAATGAAATATTCGTCATTGTTAAGGTTCTGATTGTCCTGAATACCAAGATCCTGAAGCAGGCCGTAATCCTGCACGATGGCAATACCTTCGACGGCACCCAGTTTGAAGTTTGCAGCATTTGGATCCTGGCCCTGGGTATAGGCTGAGTTCAGTGTCACACCGTCATCCAGGAGTTCGGTATTATAGACAATGTGGTTGGGGTTTAACCCGACAGGCACCCCATTTACCGGAAACAGGTCTCCAACAGTCAACAATTCAACATCACCAGTAGTGATCGTCTGGGTAATGAGGCGCGGCGTATAGTCAATAACATTTTCAACGGTTACAGTTGCATCCGCTCCCAGCAGGGGATTTGTAATCGTCGGTGTATATCGAGCACTGCCTGTTTGCGATAGCACATCGGCAGCACTAAAACCGTGATAAGCTGCATCAAGCTCCCCGCCAGTCAGGAAACTTTCAGTAGAGACAGGAACAACAAAAGGACCAAAAGTCGCATAGACAGTCTCGCCCGTAACATCTGCAATTGCAAGTTCTGTAAGAGTCGATTGATCGACAGTCCTTGTGTTCGTGCTAACCAGTGTGTGACCATTATCAGTCGTTGTCGTTGTTGTTGTGATATCAATAGTGCTTCTGTTAATCGTGTCTATGAAAATCGGAATTGGAGCAGGAAAAGTTGGAAACACTCCGACCTGGATTGAGATACTCGTTTCATTAATAGTAGACTGACTAGCAACGTCGACATTAACTGTTGGCACAGCCGGCACCGTCAAATCCATATCCAGAAAATCATAATTCGCACTGATCAGGCGGACAAACTGCTGATCGACTGCGCCCCAGGTCGCATTGACCTGCAGAAGGTTATTGTTGAGTCCGGTAACTTCGCGAATACCCTGGAAGGATGTGAGGTGAGCATAAGAGGTGCCAAAAACCTTGGTTGGCGCATCGGCCAATGGATCCGTGCCATTCCATAACTCATTGCCAAACGGATCGAAGATGGCGCCAGTCCCACCCCAATTTATAATGGCATCGCCCGCCGCCGTAAACAAAGGCTGGAAATTAATCTGATCAAAGATGAAGTTGATATCATTCAAATTAATGATGAAAGGCTTGAGGTTAAATGTATTGGCCATGAAAATTACGTCCTCCCAAACGCGAAGCGAGGGAAATACCAACGCCTACTGATAAAGTGATAAAATCTTTGCATCACTGACCTGGTCAGGTAGCAGTGAAAAGTTTCAGGTGTAGAATCCGTAACGCGGTATCCTGACAAGAACCTGACACAACTATTATTTGCCTTGTCCGGCTGGCATCAATCTGGCACTTATATACATCTGCGCAATATATATCTTTTAGAGCGAGATAGATCTTTGCAACCATAGTTCGGTAGACTAGAATCTATCCAGCCGATCTAAACATCTTGATTTTTATTGCGGCACATTTCCATTTTATAGCTGGTGGCTATGGACACTCGAATTGCGAGCTTGAGAAGCGCGTTGATATAACAACTGATTCTCAACATATGTGTCGAACCTCAAAGTGAATGATGGATGTGATAATCGGAAATTTAGACAGGTACAGGCGCGGTAATACCTGTGTTGCGGCATTCGATATATTCATTAAAGGGACTTGCAATGCGTATACTTGTGATTGAAGATAACAATCGGTTTGGCCAGCTGGTTGTTGAACACCTTAGCGAGGCTGATTACATTGTCGATCTTGTCGGGCGCGTGGAAGAGTTTTATTCCATCACCAGCTGCATGGATTTTGATCTCTATATTATTGATCTTGGACTGCCTGATGGCGATGGGATCAAATTGATCGAAAGGCTTCGCCGTAACAATAAAAACATGCCTATAATTATTGTTACGGCACGAGCCGGACTCGACGAAAAAATAAAAGGGCTGGATGCAGGAGCTGATGACTACCTTGTCAAACCCTTCAATCACCAAGAGCTACTGGCGCGCATCAGAGCCGTTCTGCGCCGCAAACCAACCATTCAATCAGAACTATTTACGGCTGGCAGCTTCACGTTTAACCTGACGACGGGCGACCTGAATTGCGGCGATCGGCAACTCAAGCTGCGGCGTGGCGAGCGTCGTTTGCTCACTTTGCTCATCCAGCATACCGGTACAACGGTAACAAGAGAACTCATTGAAAACAGATTGAAAAACTTCCAGGAGAACTGTTCATCCAACGCCATTGACAAGATGGTTTCGCGTCTGCGAAAAGCTTTGGTAAAAACCAAATCAGACCTGCAACTGAAAACAGTCCGGGGTGTTGGCTATGTACTTGAGGAGGCACGGCGGTGACGAATTCTGCCAACAAGCTGCCAACGTCTCTTCTTAGGATCGTGTTCTCAAGAATTATGATCGCAGCCTTGCTGGCGATCGCCCTTCAATTTACGATCTACCTTGCTAAAAATATTGAAAATGAAAGCCACTTTGCCGGTTGGTTTCTAAAGCTGGAAACACAGAAAATTTCTCGTGCGATCCATCTTGATAAAGGCCAGCTGCGACTGAAACAGACAACAGATCTGGATCACTATAACGGCAAGTTCGCTTCCGCTTATGCTTTTCGAGTTTTTGATGCCAAGGGCCAGGTCATTGCCAGTCGCAATGAAAAATTATTCCCCCCGCCCCTGCCATCGGAAAATCTATTCAGCTTGTTGCCTGATCTCTGGCTGCGCCAGGGGGGGAGCAGCCCCTGGCTCCACCTCACAGGGGGGCAAAAACATTTGATAGCCAGCGCTCCTGTATGGATAGAGATTGCCACAAAAGGAGACCCGGCAGGATTGCGCCATGCTGTGTTTTGGATGGATGTGCTTGAAGATGTCTGGATACCAGTCTTGCCAACAATTTTTCTGCTCGCCATATTTTCTTTATTGGCAGTTCGGAGCGCTTTGCATCCATTCCAAAAGGCTTCACTCTTTGCCGAAAAACTGCCTCCCTCGCATATAAATCAACTGCCCTTCCTGGAGAATTTACCTTTGGAGGCAAGGCGCTTTTCTCTTTCTATCAATAAGTTGCTCGAGCGCTATTCAAAGTTTTTGTCATCACAACAGCTTTTTTTTTCGGAGGCAGTTCATGAATTACGCACACCTCTAGCGGTTATGATACTTGAGATGAATAAAATCCCGGGTCCTCGTGCAAGACGTGTTGAAGGTGATATTGAACTCATGACGGACATCGTCAACCGCTTGCTTGGGCTGGTTAGCATGGATGCGATGAAAAAGGTAAATCTGACGACGATCAATTTGGTAGAGGTCGTTACAGAAGTCAGCAATCATCTTGATCCGCTCGTCCAAAAAAAACAATGTACACTTTTGTTGCGAGACAAGATGCCAGACACCTTCGAGGGCGAGCGTTCATTCGTGCGTGATGCAATTGTCAATTTGCTGGAAAACGCGATCAAGCATTCGCCGCAGGGAGCAAAAATCATTGCGACTTGCGGTCCTGGTCATTGCGTAACAATAGAAGATAATGGTCCGGGCTTTCCCTCAAAAGACTTTGAGAAATATTTTTCGCCGTTTTACCAGGGAAATACTTTAGTAGAAGGGGTGGGACTTGGCCTTGCAATCGCAAAAAAATCTGCCGAGTTCAGTGGGGGCCACGTCCAAATTGGAACATCAAGGATGGGGGGAGCGCTCGTTCAGATTTTCTTCAAAACCTAGAGAAAACTGCGCACAATCTACCAACCATATGAGCAGCAATGATCCCATGGAATGGGTCAATATCCAGGGCGGTTGGTATTATACCAACCGCCCTGGATATTGACCCATTCATAGCCTCCATTAATGAGGGGCTCTGCCCCTGCGACCCCGCCAAAGGACCAGTCCTTTGGAAACCTGTCTGTTTGGAATAATTGATAGTAATTATGGTTTCCAAAGGCTTGCCTTTGGTGCTTGCTGCAAAATCAGCCAAGCCTCGCAGAGAGAATAATTGCCCGGCGAGAGCAAGCGGCATGGCCGCTTTTGATGTCGCGCAATAGGTTAATATAGAAGGCGGTTGGTATTCGATCCGGTTGTCGCAGATCAGTTTCAACATTAAGCCGACCCGAATTCAACATACAAGGGTGTCCCACTAACGGGGTTCTGCGCTCAAATAGCGTAGCGGTAGCACAAAATATAACAGAGCTGACCCCTGTCACGAAGCGAGGTTGGTGTTTATCAGGAACGTTTTTTGCGTGCTCTGGCTTTTTTCCGGCTATGTCGATTGCCTTGCGCCTGTTCTGCGGCCCCGGCTTCCTGCGCCAGTTCTTTCAGCTCGTTTTGATAGGCAGGTTGCGCCAATCCATTCTTTTTCTTGGGGTATTCGGGGACAACGAGGCCCGCCGATATGACCATTTTGGCGGCATCTTCGACCTTCATGTCCAGAATGATCACATCTTCAGCTGGTACAAAGAGCAAATAGCCCGAGGTCGGATTGGGCGTTGTCGGCAGAAAAATACTCAACAGGCCCTCGCTGGAATTATCACATTTTGCCTTGATCTCGCCGCTTGTTTCCGTTGAGACAAACACAATGGAATAGAGCCCGATACGCGGATATTCGATGATGCCGACTTTTTGAAAACTATCATGGCTTTGCGAGAGAACCGTTTCAAAAATCTGCTTAAGCGCCCCGTAAACACCGCGTACTACCGGCATACGGCTGACCATCCGTTCGCCAAATCCAACAATCGAGCGACCAAACAGATTGGCGACAAAGGCCCCGACAAGGATGAGGATCAAGATAGAGAACGCCACGCCAATGCCGGGAACCGACAGACCATAGGTCTCAGGCTGCCAGATAGCGGGCAGCAAGGGCTTGACCCAGCTATCGACGAAGCTGATCAAGGCCCAGATGATGTAGATCGTGATGCTGACCGGACCAACAACGACGAGGCCCGTAAAAAAATAGTTGCGCAAGCGCGCGATAAAGCCGATTTTCTTGACCGGCAAATCGCTTGGAGCAAGTTTATGTAAACCTTGCGGTGCTTCCTCATTACCAGAGCTTTTATCGTTCATTGCTGCTCCCTTTGTTCTCCTGTCTCAACAAACGCATATGTACACTACAAGAATTCTGTCTATGGTGCCACGCAAGGCCAGCCCTTTCCATGGAAAGGTAAAACACACTACGCATACGGGAGTTTAAACTTACTGATCAACAGCAATCGACGTTCTGAAAGCTGGTATTGCTACTTTTTTCGCAGCTCTGGTTTTTTGGGCTGCCCTTTTCCGCGCGGGTCGTCGGGTCGGACTGGTTTTTACGGTCGTCCTAAAACCTGGAACGGCAGAAGGTAACATAGAGCGCCCGCCTCGGTTTCTGGAGATTTGAGCACGTGAAGACGATCGCCCAGACCGGCCTGCATCCCGCTTTGCCAGCCTGCCATACCCCGTTGCCCGATAAGCAATGGCACGCTGTCCATAGGCTTTTTGCTTTTCTTTAGCACCAAGTTTTCCCAAAAAGAGCGCACCTGTGAGATCAGCTATGGCGGCGCTATGGCGCTTTCGTCCATTATAAGCCTGTCCCCGCTGATACAAGGCCAGAGCCATATCCTTATCGGACAGGCTACCTGAATTCATCGCCTTTGTCAGTGTTCTAATGGCCGCTTTATATTTTTTGCTGGCAATCTGCTTGGCGGACTGTTTCAAAATCGAGGAGGCGGCATATGAAGGTTCAGGGCGGATCACAAGGACAGCCCCAATCAACAGCATGGGTAAAATCACTTGCCATATTTTTTTTGTATGTCTTTTTTTGTTAAGCATCTGCCTGCCGTCCCATCATTCGAATGAATCGAACCAATATTTGCATCTCGTACTATGTTACGCTCAACCTATAGGGCTGGTCAAACAGAGGATTGGGGCAATATCGAGACGTCTTTCATGATTTCGGCAAATTTGCCTTTGAGACAGGCAATTCTGCTGCGCAAACCATCAGCAAACAAATCAAATGGACAGAAACAGATCTATTCAACGGTTACTGATTTTGCCAGATTGCGCGGCTGATCGACATCGGTCCCCATGAAAACAGCCGTATGGTAGGCAAGCAACTGGATGGGAACGGCAAAAACCAGCGGATTGGTAAATTCATGCGCCCTTGGCACAACAAAGCTTGAGCTTGTTGTGAAGCTGGCTGCGGCCTCTTTGTCATCTGTCATCAATATAATCTGACCACCCCGCGCCGCCACCTCTTCCATGTTCGAGACGGTTTTTTCAAACAGATTGTCTTTGGGGGCGACAACGACCACCGGCACATCTTCATCAATCAGAGCAATCGGTCCATGTTTGAGCTCACCGGCGGCATAGCCTTCAGCGTGAATATAGGAGATTTCTTTCAGTTTCAAAGCGCCTTCAAGGGCAATGGGGAAACTGCTGCCGCGCCCCAGATAAAGCACATCGCGCTTATGAGCCAGACCATGCGCCATTTTTTCAAACAGATGCTCATCATTCAAAATGGTTGAAATATGCCGGGGCACTTCGACCAGCTGGCTGACCAGCTCCATTTCCTGTTCGATGGAAATATGACCGCGTTCCACTCCAGCCTTGATGGCCAGACAGGCCAGAACCGTCAACTGACAGGTAAAGGCCTTGGTTGATGCGACACCGATTTCAGGCCCGGCCAGAGTTGGCAAGGTGGCGTCCGATTCGCGTGCGATCGTTGATTCCGTGACATTGACAATGGCAGCGACATGCTGCTTTTGAGCCCGGCAATAGCGTAAAACGGCCAGCGTATCCGCCGTTTCGCCCGATTGCGAGATGAACAGAGCCAATCCGCCCGGCTCCATGGGCGCTTCGCGATAACGCATTTCCGAGGCCACATCAATTTCGACAGGAAGACGCGCATATTTCTCGAACCAGTATTTGGCCACAAGGCCCGCATAATAAGCCGTACCACAAGCCGAAATGGTCAGGCGCGGCAAGGTTTTAAAATCGATATCGAAATCGGGGATCTGCACCCTGTTGGTGGCCAGGTCCACATAATGGCCCAGCGTATGGCCGATGACTTCCGGCTGTTGGTGAATTTCCTTGGCCATGAAGTGGCGATGATTGCCCTTGTCAACCAGCATGGCTGAGGCCGTCGAGCGATTGATTGTACGCTCAACCTCCTGCCCTCTTTCATCGATGATCGTCGCCGAAGTGCGCGACAACCTCACCCAGTCGCCATCTTCCAGATAAGCCACCCGGTCGGTAAAGGGGGCAAGCGCAATGGCATCAGAGCCCAGATACATTTCCTTCTCACCATAGCCAATGGCCAGCGGACTGCCCCGCCGTGCGCCGATCATCAAATCATCGTGGCCCGCAAAAATAATGGCAAGAGCAAAGGCCCCCTCAAGCTGGGTCAAGACAGCCTGCACAGCCTGCTCTGGTGCACTGCCTTTTTTCAACTCAAGACTGATCAAATGAACGATGACTTCGGTATCTGTATCGGTTTCGAATTTGGCTCCCTCTTTTTCGAGGCGTTCACGTAACGGTTTGAAATTTTCAATAATGCCATTGTGAACAACAGCCACCCTGTCCGTCATATGGGGGTGTGCATTGGTGACATTGGGCGCGCCGTGCGTTGCCCAGCGCGTATGGCCGATGCCAGCATGTCCTTGCAAAGGGGCCTCATTCAGCGCTTTTTGCAGGTTTTTCAGTTTGCCCTTGGCGCGACAACGCCCGAGCACGCCGTTCTCAACGGTGGAGACACCGGCCGAATCATAGCCTCGATATTCGAGCCGTTTCAAGGCATCAATCAGATCTTCTGCGACGGGCTCAGTACCCAATATCCCCACAATACCGCACATAGGCCGGTCTCCTGTAACATTTCATCATTCGGATGAACGACATTTGTCGTCACTCAAGCACAAAGGGTTTGCAAAAACCATGCAAACTTTAACAAGGGCAGTATGGCTAGAACAAATTGCATCCACTCACAATCATTCCAACTGACATTTTTGCTCCGGTTTCGGCTCAAATAAATTTAAAAATATCCAGAGCCAATTCAAGAATATAAGGGAGATTTACAGCCCAAAAAGCCCTAGTTTTTATTTTTTCGTTCTCGCAGACGCGCATTGGCGGCCCGGAACCGATTGGCCCAGTCCACGCGGTCTTTTTCCTGGCGCGCCCGGGCAATGGCCAGCGCATCAGCCGCAACATTCTTGGTGACAACGCTGCCGGAACCGACAAATGCGCCATCACCAATTTTGATTGGCGCGACAAGGGCGCTGTTTGAACCAATAAACGCGCCTGCGCCAATATCGGTGAAATGCTTGTTAAAACCATCATAATTACAAGTGATGGTGCCCGCGCCAATATTGGCGCCCTTGCCGATGCGCGCATCGCCAAGATAGGTCAGGTGGGAGACCTTGGCCCCCTCTTCCACCGTGGTTTTCTTGATCTCAACGAAATTGCCAACCTTGGCGTTTTTGCCGATATGAGCTGCCGGGCGCAGACGCGCATAAGGGCCAATTGCGGCACCATTTTCCACAACCGCTTGCTCAAGATGGCAAAACGCCTTGATATGCACATCATCGCCAATGGTGACGCCAGGCGCAAAAAACACGTTGGGCTCAATCAGCACATCCTGGCCGATTTTGGTGTCATAGCTAAAATAGGTCGTGTCGGGGTCCACAAGAGTTGCGCCCCCGGCCATGACTTCGCGCCGGCGTCTTTGCTGATAGATGTTTTCGGCAAAAGACAGCTGCTCTCTTGAATTGACCCCCAGCACCTCAAGCTCGTCGCAAGTGACAATGGCCACCTGCAGTCCGTCGGCATTGGCAATCTCAACGGTATCGGTGAGATAATATTCGCCATTGGCGTTCTTGTTATCTATACGGGCCAGCAAATCAGGCAGCTTGTTGCCATTAAAGCCAAACACACCAGAATTGCACAACGTCACAGCCAGCTCTTGCGGGGAAGCGTCTTTTTGCTCTCGAATGGCCAGTAATTGCCCATCATCTCCGGCTATGAGGCGACCATATCCGGTGGGATCGTCGGCTTCAAAGCCCAGCACTACAATATCAGCGCCGTCCTCCATGCGCTTACGCAATTTGCGCAAGGTTTCAATGGTCAGCAGCGGGGTGTCCCCATAGAGCACAATAATTTGCCCATCATGGCTCTCAAATCCGTCCTTTGCCGCCAGGACGGCATGTGCCGTGC
>JAKIUO010000255.1 GCA_021647535.1 Hyphomicrobiaceae bacterium
AGCCGAACCAGCCCCTTGGTGTCGATGTCCATGCCAACGCCAAAGGCGTGGTGGTCGCTTGAGCCAAGGCGGCTGATCTTTCGTTTGGCCATAACTTCCTCGTTAAAAAACACCGCATCGACACGTTTTCTCTGACCGGCGCTCCTTGGCCCAGTTTAATGGTTCTGAAATTGTCGCCATGCGGCGCTCGTGTCAGGGATAGTTTGTCGATACGGTGATGTGCGGCGGGCTGCAAACCAATGGGGGGAAGATTTGCGGCCGCCTATTGCCCGGCAGAACCACGGGGGGATGCGGCTGCGTGCGGGCAAAAGAAAACCCGCACGCCAAAAATGGGGTGCAGGCCTAATTCTCCGATTATGCCTGAAGCTATATCATAACAGGACAGGGTATGTCAAACTTTTTATAGTTAACAAAGGGTTAGCGCGGTGTCCTGCGCAGCCGTTTCACTCGGCATACTCACCCTCACCAAAGGCCCGGTCCGTGATGCCGCGCAGCTGTTCGGCAGTCCAGGCAATATCACCAACATGCCCCCAGTGCACCTCATCAGGGGCAACATTGAAATGCTCATCGCTCAGCGCCTGCAAACGGGCCAGCATTTCGTCAATCTCTGCCTTGCGGGCGATGAAGGCATCGAGCGCCGTCTGTTTCGTTTGGTCGTTCGTCATAGCTTTTCTCCTTGGGGGGCAATTCAATCCTGCCCCAAGGATGCCATCACTTGTCTAATGCTTTATGTCTGTTATTCAACGCGTTAAGCGAATTCAACAGACTGTGTTGCCCGTCTGCCCGTCGCTGTGTTCCACATGCCATAATGGCGGCCGAGATCGTCGATGGCGGCGCGCAGCTTTTTGCTGACCGTCTTGCGATTGCCATAGCTCCCCTGCCCGGCCAGAGAGGCGATGGTGCGCCCTTCGGCGCAGATAGCCTCTAAAATGGCATAGCCTTCACGGCCGGTTGCCCGGCGCACGGCCTTGAGCCGATCCTGCGCATCTATGACCGATGGCTTGAGATCGCGCCAGACAACATTCATTTTGACCGCTTTGGGCTGCCAGCCCTGTGCCGTGCGGCGCACCTGATCATCCAGCCATGCTTTCAGCTTGTCGTGCGATAGGCCCTTGGGTGGCGTCGGTTTGGAGAAACCGGGGCCAGAGCGCACATCATAGAGATCATCGTAAGAGGCGGCCTTGATCGGTGATATTTGGGCCATTTCCCAGTCATCACGAAACCGCGTCCCGGCCGCCCATTCGTTCGGCCTGATCTGCTTCTTGGAGGCCATCAGATCAAAGGCATGGGCGAGCACATTGCGTCTGGCTGGCTCTTTGCTGCCATCGTCAATGCGTGCTTCTTGATAAGGAGTGCCGTCACGACCGGGCATATTCAGTCCCAGCGCAGCCTTGCATATCTCATCAAGCATATTGTGATAGGCTTTGCGTCGCCGCTCCAGCGCCTGCATGACCTCGGGAGCTGGCACCATGGTGCGTACTGCCCCGGCTACTTTCACCGCCCGACTGTTTTTTCGTTTCTTTTTCGCCATACAGACTTCCTCTTGCAAACACCCCGAGTTCATCATGGTTATGGGGCAGTTTTGTTAACAAAATCATCCGGTTGACAGAGCACTGCCGGGCATATCAGAGCGAGACGCCCGGTTTCACCCCTACATGGCCCTGACTTGCATATCGAATGAGGTCGATGGCACTGATTTAAGTTTTTTCCGGTTTTCAGCCTTCCTATGCGCTGTTACTTTCTTCAATCATAATTCTGATTGTCTTCTCCCAACCCATCTTTGATATTTCACTTAACATGCGAGCAAGTCGCAGTTGAGCATTGATATCGTTGCTATTCATCAAAGTAGCCCCAATGGAAAGCATGCTGAATATGAAGGCGTCACATGATAACAGGATTATTTCTTCAACCGGTTTTTCCTCTCTTTCCAGTTTATGCACCCAATCAAGCACCAAGGGATGCACCTGCTTCATCAGTTTGCCTGTCTCGGCCAATCTGGGGTTTCCAGACATGGCCATTTCATGTAGCTCGGCCATCATTGCAGCCTGGCTTCCAGCAATAAACACAGACGTTTCACTCATGATTCTCTCCTCTAATATTCCACACATCCCATCCTATTCGGCAAGAAAACCACATTACGATGATTTCCCTGCTTGCTCCTCTGCGCAAAAGGCGCGCCCTCGCAGGTCGGCTGCCAGATCGTCGAGCTGATCTGGCGGCGTTCGTTCCACCCATATTTTGACCAGCTCAAATAAAATATTGTGCCGGTAAGGTTCCGGCATGATGGCAATCAACTCCCACAAGGCAGCGGCTTTGCCCCTACAGAGACGGTCCCTTTGACCAACGGATAGATCGGATATCTCGCTCATCTGCTGCCTCCCGCCAGCATGGCCTCATATTTTTGCTCGCCAAGGATGCGGCGCATCATTTTATCAAGTCCGGGATCACCCTGTTCTGCTGGCAGTCGATCAGTCGGTTTGAATGCAGGCGCACCGGCGTCCTCGTCCAGCCAGCAGCCGTTGACCAGCCATGTGCAGGGCATTTTGGTGAACCTTTCGGGCTGCAAAACCCTTTTTCCGGCATATTGCTCAACGCCAGCTTGCAGCTCGGCAACAGAGGCCTTCAGGCTGGGATCCCTGCCCGAGACGATCTGTCGGTATTTTCGCCTGGCCTTGATCTTGTCCTGCTTGCGACCAGGTGGAAACGCCCGCCAGAATTTTTCAAATTCAAGATCAATAATCTCCTCATCATCACCACGCGAAGCCGGTACTCCCGCTTGATGTATTTTTGTGGGGGACATAGGGGGGATTCTGGACTCTGGTTTCTGGGTCGCGCACGTAGGCTTAAGCCCGGCTTGGTCCAAACCATTGTTTTTATTGGTTTTGATGTTATTTTCAGCTCGTTTTCGACCGCCTTTCGCGCCGTTTTCAGCCAGTTTTTGAGACATTTTCACGGATTTTTCAAGCTCGATATCGGCTCGAAGATTGGAGATTTTGTCCCCGCAGACGTAGATCTTGCCCAGATCAATCAGCGCCTGTTTCAAGGTCCGCCACTTTCTCAAAGACACACCGCAGACACCCGCCAGCCATCTCTCATTGTCAGGGATGGCCCCTCCCCGGTCATAAATAAGATCAAGTACGAGCGAATAGGCTCCCTTTTGCTCCAGTGTCAGTTCAAGCGTTCCCTGAACGAAATCGCCGCCATATCTCTTGTACCAAGGTCTATTGCTCATAACTCATTTACCCCCTTTTTCAATAATCGCCAGATCGCGAATGGCATTGGATTGCATGTCGGCAAACAGGGTGACGGGCGCGCCGGTCTGGCCCGCCCGCTGCTTGGCGACAATGATTTCGATTTTGTTGCGGACAGTGTCCAGCGTGGCCTCTCGGGCCGCCTCTTTTGTCGGATCGTCATGTTTGACGCGCTCGAGATAATAGGCATCGCGATAGACAAACATGATGTTGTCGGCATCCTCTTCGAGCCGTCCGCTGTCGCGCAGATCGCTCATAAGTGGCCGCTTGTCCTCACGCTGCTCGACGGCTCGAGAAAGCTGAT
>JAKIUO010000256.1 GCA_021647535.1 Hyphomicrobiaceae bacterium
TGTTTTCCGGGCAGTGCCATTCTTGTGGAGCGGTGGTGAGGGGAAAACTGCATGGATTTGGCTCATAAACAATCCGCACTGGCGATACCATAAGGTTATTCAGGTACTAGCGAAACGGGAGCCATTAAGCCATGACAATGGGACAACTATTCTGCCGCCCGGACATGGGCCACGTCGCCCTCGTTGATTTCCCGGACATCCTTGGCGTAAAGATCCTCAATAGCTATCGTTTCGCCCTTTAGCGACATGAACTCGACGGTATAACCAACGCCATCCTGATAGATGGAAATAACGGTTCCCAAATCACCCGCCTCAAGTTTTTTCTCGGGAATATCGCGCTTAAGCACGATCCGGTCATGTTCCTTGATCATTTCGGATCTCCTCTCTTCGGAATGAGCGTTATCAGGTGAGCAAAATCAGTGCCGGGCTGAATTTGCCAAACCACCCTTAATTCAGGGTGCCGTCCATCGGGCGATGTCAATGCCCCGGTCACAGTATATCTTAAACCAAAAGAGGCTTCGGCAATATCTGTTATTTCATTTTCTCGCGCGTGCTTAAGCAAAGCCTGCCGCAAAATGCGCCATTCTTCAAGTCTGAAACCGAATCGCATCAGAAAGTCTGCCTTGCTGCCGCCGTCCGAATGAGAGATGACAAGCAGGTATTTGGTCAGCTTGTCATCCTCAATCCGTATCTCATCGACGAGCTCGGTAAGTTTCATATTCTATCAATCCATTTTCTGGTGGCGGCATGCCTGTTCCGGTCATAATAACAGATTCGGCGCACCGGATCGTCACTATTACGCCTTTGCCTAAGTAGCTTTAGAACAAAACGCATACAAATGCTGATGCCCCGGTTTCGCCCCGGAAACAGATGAACGAAACGGAACCATTTGCCACTGATATGCATCAAAACTCCCTAGAACATGGGGGTTTGCAGTCAGAGCGCAATGTTTACACCGAGGGGGTCGCAAGTTCGAGCCTCTCACGGATAATCAATAGAATCAAAGGCTTGCACAAATGGTCTTCATTGCCAGATCGGTATGAAACATTGTTCTCTGAAAGGGGGCCTGTCTCAATGGCCTCCCTTTGTCTCCGGCTTTTCAAGGCGTGTGAGTTTTTCTGGCAAATCACTTCTGACGTGAAGAAAGTCAATGATGACAATGCTTGTATCATCCTCGACAAACACGATGAAATGCTGCCCCGACCGGGAAAAACGCAAGTCTTCCGCCAGATCAGGATCTATGAGTGCTCGGCAGCTCTGTGAAATCACGGTGCCCGAAGCAATACCGGAACAGCGAGCAATCAGATCTTCCTCATAGGCTCGCGCCTGACGGGGACCGAATGTTTCAATGGTCCAGTGGGCAATATCAAGAAGAGACGACTCGGCTTGCAGGGTCAGCCGCCAGCTTTTTGGCATCAGCTTTTCTCTCTCGCGGTGGCAAAGACACGACGGATAGCCTCTTCTCCGCTCCCCTTGGCGAATTCACCGGCTCTGGCCTGAGCCAAACCGGAAGAGAGCTGTTTGCGCAAAGCGTTGATTTCATCCTCCTCCCGCTCCAAAAGCCGCAACCCCGCTCGCAAGGCTTCGCTGGCATTCTGGAAACGGCCAGTTTCCACCAGACGGTCAATCAGACTGGATTGTACATCTGTCAAAACAATATTTCTTGTGACCATGTGATACCCTTCCTTTTCTATTGGCAATATATGCCAATGGAAGCCTGTTGTCTATAGGAACCGGAGTGAAAAAAGCAAGGGTTCGGCAGGGTATATATAGAGTGTTTTTCAGATACGAAACATGAACATTGTGGTCAAAGACGCATGTTTTCCAGTGAGGGGTAGCAAACAGCATGTAAACGTACCGTGCCTGCATATGACTGGAAAACAATTATGCAGTAAAATCAAATAGATGTTCTCATTTTGTATTTCTTTTAATCAGTAGGTCGATGGTTCGAATCCATCAGGGCTCACCACTTTTCCTTATATATTACAAATCGTTACAAGTGTTCGCAAATGTTCCAAATGGAATGTTTTCCAGTTTGCGGGCAATTGTTTTCCAGTCTTGCAGATGTTCCGGTTGTGTTTTGTTCTTTATTCGCAGTCTTTTTCCCACTTGAGAATGGCCTCTTTTGCCAGGCGGCGCTGGTTGACCATGAGGGAGTAGTGCTCGACCATTTCCCTCGTCTGGCCGGTGATGGCGCTGACCTGAGCGTCGGTGCAGCCAGCCTCCAGCAGGAATACTACAGCACTTTTTCTAAAGCCATGGAAAACCAGCCCCTGCTCTTTCAGGCTGGCCATTTCGGGTTTGTCCATCTGCCTGCGCCATGAGGCCTGAAACCCCGAGGCCCATGGCTGTCCCTTGGAAGTGGTCAGGATAAAAACGGACCTGCGTTCAATTTGCGACAGCACGGTTTGCAAGTCTCGGTGGATCGGCACCCAGACGGCTTTTTCGGTTTTGCCCTGTACGACGGAGAGCACGCCATTATTGACATCCGACCATTTCATCTTCAGGCAATCGCCTTTGCGCTGGCCGGTATAAAGGGCGAGCGCAGCGGCCTGCCACATATAGGGGTGGGCATGTTGGCGAAAATGATCGATGGCCTCCCACGACCATGGTGCATAGCCCTTGCCGGTCTTGAGTTTTTTGACACTCTGGCAGGGGTTGATTTCAGAATATTCGCGCGGGATCCCCCAGACAATCAGGATGGACAGGCTGGCGATCAGGTGGTTGGCCTTGGCGGGTGTTTTGGCAAATCGGTCGCGCAGCTCCAGAACGTGGCGTGATTTGACGCCCCTGACTTTCAGGTTACCCCAGGCCTCCTTGATGACATTCAGATAGCGGTCGTAGTCGACGCGGGTTTTGGGTTTGAGAGAGGCGTATTCCGGGCTTTTCGTATAGTCCTTGATGAGGGCGGTAAATGTGCCCTTGGCGGATTGGGGCGGTGGCTCACCGCTCAGTTTTGCGACCAGCTGCCAAAATTCGGGTTCGTGCGGTTCGGCCTTGATGCGAATGCGCTGGCCCTCAACCTTGATTTTGCATTCCCGCCCTTCCTGATAATAGTAGTAATAACGACCGCGTGTTTTGACGCGGCGGACAAATTTAGGCAGCGCGATCATCGGTTTTTTGGGCTGTTTTTTTCGCCGTCTTTTGTTTTGGGGCGACATGGTCTATCCCTTCGGAGTACTCATCTACTTGTTCGTCGTGGCCACGTTCGCTCGTGTCCTTGAGGGTTTCAACCATTTCGAGTATGTCGGGCCAATGCCACCGGTTGACATTGCCGATTTTGACGGGTTTTGGCAGCCAGCCCCTCGCCACATAGTCGTGCACGGTGCGTTTGGCCATGCACAGGCGATAGGCCATGGTGTCGAGATCGACGAGGTCGGGCGCATATGGTCGGGATTTATCGTTTTTTTTCATGGGATGATCTCCTGCTGAACCGGGTGATAAGCGCATTGCATGTGGCGGCAGGTGCGACCTGTGCGTTTGGTGGTCATGACTGGTATTTGACCTCCTGTTGGCGCTTTGCCCGGTCCTCGATTTCGCCAACCGCCAGCA
>JAKIUO010000257.1 GCA_021647535.1 Hyphomicrobiaceae bacterium
GAACCCGCAAAACAGTTTTCAGGATCTGATTTTGACCTTGCAGCATTTCTGGGCCGATTATGGCTGTGTGATCTTGCAACCTTATGACATGGAGGTTGGGGCGGGAACGTTTCACCCGGCCACCACTTTGCGCTCATTGGGGCCAAAGCCGTGGAACGCCGCCTATGTGCAGCCGTGCCGGCGACCCACCGATGGGCGTTATGGCGAGAACCCCAACCGGCTGCAGCATTATTATCAGTTTCAGACCATTTTGAAGCCATCACCCAAGAATATTCAGCAGCTCTATCTGGACAGTCTGGCGACCATTGGCATTGATGCCGAAAACCACGATATCCGCTTTGTCGAGGATGACTGGGAGAGCCCGACGCTGGGGGCCTGGGGGCTGGGCTGGGAGGTCTGGTGCGATGGCATGGAGGTGTCGCAATTCACCTATTTCCAGCAGGTCGGCGGCTTTGACTGTTCGCCTGTATCGGGCGAGCTGACCTATGGGCTGGAGCGTCTGGCCTGCTATGTTCAGGGCATCGACCGTATTACCGACCTCAATTATAATGGCGGCGAGGGTGACAGCAAAGTGACTTATGGGGATATATTCCTGCAGAACGAACAGGAGTTTTCGCGCTATAATTTCGAGATTGCCGATACGGATCGCCTGTTGCAGCATTTCAAGGATGCCGAGGCTGAATGTCAGCTTATTCTTGAGCGCGGCGAGGCAAAAGACAAACATTTGTGCGTTCTGCCTGCCTATGACCAGTGCATCAAGGCTTCGCACGTTTTCAACCTACTGGATGCGCGTGGCGTTATTTCTGTAACTGAGCGCCAAGCCTATATCCTCAAAGTGCGCGATCTGACCAAATCTGTTTGCACCGCCTGGTTGGAAACAGAAGGAGGGCGGGATCTCGTCCCCTCTCCCCATGGGGGAGAGGGTTAGGGAGAGGGGGCTGGCCCCAAAGTTTTATTCTTTTACCCCCTCACCCCAACCCTCTCCCCTTGGGGAGAGGGGGTAAAAAGGCAAGCTCGATGCTTGCGGGAGCATATGAATATGTCTGAATTTTTGCTGGAGTTGTTGAGCGAAGAAGTGCCCGCCGGATTGCAGGATTTTGGAGCTCGTGAGCTCGAAAAACTGATTTTAAAGGGCTTGAAAGAAGCTGGTTTGAAGCATGGCGAAAGCCACATCACCTATGGGCCGCGTCGTCTGGCACTTGTTATTCAAGATGTTGAGGCCAAAAGCCCGGATATATCGGAAGAGCGCAAGGGACCACGCGTTGGCGCACCAGAAAAGGCGCTGGCCGGATTTTTGCGCGGTGCGGGGCTTGATAATATCGACCAGTGCGAGATCCAGAGCAAGAAAAAGGGCGAATTCTATGTCGCCAAAATCGAAAAAGCGGGGCGGCCCGCTGCCGAAATTCTGGCCGATGTCACCCAAAAAATGATTGAGAATTTTCCTTGGCCAAAGAGCATGCGCTGGGGCACTGGGAAATTGCGCTGGGTGCGCCCGCTACACTCCATTTTGGCGCTTTTTGATGGCAAGGTGGTGCCGTTTGAGATTGGCGGCATAAAGAGCGGCAACAAAACATATGGCCACCGCTTTATGGCTCCTGATGCCATCACCATAAAAGATTTTGGTGACTATGATGACAAGCTGGTCAGTGCCTTTGTCGAGATTGATACGGATGATCGGCAAAGATATATAATGCAGCAGATCGATAAGCTGGCCAAAAAGGCCGGGCTGGAGCTGGTTGAGGACGCCGCTTTGTTGGCCGAAACGGCAGGGCTGGTCGAATGGCCGGTGGTGCTCATGGGCGATTTCGACAAGAGCTTTTTGGAGGTGCCGCAAGAGGTGCTGATGACCTCGATGAAAAAGCACCAGAAATGCTTTTCGCTGAAAAATCCCAAAACCGGCAAGCTGGCTAACAAGTTTTTGCTGGTCTCCAACATGGTCGCCGATGACGGCGGCAAGGCCATCACCCATGGCAATGAACGGGTGATCCGTGCGCGATTGTCTGATGCGGTGTTCTTCTGGGAGCAGGATTTAAAGACGCCGCTGGATGAGATGGCCAAAAAGCTCGATAATATTATCTTCCATGAGAAGTTGGGATCGCAGGGCAAGCGGGTGAAGCGCATCGCGGCACTGGCTCGCGAACTTGCGCCCCGTGTTGGCGCGGACCCAGACGACTGTGAGCGCGCCGCCAAACTCTGCAAGGCGGATCTGGTTTCCGAAATGGTCGGTGAATTCGCCAATCTGCAGGGCCTGATGGGGTGTTATTATGCCGAACAACAGGGGGAAAGTGATGCTGTTGCTGCCGCTTGCGAAGAGCATTACAGGCCGCAAGGGCCAAGTGATGCCATACCGACAGCCTCGGTTTCGATTGCTGTGGCGCTGGAGGATAAGCTGGACATTTTGACGGGATTCTTTGGAGTTGGTGACACACCGACTGGCTCAAAAGATCCATTCGCTTTGAGAAGAGCTGCTTTGGGAGTTATTCGTATTATTATAGAAAATAGCATTCGATTAGACTTGTTTAGCGAAATTTTTGAAAGTGCAATGCTTATATCGAGAAAGCTATACAAGGATGGTTTGAGCGATAGTCTACCACTCAAAGTTTCGGATAATCTTTTGGAGACATTGTATGAAGAAAGTTTCTCAGAAGACGATGAAGCAAATTACGCGCTATTAATCACTCATAATCTGATAACATTTTTTGCTCAACGCTTAATTGTTTATCTCCGTGATAAAGGTGCCCGTCATGACCTAATCAATGCAGTATTTGCATATAATGGCCATGCAGATATTTTGATGATCGTGCGTCGCGTCGAAGCGCTTGGTTCCTTCCTTGAGACTGATGACGGGGCCAATCTGCTGGCGGGGATCAAGCGGGCGGCGAATATTTTGCGCATTGAAGAAAAGAAGGACAAGCGGTCATTTGATCAGCCTGTTGATGTAAAGCTCCTGACTAAAAAAGCGGAGACCCGTCTCTTTGCCGCCATCGAAAAAATGGACAAGGCCACCGGCAAAGCGCTTAAAAAAGAAGATTTCGCCGCTGCCATGAAGGCGCTGGCCGCTCTGCGTGCGCCGGTCGATGCGTTTTTTGACAAGGTGACGGTCAATGATGAGGACAAAAACCTGCGCACCAACCGGCTGGCTCTGCTGGCACAAATCCGCCGCGCCACCACAAAAATAGCCGACTTTTCGACGATTGAAGGGTAGGGCTTGGTTTTACCCCCTCACCCCAGCCCTCTCCCCACGGGGAGAGGGGGTTTTGATCGCCTTTGGAAGCAAAGCGCTTTTTTAATAAAGGTGCGACTTCATCCCCTCTCCCCCAGGGGGAGAGGGTTAGGGAGAGGGGGTAAAGTGCAAGGGAACGTCCCCTATGACGACAAAAAGCATGACCGGCAAAAAATATATTTATCGTTTCGGCGGCGGGGTGGTCGAGGGCAGCTCTGACATGAAAGAGCTGCTCGGCAACAAAGGGGCTAATCTGGCGGAAATGGCGTCGATTGGTCTGCCGGTTCCCCCCGGCTTTACGATCAGCACCA
>JAKIUO010000023.1 GCA_021647535.1 Hyphomicrobiaceae bacterium
AAGTGCCAAGGCAATGACCGCTATGACGAGCAGGGTGTCATTCATCAACACACTCTGTTTGCTTCGCGACGGGGCCAGCCCCGAACCCCGCTGGAGGAGCCCCTCCAAACCTCCCGTTTTTCTATCATCAAATTCAAAAAAGTAAGGGGTTTGGGGAACTCGTTCCCCAAATGGGTGTGGGCAATCGCCCACTTGCGCAGCAAGTCTTTTATTTGCGATGCACAAAGGCGCTGATGGCGATGCCAAGGCCGAACATGATCGACAGGATACTGGTGCCGCCATAGGACATGAGGGGCAGGGGCACGCCGACGACTGGCAGCAGGCCCATGACCATACCCATATTGATGAAGACATATAAAAACAAAGTGAGGGCCATGCCGCTGATGACGAGACGACCATAAAGGTTTTTTGTGCGGATCGCCATCAAGGAGAGTAGTGCAAAGCATATGATATAAAGCGTCATCAGTCCCATGGCGCCTATGAAACCATGTTGTTCTGTGAACATCGCAAAAATAAAATCGGTGTGTTTTTCGGGCAGGAAATTGAGCTGACTCTGAGTGGCATTGTCAGCGCCTTTGCCCCACAGGTCAGCTGAACAAATGGCTATTTTCGATTGCATGAGATGATAGCCCGCGCCCAACGGATCGCGTTCCGGGTTGAGGAAGGTGAAAATGCGTTCGCGCTGATAGGGCAAAAGATTGGCCCACAAAACCGGAAGGGCACCAAGCGCAACCAGGCCGGCTGAGATAAAATAGAAGCTGTTGACCCCGGCCAGAAAGACGATCCCCGCACCGATCATGGCAACCAGCAAGGCGGTGCCAAGGTCTGGCTGCATGAAAATGGGAATAAGCGGCAGGAGCAGCATCATCAAGGGGACGACAAGATAGAGCGGGTTGGAAATTTTGCGGGCGGGTACACTATGGAAATAGCGTGCCAGTCCGAGTACCAGCGCGATTTTCAAAAATTCGGATGGCTGCACACTGACCTTACCAATCATCAGCCAGCGTTTGGCGCCAGCCCCTGGAGGCATAACGCCAATAATCGGGACGAGCATGACGAGCAGAATGGACAGGGCAAACAGCGGATAGCTCAGTTGCATCCAGAGTTTTGCCGGAACCATGGCACAGGTTAAAAGAAGAATAAAGGCAATGAGATAGCGGATCAGCTGTTGATCGGCAAGATAGGCTCCCCGAGCACCGGATATGGAGTGCAGTGTGGCAATGCCAAGTGCGGCGATGATCGAAAGGATGAAAAGAAAAAGCCAGGGAATGCGATAGAGCTTGCGCAGGATCGACAGCGGGGCTGGCTCTGTGCTTTGCGCCTTGTTTGATCTGGCTCTATGAGTGAAGGAGGTCGTGGTGCGCGGGCGCATATCAAAGCTCCTTCTGGTTTTTTGTGCCGGTTTCAAGGGCGGAGCCTATGGAAGAGGAGTGATCTGAATTGATCGATGAGACCTGATGTGCCGGATCGCGTATGAGCAGCATTTTCATAATGTCACGCGCGACCGGCCCGGCCACCTTGCCGCCGCTCTTGCCATGTTCGACGATCACCGAAACCGCATAACGGGGGTTTTTCACAGGAGCGAAGGCGACAAATAGAGCATGATCGCGATATTGCCAATCGAGCTGTTTGCCGTGACGGTTTTTCCATCTGTTGCCGCGCACTTGCGAGGTGCCGGTTTTGCCAGCCATTTGCAGTCCCGGCCAACCAAGCGCTGCGCCTGTGGCGGTGCCGTCCTGTTCGTTGATGACCCCGCTCATACCCTTGTGAATGAGTTTTAATGATTTTTTTGAAAGGCCTAACAGGGGCGCGACTGTTCTTAATTCCTTACCTTTTTCATAAGCAATACGCGGCAGAATTTTGCGTCCTGTGGCCAGACGTGCCGTCATAACGGCGAGTTGCAAGGGGGTGGCCAGCACATAGCCCTGGCCAATAGCCGCAAGGACTGTTTCACCTCTGAACCAGATCCGTCGTTTTTCCAACTGCTTCCAGTCCGGGTCTGGCACGATACCCGGTTTTTGCCCCGGCAGACCGCAATCATAGACCTCGCCAAGGCCTAATTTGCGCGCCATGGCGGCCAGACGGTGGATGCCGATTTTACGGGCCGTCTCGTAGAAAAAAACATCACAGCTTTGTTTCAGAGCCTTGTGCAATTGAACGCTGCCATGCCCCGAATGTTTCCAGCAATTATATCTTTGCTTGTGCCATTGCATATAGCCTGGACATTTAAAACGCGTTCTTGCCGTGATGATGCCTGCTTCAAGACCCGCCAGAGCGGTGACCATTTTAAAGGTTGATCCGGGGGGGTATTGTCCTCTGGTGGCTTTGTCTTCCAAAGGTTGATCACGTGTTTTAAGAAGATTTTTCCATTCGTTTTTGTCGATGGGAGGCGTCAGAATATTGGGATCAAAGCTTGGCGTGGAGCACATGGCGACGATATCACCACTATTGACTTCAATGGCCACAACAGCTGCCCGGCGATAGGGAGAGAGCCGTTTTAAAATGCGTTGTTGCAGCACGTGATCTATGGTCAAAATGATGTCTTTGCCGCTTTGGGCTGGTGTTTCGCTGATGACCCGCTGACTTTGACCCCGCGCATTGACCTCAAGCTCGCGCCGTCCCGGCATACCGTGCAAAGCGCTCTCAAAGCCTTGCTCAACACCAGCGACCCCCACCAGAGCGCCAGGGAGATGCAGAGCGGGTTGACTGGTCAGCTGAAAGCTGCTGGGTTGTCCCAGATGGCCAAGAATATGAGCAAATTCCTCGCCGAGCTCATAGCGCCGCTTCCAGCTGATATCACCGATAATGCCGGGTATGCGCTCGCCCAGCACATTGATGCGGGCAAACTGTCCCCACAAAATATTGTCGGCGACGAGAATAGGGAACTGCGGGTTTTGTCGTCGCGCTGTTTTGAGAACGCGGCGTTTTTGTCGATCGCTTATTTTTATGACCTGCCCAAGCAGAGAGAGCGAGCGCGCGACGTTTTTAGCCCGTTCCGGGATGATCAGAACGCGCAGGTTTTGTGCATTGGTGGCGATCAGCATATGGTTGCGGTCATAGATCTTGCCACGCACAGGGGGCAAAAACCGTGTGGTGATGCGATTGTCTTCGGCCAGACTTTTATATTTGCGTCCCTCGATATTTTGTAGATTGTAGAGTTTGCTGGCAAGCAGACCAAACAGGCCCATACCACTGGCCCCAAGTAAAAGTGTGCGCCTTGTAAATCTGTTGCGCTGAACCTGTTCTCCGTCTCTTTTTGTTGGAGCCGTCATGTCCAAGGGGCGGTGCGCCTCATGGGTTCTTGTTTGGGTTCTCGATTGGCGAGCGCCTTTGCGAGGTTGCAAAAATAAGTGATGTTCGAACAATTTGCGTTTCATAATTTTTTAGTGCCCCCCCCCTTATTAGTATTTCTGTCAGCTCAATAACGAGAACGCCGGAACGTTCTGGAAGGGTCATTTTGTTTTTTGGTGATTAAGAGTGTTTCGAGCCCCATCAACAGCAAGACGGGTACGATCAGCAGAAGGAGCGCCATAAGCATACCCTCAATTGTCGTGCGTACGGGTTGCCATGATAATTCGTAAAGGGAGGCCAGTATCCAGGCGATGAGTGTAATGAACGCTGGGAGCAATACAGTGCTGACAGCTCGTACCAGACGCCCATGATGCTCATGGAAAGTCTCAGCGAAACGGGCCAGAGCAAGGGTTATCAACATGACCAGGGTCCAGTAGCCAAGCGGGGAGCGGGTAAACAGATCGCAGGCCAGCCCCGAACAAAAAACCAGCGGCGAAGGGAGCAGGCCGGGATAACGCAGCGCACAAATCAAGACAACCAACACAGTGAGGAACGGAAAGGCCAGCCCGTCCCCCAGTGGCATATGCCATTGAGAGGCAGCAAGGGTTGGTAAAAAAGCCAGGAGCATCACGGGCAAAACAAGAGCGGTTATTCGATAGCGAAACATGGTTGAAGCCCCTCCTTTGGACTTGGTGACGTTGAGAATTTATGGCCCTAGCGTTGGTTTTCGGCAAGGTTTGATTGGTCAAAAAGAAGTATGCTGACATATTCATTGGTCTGTTTACCAGCCACCAGGGCGATATGGAATTGATTGTCTATCTTTTTGACGACACCGATCGACAGGCCTCGGGGCAGCTCTCCCCCATCGCCGGAGGTGTAGACATGATCGCCCTCAAAAATACGTCTATTGTGGGCGAGAAAATCAATTTTGGGAAAAATCGAACCGGTACCGATGGCGACGCCCCGAACCCCTTGTTTGCCAATGGTGATGGGGATCCGGCTGGTTTTATCAGTGAGTAGCAAGATCCGGCTGGTACGTGTGCCTGTATCAACCGTGCGGCCGATAAAGCCAGTGGAGTTAATGACGGCAAAACCGGCGTGGATGCCATTACGATGGCCCACATTGACCAGCATATGATGTCCAAACAGACCTGGATTTCCAGATATGATACGGCCAGAGACAAATTTCAGTGGCGTTTCTTCTGCCGAATTCAGCAGGGCTTTCAGCCTGCTATTATTGCGTTCGAGCTTGTCAATATTCCATTCGACACGGCGTAATCGCTTGTTTTCTTTTTGCAGTTCACTGAACTTGCGATTGATCTCATAAAAGCTTTGAACCCGATCAAAAGACCGCTGGATATATCCAGCTGGCACGCTCGCCAGCTCAAGGGCAGGTGCTGCCAGATCAAGGGCCTGCGCTTTCAGTTTTTTCAATTGCCGATTTTCTGTCTTATCCAAAACAAGGAAGACCAACGCCAGCAGAGCCAGTCCAAACAGCAAGGTGCTCGACAACCCGGAACCTTTCAAGGGGGTCTGTCGGTTCGGTGCAGAACCAAAGCGCAGATTAGTTCTGCGAATTTTATGTCTGTTCTTGATGAACATGGTGGGGTCCGGGGTTCACTTTCATGGCTGTTGCATCATGTGCTCAATATAGAATTATAGATCGAAAAAACCTATAAATTTGAAACAGTTAATGCAGTCTGTTCCTATGCTATATCCTATTGGAATTCACTTGTATAGTTTACGCGGGGCAATGCGCTTTAGCCGATATCAATTAGCAGGTTCTCTACCTGTTCAATATTTTCCAGTGCCAGTCCCGCTCCAAGGACCACACAGCGCAAAGGGTCGGCAGGAATATTGAAATTGACTCCCGTTTTTTCGCACAATACCACATCAATTTTGTCGAGCAGAGCCCCGCCGCCGGTCAGGTGAATGCCTTCATCAGCAATGTCTGCGGCAATTTCCGGCGGTAGTTCCTCCAGGGTTTTTCGCACTTCATCGGCGATCAGCTCAAGCGGGGCAGTGAGAGCTTTGGCGATATCAGCCGGGCCAATGATAATTTCTGATGGCATACCGGTGCGCAGATTGCGGCCCTTGATATGAACATCAACGTCCCTTTTTTCATCGTTGATGAGAGCCGTTCCCACTTCTTTTTTGATGATTTCAGCATTGGAACTGCCGATCAGCAGCTGGTGTTCATGGCGGATATGGTCGATGATGGCGCGATCCATGGCATCTCCTCCACTGCGAAAAGAACGCGAAATGATAATGCCGCCAAGCGACATGACGGCGATATCCGTTGTGCCGCCGCCAATATCGATCACCATTGTGCCTTTGGGTTGCGAGATATCGAGGCCAGCGCCAATGGCTGCGGCGACGGGTTCTTGCATAATGAATATTTTCTTGGCCCCGGCCATATAAGCGGCGTCAAAAACGGCTCGAAGTTCGACCTGGGTGGCGCTGGCTGGAACGCACAGCATAAGACGAGGAGAGGCGATGCTGAAACGAGAGACAGCAATCTTGATAAATTGCTTGATCATTTCTTCAGCGGCAATGAAATCGGCGACCACTCCATCGCGCATGGGACGAATGGTTTCGATGTTTTGCGGCGTCCGGCCGATCATGCTTTTGGCGACAGTGCCAACAGCGAGGATTTCGCGCTCATCGCCTTGTTTTAGCATGGCGACAACGGAGGGTTCATCCAGTACGACACCTTTGCCCGGCGCATAAACAAGCGTATTGGCCGTGCCAAGGTCAATGGCAAGGTCTGACCACAAAATGTCTGTGACACTCTTCAACATGTATACAACGCTCCAAAAGCTCAAAATTGAGCCATTTTTTCCTGATTTTAAACGTACAGGTGCCTGAATTCAGGTGGTTCCAGGTGATTATGGCATCGGTTCAGCACTTGATTTACACCCTGTTTTGGTCAAACAGTGCAACAAAGATGCCAGTTGGTTACCAAACTGGTTTTTTGGGGGGAGACCAATTGTTCAACCGTGTACAGGATTATTGGCAAAATCACACAAAATTTGTGTACTCATGCCAGTTTCAAGCTTCCAATCATGTCCCGCAGAGGTAGAAAAGGACGGCGTATTTTTCTTAAAATACCACCAGTTCGAAGTCCGATCTATTAAAAATCTAACTGTTTATTTCACTTCAGGTCCAAGAACCAGCTTATAAGATCAGCGGCGGGCTGGCAATCTTCAGAGCTCGCCATATTTGGCAGTGGACGAATTTAAATGGTGGGTGTACTAGAGAAGACACATATGCGCCCTGGAAAGGGGCAATATTTATACGGATTGGTATGAGCAGCCCTATTCAAAAATACTCGTTAACCATAAAACGCCATAGAACCAGCATTTCTCTTGAGGAGCCGTTCTATGAGGCGCTCGTCGAGGTGGCACGGGAAAAAGGCAAAAGCCTGGCCGAACTGATCGGTGAAATTGATCAGCAAAAACGCCAGGGCGGCCTTTCCAGCGCCATACGCATCTATTTGCTGAACCATTATCGCCAGAAGATGAGATCGCCAGAAGGTTAGTTTTTCTCAGCAAGAAAGGCCTGAATGGTTTGCATGGAGGCTTTATCACGCAGCAAGGGCGCATGTCCCTGGCCAGGAACAGTCACCGCTTTGGCGTTCCAGTGCAGGGTGTGCATATGTTCCAGGGTCTTGCAGGACAGCATATCAGAATGTTCACCACGAATGATCAAGAGGGGAAATCTGAACAAAGCGAGATATTGTCCCCACATATCCGGCAGGGTTTTTTGCAAATCAAGATGACGCCCGCCCAACCCCAGCCTTTTATCAAATGTAAGGCTCAGCTGGCCGTCCTCTTCCTTGAAATAGCGCCCGGCCAGCACCCGCCAGTCTTCATCGTCAAGGGCGGGGAAGTGCAGCTGATACATGGAGCGCATGAGGTCGCAGGCCTCGCCCCAGCTGGCGGGCAGGGGCATGTTTTCCAGATGACCAAGCAGTCTGGCAAGGCCATCGGGCTCAAGCACCGGCCCCAGATCGTTCAAAATGATACGACCAATGGCAGCGGGGCGCACGGTTGCCAGCAGCATGGTATTGATGCCGCCTCGCGAGGAGCCCAGAACATCAAAATGGTGAATGTCAAAGGCAATGAGAAAATCAAGAATATCACGCAGTTCAACATAGGAGGTGTAATTGGCCGAACCGGGATCTGCCTGCGAATTGCCGCGCCCCCGATAATCAAGGGCGTAGACATCACGAGGCTGCTGCCCATGGGTGGATAAAAAGAGCGCCAGATCGTGAAATTCAGAGCTGTTGCCCGCCATGCCCGACAGGCATATGAGCGGCTTTTGTACTGTGTTGCTGGTCACACTTCGATATGCACTATAGTGACGCGCCGCCAGTCGCAGACCATCATGGCTGGTAAACACCAGCTCAGTCCACTCATTGGTTTGTGGCTGCGGGGCACTCATATTCATCTGCGCAATGTTCCTTGTGTCAGCTTTTGAAGCGAAAGGAATGCGAGAATCAAGCCAGATGAAGCAACCCTACAAAGCCAGTCCCTTAAAGCGTGTCGGGGTGACCACGGTTAATGTCCCGTAACAGCGCAATTTTGGGCTGTTGTTTATTGAGCCTGGCCCGAAAAATCTGCACGCTGGCCATAATGCGTTGCACATAGCGTCTGGTTTCCGAAAAGGGGATGCTTTCAATCCAGTCAATGGTATCAACAGAGGAGCTGCGCGGATCGCCAAAGCTTTCAATCCACTCATTGACACGGCGCGGACCGGCATTATAGGCGACCAGCGTCAGAATATAGGAGCCGTTATATTTCTTGATGAGATCATGCAGGTGAGCCACGCCCAAAGAAATATTATATGAGGGGTCGCTGGTCAGCCTTGAACGGCTATAACGCACCTTGTGCTGGCGGGCGATCTGGCGCGCCGTTCCGGGCATGATCTGCATCATGCCTCTGGCGCCGACCGGGCTTTTGGCCTTGGCGTTAAATTCACTTTCCTGTCTGGCCAGCGCCAAAATGAAAGCCGTGTCCACTTTTGCCGTCAGCCTTTTATAATGAGGCATGGCATTGAGCGGATAGGCATAACGATCCAGATCAAAGCCCCGGTAAATACCGATTTTGCCTGTTACAACACTGCCGCGCCGCGAGTGGATCTGTGAGGCCAGTTCGGCCAGCAAGGTGATTTCTCCTGGACTTTTAAGACGCCATGCTAAGGCGTTAAAAAACAGCGATACGAGACCGTTTTGATCCGCTTTGTGAGCAATCACCAGAGCGCGCACCGCATCTCGCGCTAAAAAGCGCCGCAGATCCAGCCTGCTAGGGACGGGGGGACTGAGTTGGCCAACAAGGCTTTTTCTCTTCATAGCCTGCAAGGCCAGCTGGCCGTAATAGGTACGAAAATATTTGGCAGAGTTTGAAAAATGCGACAGAGCGCCAATCTTGTCACCGCGTTTTTGCGCCAGGCGACCCAGCCAGTACTCGGCCTTGGAGATTTCCCGGCGTCGACGCGCATGTTTGCGCTGCAGGACAAAATGGCCAGCGGCCAGTTCGATCTTGTTGAGGCGCGTCAGGGCAATCCAGCCAGACAGGAACTCGGCATCACACAGATTTCGGCGAGATATTTTGCCATGATTACTGGCAATCTTGTAGGCCGCCAGAGGCTTGTTCTGGCGTAGGGCGTAACGGGTTTGCAAGCGCCGTTCTATCCACCATTCATTGGGCTCCACCATGGCCTTTGTGCCAAGAGGCGCACGTGCCAGCAGCTGGCGTGAGGCTTCGAATTTCTCCTTGCGACGCAAAAGCTGGATTTTGTTGAACAGCAATCCAACATCGGACAGGGCATCCTTCCCAAGTTTGGCATATTGTTTTTCGGCATCCTTGAGCCGTCTTTTGATGACCTCCATCCGCAGATTTATTTTTTCCTGCTCTGGTTTTGAGAGGTATTTTTTGACCCGGCGGACAGCAGGCAAATGCCGTTTTTTGTCTTTATAAAGGAAATGGTCGGCGCGGCGACGATGGTCGGCAGCACCAAGTTGGTTGCCAAATATGGAGAGCAGCTTTTTTTCTGTCTTTTTGCCAAGTGTATGCCTGTGCCAGGCCTCACGAACCAGTTTAAGTGCCTTTTGGGGTTGGCCGGTGCGTTTGTAAGCCAGGGCCAGCAGAAATTTACCGGTGCCACTGGTCGGGCGTTTTTTGGCATAAAGCCCCTTGATTGTTGAAGGGGAGGCATCATTTTTGAGCAGGGCACGCTCCACACGGCGACGCAGCAGCCCACGACTTGGCCAGTCAGTATTCTTTTTGCGAAAGCGCTCCATGGCCATTGGGTCATCAAGGCTACTGGCCTTGCGCAAATAATACCACCAGGCCAGTTTGCGGACAGCTGGATCTACGATTTGAGATCTGCTGGCACGCGCTTCGACAAGGCGGTTTCTAATGGTGTGGTTGATGGTGTTTTTGAGGGCTGCGATATCGGCGCTTGAAACGGACAGGTTGAGGACAGGGGCCAAGGATTTCAGGCGGTTAGACATGAGGCCGCCTCTCGATGTCTCTGGTGGAATGGAACCATAGCTGACGTTGTAGCGAAAGTCCCCGTCCTTTTGTCGCAATGTGCGCAAGGGATTTTTGCTAGGGAGCGGGGGCATGTCAGAGGCCGGTGTTTCTTTGCTAGCCTCAATGAGGGCAGCGATCTGATCGACCTTTCCGGCACGCGATCCTTGCGTAAATAACAAAATTAAAATGAGCGTAAACAATAAGACGCCAAAGGAAACCACAATTTGTAACCGTCTCGAAAGAAGGCTGGTGGACGGTTGACACGTTTTGTCCATTATATGGCTGAGCCCCCAAAATATTACGCAACAAGTGAAAAAGAGTATGCTACAAGACGCTGCACTGGTGCAACATCCGAACGAAGAATTGCTGATTTGGCACGAATCTAGCTGATTTATCTGTCAAAAAAATGGCTTTACAAGAGCTTGCAGAGGCGCAAGCGAGGAAGTAATGTCATTTATTGTGATGGTTTTTGTGTTTTTGGCTCTTCGCCGCAGCTCAAAAACCATCAGGTCGACATGAGAAGTCCAAGGGCTTGAGAAAATCAAAAACATGAGAAAATGTTTTGTTAATCTGATCAAGATGAAGAATTGATAGTGTTGCTCAAACTTTCCATGAAAGTGTTGCGATCTTTGTTTGGGACCTTGCAATGAGTGGTTCCTATTAGCTTAAAGGAAGAGACAGATCATGTTCAGGGGTTCGATTACAGCGCTGATAACACCCTTTGCGGGAGACAAGCTTGACGAAGAAGCTTTTTCACGGCTGGTCGATTGGCAAATTTTGCAGGGTACACACGGTCTTGTGCCGGTGGGCACAACCGGCGAAAGCCCGACCTTGACACGCAGCGAGCACAAGCGGGTGATTGAGTTGTGCATCGAAGCGACCAATGGTCGTGTGCCGGTGATTGCCGGTACGGGGTCCAACAACACTCTGGATGCCATCGAATATACCCTCCATGCCAAAAAAGCGGGCGCGGATGGGGCGCTGATCGTTGCCCCTTATTATAATAAGCCAAGTCAGGAAGGGCTTTATCAGCATTATAAAGCCATTCAGGATGCGGTTGAAATTCCCATAATCGTTTATAATATTCCGGGGCGCTCTATTGTGGATATCAGCGTTGAAACCATGGCCCGGCTGGCCAAGCTGCCCAATATTGTCGGCGTCAAGGATGCGACAGGTGACGTGACGCGCATTTCTCAACAGCGTGAGGCCATTGGCGAAGACTTTTTGTTGTTGTCGGGAGATGATCCGCTGGCTCTGGCCAGTATGGTGAATGGCGCACATGGCTGCATCTCGGTGGCCTCCAATATTGTGCCAAAACTATGTGCGCTGTTTCAGGACGCCTGCATGAGTGGCGATTTCAAAACGGCGCTTTCTTTGCAGGATCAGCTGATGCCGCTGCATAATGTGATGTTTGTCGAGCCAAGTCCGGCCCCTGTTAAATATGCCGCTTCGAAACTGGGCATTTGTGCACCAAATGTGCGCCTGCCAATGATTGAAGCGAGCGCGGCGTTGCGCCAGAGGATTGATGGAGCGCTCAAAGGTCTGGAGCTGCAAAAGATTTCCTGATCGCGAAAGAGAGTTGATGAGATGGCAAAAAAGAAGAAAAAGGACGATGGCCGCAAGATTGTTGCCGATAATCGCAAGGCGCGGCATAATTTTTTCTTTGAAGATGTGATTGAGGCCGGGATTGTACTCACCGGCACCGAGGTTAAATCCCTGCGCGAGGGCCGCGCCAATATCGCCGAGAGCTATGCCAGCGACGAGGGCGGTGAAATCTGGCTGATCAACGCCAATATCCCGCAATATTCAGCCGGAAACCGCAATAATCACGAGCCCCGACGCCATCGAAAACTGCTCTTGCGCCAACGCCAGATTGACAAGCTGCTGATGGCGGTGCAACGCGAAGGCATGACCCTGGTGCCGCTAAAACTTTATTTCAACGAACGCGGCATGGTTAAGCTGGAAATTGCCTTGGCCAAGGGTAAAAAGATCCACGACAAGCGCCAGACCTCCAAAGACCGCGACTGGGCCCGCCAAAAAGCCCGATTGATGCGTGATAAAGGCTGATTTTTTTGCTACGCAACCCCACTGGAGCAACCCCCTCCAAACCACCCGTTTTTCTATCATCAAATTCAAAAAAGTAAGGGGTTTGGGGAACTCGTTCCCCAAGTGGGTGTGGGCGACAGCCCATTCGCGAAGCGATCCTTGTTTATTTTTGAAAATGATATTTTTAGGCTCTGCCCTAAAGCTGTGCAATCGCGTTGCTAAAAGTCTGAAGTGCTGTTTTTCCTACGGGTGTCAGGTCGTAGATGCCGCGATCAACGCGCGTGAACCAGCCGTAATGGTCTTTTTGCAGGATGCCACCAGCGCGATCAACTTGTGTTTGTTCACGGATTTCCTTGAGGCGGACCGCACCTTTTTGGTCGATAAAAGACAGGCAGCGCAGAGCATCTTGCCGGTAAGAAGTGATGATTTTGGTTTTGTTGGTGCCGCCCAGATTAGGGTCGCCGACACGTTGCGAAAATTCTTTTAGCAGCCGCCCGCTGCGACGCTTGTTTTTACGCGGTGCGTAAGGGGCGGGGTCGCAGTGGACTTCTGTAGCGCGTCCCGGTGTCTTTTTGAGATCGACCGTGATGAGACCGATACCTAGGCGGCGGCACAGCTTTATGAGCCCGCGCCTGTTGCGTTTCCAAAGACTATTGGCGCTTTTTCCTGCCGGTTTGGGAATGGCGACATAGACGCTGTCGGTAAGGCTCTGGCGATCTACCGCCTGTATGAGCAAAGGCATGGACAGGCTTAGTTTGAGTTCGATAATGACAGGAGGCTCACCTTCGCGCACGGCAACGACATCGCAATCATTGACCTCGGCTTTGACTTCATAGCCCTGTTTTTCAAGGTATTTCTTGATCGCCGGATAAAGATCTGTCTCGCGCATGTGCTGCCCCTGTTTCAGAAACCTGATGCTATTTTGTTCTGAATATATTAAGGAGAGATTAATAAATGCCGACGCAGAGTTTGCTGCGCAAGTGGGCTATTGCCCACACCCATTTGGGGGAAAGTCTTCCCCCAATCCCCCTTCTTTTTGAAATTCAAAAAAGGGTGGGCCAAGTAGAGTGCAAATATGGGAGGTCTCCTCCCAACGGGGTGTGGGGCTGGCCCCATTCGCGTAGCGAGTTGAGCGTTTATTCCGAGCGGCCCAACAGATTTGACAGCCCCCAGAAGGCGGGGAACAGCAAGGTGGCGACAGCAATTTTCAGCAGGTCGCTAAGGATGAACGGCATAAAGCCCAGCGTCACTGATTTTTCCCAGCCGGTAAATTGTGCGAGCCAGGCGAGGCCCGGGGCATAGATCAAAGCGAGGCCCGCCAGCATGGTGAAGAATAGGGCAATGGGGCGTTTGGTGAGGCCACGTTCAGCAAAATACCCAACAAACAAAGCGGCCAGTAAAAAGCCGAGCAGATAGCCGCCGGTTGGACCCATCATATAGGAAATGCCAAGGCCTTTTGCGGGGGTTCCGGCAAATACGGGGAGGCCAGCGGCACCCTCAGCCAGATAGAGAGCGATTGTTGCGGCTCCCAAACGCGCGCCAAGTGCTGCTGCCAGTCCCAGCACGGCAAGAACCTGCAGGGTCATGGGGACGGGCCAGAACGGCACCTGCACCTTGGCGGATAGCCAAAGCAGGGCGCTGCCAGCGACAACAAGCAAGAGCTGCACAGGCAGGCTGGAAACGGGAACAATGAGGTTCTGGCGCGTTGCGGTCATCATGGGGCGTAACTTTCCTGTAAATTGTTTTTCTTACACCAACTTATATCCCTTTTCTTGAGCAAGTCAAAGAGGCAGCTTAGGACACCCGCAAAAATAATCGAATGATTTGACTTGTATTTTTGTCCGCCAGCTTCGTTCTGCAAAGGGTTATGTAGCTGGCTACACGCCCCTTTGCACGCCTCACTGACAAACAAAACCCCGGCCTCAAATCTATTCACTTATTCCTGCAGCTGTCCTTAAAGATTTGAGGGCTTTTCGAGGGTCACTCCCAGGCGCTTTAGCAGCCCGGCATCGCGGCCCGGCTTGGCATTTGGCGTGGTGAGCAGCTGTTCGCCATGGAAGAAGGAATTGGCTCCAGCCAGAAAGCACAAGGCTTGCGCCTCATCGCTCATGGCCTCGCGCCCGGCAGACAGGCGCACATAGGCGCGTGGCATCATAATACGGGCGGCGGCAACGACGCGCACCAGTTCGAAAATATCGAGGGGCGGGGTGTTTTCCAGCGGTGTGCCCTTGATCGGTACGAGCAGATTGATGGGCACTGATTGCGGATGCTCGGGCTGGTTGGCCAGTACGCGCAGCATTTTGGCGCGGTCCTCAAAGCTTTCGCCCATGCCAAGAATGACGCCAGAGCACACATTGATACCAGCTTCGCGCACATGGTTCAGCGTGTCGAGACGATCCTGAAAAGTGCGGGTGGTGATGATTTTGGCGTAATATTCTGGCGAGGTATCAATATTGTGATTGTAATAATCAAGTCCGCTGTCTTTTAGTCTGGTGGCCTGATCGGGGGTCAGCATACCAAGAGTGGCGCAGGTTTCCAGACCCAGCGCCCGCACGGCTTCAATCATCTCGATCACCCGTGATAGCGAGCTGTTGCCGGGACGACGCCATGCCGCTCCCATACAAAAACGGCTGGCCCCTTGCGCTTTGGCAGCGGTGGCGGC
Organism: Hyphomicrobiaceae bacterium; assembly: GCA_021647535.1. GTDB lineage: Bacteria > Pseudomonadota > Alphaproteobacteria > Rhizobiales > JAKIUO01 > JAKIUO01. Next base: position 14,539 of record JAKIUO010000023.1, read on the forward strand.
CTCGATGACTTCTTGCAATGCTATGAGCCCGCCGGGATCAACGGAGCTATCATTTTTCATGCTTTGGGCGCAATAACCACAATCCTCGGGACAACCGCCTGTTTTGATGCTGAGCAGCGCGCTGGCCTGTATTTCATTGGGGTCAAAATGCTGGCGATGGATGCTTTGCGCCTCGAACAGGAGATCATTAAAGGGCCGGTTCAGAAGCGCCAGAGCGTCCGCGATGGTCCAGTCCATGCGCAGTGCCGGGGCAGGCGCAGGTGATTGGGGATTTGGTGTTAAATCAGTCATTTGTCTTTGTCGCCAGACCGGCGTTCCCTGTCAAGCTCTATTCGCTTGGCGAACTACGACAACCCGGCGCAAAAGCGTTTGATGCGGGCACAGGCCTCGGTCAGCGCTTCGGTGCTGGTGGCGTAGGAGACGCGGAAATAGGGGGAGAGGCCAAAGGCTTCGCCGGGGACGGCAGCGACGCCTTCTTCTTCGAGAAGGGTGCTGACGAAATCAGCGTCGGTTTCGAGTTTGTGGCCGCCTTTGCTGGTTTTGCCCATGCAGCCCTTGGCCGACGGATAAACATAAAACGCCCCTTCGGGTGTCAGGCACTCAATGCCCTCGCACTCATTGAGCAGACCAACAACGAGATTGCGGCGCGCTTTGAAAGCATCTGATCGTTCTTTTAAAAAATCCTGCGGACCATTCAGGGCCTCAACCGCTGCCCATTGGCTGATGGAGCTCGGGTTGCTGGTGCTCTGGCTCTGGATTTTGCGCATGGCGTTGATCAATTCGACCGGCCCCGCCGCATAGCCGATGCGCCAGCCGGTCATGGCATAGGCTTTGGAGACACCATTGCAGGTCAGAACGCGGTCTTTCAGTTTTGGTTCGACCTGCGCCGGGGTGACAAATTCAAAGCCATCATAAACAAGATGTTCGTACATATCATCGGTCATCACCCAGACATGGGGAAAGTCGAGCAGCACATCGGTCAGGGCTTTGAGCTCATCGCGGGTGTAAGCGCCGCCAGTGGGGTTCGACGGCGAGTTGAAAATAAACCATTTGGTCTTGTTGGTGATCGCGGCGCGCAGGTCTTCGGGTTGTAATTTGAAACCGTTTTCCTGTGTGGTGTTGACCGGCACAGGTTCACCGCCTGCCAGCAAGGACATGTCAGGATAGCTCACCCAATAAGGAGCCGGAATAATGACTTCATCGCCGGGATTCAAGGTGGCGCAAAGGGCATTATAAAGGATCTGCTTGCCGCCGGTGCCAACGCTGACTTGGGCTGGTTCATAGTCAAGGCCGTTTTCACGTTTGAACTTGTCGCAAATGGCCTGCTTTAATTCGGGCATACCATCGACAGCCGTGTATTTGGTCTTGCCCTCATCAATGGCCGCTTTGGCCGCCTGCTTGATATTGTCTGGTGTATCGAAATCAGGTTCGCCAGCGCCCAGACCAATAACATCACGTCCGGCAGCCTTCAATTCGCGCGCCTTGGTGGAAACGGCAATGGTGGCGGATGGCTTCACACGTGAAAGACTGTCGGCGATAAACCCCATGGGACTGCTCCTGCTGCAAGAAAAAGGGATGCTAATTTTGTTTATGGGGTTGCGCGATAGGGGGCAAGTAAAAAGCGCAGAGGTGGGGGAAAAGGGTTGGGTCATTCAATTCATGGTTCCGTAATGAGTTTGATGGCGGTCCATTTTCGTTCTGCGAAAGCTTCTTTTGCCAGCTGTAAAAGCAGCTCGGGACCAAGCTTGTGGCTAGCAAGGCTGGTGATCGCATAGATCCGCTCATTATCAACTCAGTCGCGAAGCGAAGTGTGCTCCGCCTCAAAACCTCATATCTTTAAAGGTGCCAACAGAAAAAGCTTGCGTCTCCACAATGCATACTGTAATTTCTGTATTAACAGAAATGTCTGAATGTAAGAGCAGGTGAGTGTGATGAAGCCGATTGTTGAAAAATTTGTGTTACATTGGGGGGAGATGGGCAGCCGTTGGGGGGTCAACCGCTCCGTGGCGCAGATCCATGGTCTGCTTTATCTGATGCAAAAGCCGATGACGGCGGAGCAGATTTGTGATGAGCTGACGATTGCCCGCTCTAACGTCTCCAATAGCCTGAAAGAACTGCAAGCGCTTGGTCTTGTTCATAAGGCGCATGTGATTGGCGATCGGCGTGATCATTTTGCGGCACTCAAAGATGTGCAGGAAACTTTTAACGCCATTGTTGAGGCACGCAAAAAACGCGAGATTGACCCCACATTGACCCTGTTGCGTGATCTGGCGGATGAAGCGGCCCGTGAACAGGGAACGGATCTGCATGTCAAGCAGCAGATCGGCAATATGCTGCACTTCGTTGACCAGATGTCGGATTGGTATGAGGAGGTTAAAAAGGTGCCGAACGAGACTTTGATGAAAATGGTCAATATGGGTGCGAAAATCATCCGCTTCGTCGGGCGTTGACTGTTTGGCCCGTTTTTTTGACCGTTAATTTCTGTATTTACAGAAATAACAATTATTAGAGAAGGAAAAGAGACATGACAATGATACTTTTGTTAAGCGCTGCAGCAGCCTGTGGCACGGGGGCCATGTTCGCGCTGCTGTTGGCCAAGCCGCTTTATGGAACGCTGGGCGATAGCTGTTCGAGTGGGCGCAGCGCTTCGTTTTGGACAGCCTATTCCAGTGCCATGATGGTGTTGGCCCCGGCGATGGGCGTGCTTTTTATGGCGGCTTTTCCAGATCATGGCCTGCCGGTTTCGGTGGTGTTTTCCAGGTCACTATTACTGGGATTGGTTTGTCTGGTTTTCGCCCTGCTGGTGATGGGCCGCGTGCTCGGCAGAACCGCCTTCAAGCAGCTTGATGCTGAATTGAAAGCCGAAATTTACAAGGCGTCGCGCAAGGAAGTCCTCGAAGCGAACAGAAAGCAGGTGTAATATGCGTATTTTGATCACCGGGGCGACTGGCTATATTGGCCGCGCGCTTGTCGAGGCCCTGGACAAGGAGGGGGATGGGGAGAGGCATGATCTGGTGTTGGCCAGCAGGGCTCGTCCGCAAACAGAACACTTCAGGGGCAGGCATGAGTGGCGCTTCATCGATTTTGCGGCGGCTCATAGCGCCAATGACTGGCGGGAGCTGGTCAAAAATATAGATGTTGTCATCAATAGCGTGGGAATTTTTTCCCAAACCAAAAGCCAGCGCTTTGCCGACCTGCATGACAAGGCCCCGCGCGCTTTGTTCAAAGCGGCTCATGACGCCGGGGTCAAGCGGGTCATTCAGATTTCGGCACTGGGCACAGATGAGCGCGCCACCAGCGCCTATCATCTTTCCAAAAAGCGCGCCGATGATGCGTTGGCCAGGCTTGATATGGAATGGGTCATCTTGCGCCCCTCATTGGTCATAGGCAAGGAAGGCGTGAGCTGGCGCTTTTTTCAGGCCCTTGCAGCACTCCCATTTGTGCCTGTCATTGCTGATGGACGACAGATCTTGCAGCCTGTCAGCATTGATGATGTCGCAAGAGCCGTTCTGATGGTCCTGAAACGTCAAGAAGCGGTTGGGCATCGCATCAATCTGGTGGGATCTGAGCGCGTCACGCTTGAACAATATCTCAGACAGCTTTCAAACTGGCAGAGAAAAAACAGGTTTCGCCCTGTTCATATGCCTTATGGCCTTTCTGGTTTGCTGGCAATCACCGCCCCTTTAATCGGTAATTTTCCGTTTAATCGCGATGCTGTCAATATGCTGAAAGAAGCGCGTGCAGTCGAGCCGAAGGATTGCCAACAAAGGCTGGGGTTTCAACCTGCTGGGCTGTCTGAGTATTTGCTTGAACATCCGCTAGGCAAAGCACAGAGCATAGAGGCAAGGCAATATTTTTTGCGCCCATTCTTGCGCCTTTCGCTGGCTTTTATGTGGATCATGGCCGGTGTGGCTTCGCTGCTTTTAACCCCTCATGCGCAAAGTCTGGCGCTGCTGTCGAAGCTGGGTTTGCAGGGTTTGGCCGGGACGCTGGCTCTGTATGGGGCGGCTTTTCTGGATGTGGCTCTGGGAATAGCCCTGTTGGCGCGCTTTCATATCAGGCGCGTCGCCATGGTACAGATCGCCCTCATTGCAGGTTACACGCTGGCCCTGACAATCGTGGCACCATTCATGTGGTCTGATCCGTTTGGCGTGCTGGTCAAAAATTTTCCACTCATGATCGCCACGATGTTGATGAGGGGCTGGCAAGAGGAATAAGAATATGTTTGAAGATTTCACAAGTTACAATATATTGAAATGGACCCATATCCTCAGTGCATTTCTACTGTTTGGTACCGGGCTTGGCAGTGCCTTTTACAAGTGGATGTCAGATCGCTCCGGTAATATCGAGGCGCAGGCCATCACGGCAAAACATGTGGTGCTGGCAGATTTTTTGTTCACCACGCCCTCGGCAATCTATCAACCCATCAGCGGTTTCTTGTTACTGCAACAGTTGGGAACTCCCTTGAGTGAGCCCTGGGTGGTGCTGTCCTTCGTTTTATATATAATCGCCGGGCTGTGCTGGTTGCCGGTGGTCTGGTTGCAGATTTTAATGCGCGATCTGGCACTTGATGCCCTCGATAAGGGGCAGGGGCTCTCTCAGGAATATCGCCGGCTGGCACGTATCTGGTTCTGGCTCGGCTGGCCCGCCTTTGTCTCTTTGATTGTTGCCGTTTGGCTGATGGTGGCCAAGCCCGACCTTCCCCCTTTCTGGAGTTGAATATGGAACAGAACACAAAAACCGGTATGTCGATTTTCGAGCAGGCCCTTGGCAAGGACTGGCAAAATGTTGCGCCAATGGTGCGAAAACACTATGGTTTGCGCTCAAAAAGCAATGATGAAATCGAATTGCAAGGAACCATGTCCGTCTATTATCCGCTAGCAGCTTTTCTGCTGCTCGCCCCGGCCAGACTGTTTGGCGGACCGGTTCTTTTGCGCGAGGACAATATTCCAGTGCGCGTAAAAAACAGCTCGCAGCCGCAGAACAAGGCCATGCACTGGCACCGCAGTTTTAAAATTCCGGGCCGAACAAGGCCCATTATTTTCAAGTCAAGCATGGAATATGCCGGGGGCAATGAAATTATTGAAACGATTGGCACAAACCCGCGTTTTGGCATGGGCATTAAAATGGCGATCAGGCAAGAGCAAGGGGCCATTATTTATGAAAGTACCGACTACCTGCTCAAGCTGGGAGCGCTGCGCCTCCCCCTTCCCGGGCATATGCTGCTCGGACGGGCATGGGTTGAAGAAAAAGAAATTGATAACCAGCATATCGCACTGAAATTTACGATAAAACACCCCTTGTGGGGAAGAATATATGCCTATTCCGGCACGTTCAGCCTTTGTCCTCCACGAGGTGATTAAATGGAATATCATGTATACACAAAGCACTCGAAAACCCGAAAAAAGTTAAAGAAATACCGCAGTCTGTTCAAAGAGGTACACCCGTCAGCAGTCAAATCGCTTGTAGCCGCTGGCTATAGTGGTTTCATCGCGATTGAAAATAGGCCATAATGCCGCCCATTGAGCCCCTGTTGTCGAAACATCAATGAACGGAGCAATATGTTCGGATTTTTATCCCGTTTCTGGCGCACCAGCGTTGTGGGAACCTTTCTGGCCGGATCGTTTTTCCTGCTGCCGGTTGTGCTGACGATCTTCATTATCATCTGGTTGGTGCGTTGGATCAAGGATGCGCTGGGTCCTGGGACATTTTTTGGCGAGCTGATTTTGCAGAGCGGCAAGGTGCTGGTGGGGCGTGATTATGAATATATTGCCTTTGCCCTTGGTTTGCTGATTGCCGTGATTGGTATATGGATCCTCGGGCTGTTTGTACGCACACAAGCCAGAAAAGGGCTGGAAAGTGCTTTTGATGCGACCATGGATCGTGTGCCGTTTTTCCGCACCATCTACAAGCCGGTCGCAAGGATTGTACGTTTTGCATCTGGCGATCCGAACGCCGAAGAACTGGCGGGTATGAGTGTTGTCAGGTGTCGTCTGGGCGGCCTTGATGGCGTGGATACACTCGCCCTGCTGGCCTCCTCGCAAACCTATACACTGGATGGGGAGCGGCGCAAGCTGGTCTATTTTCCGACCTCGCCCATTCCCATGTCAGGCTATCTTTTGTTCATGCCGGAAAAAAATATCACGCCAGTAACGGGTATGCAGGTAGATCAGTTGATGAAGATCTATGTCTCTCTGGGTGCGCTGGCGCCAGAAAATATGCCAGCTGAATTTATTGCTGCGCCGCAAAGCATCAAAGATCTGGCGACAAACGTCTCGGAAAAAACACCTGATGAGTTGGAGTAGTCAGATATGTGAATTTTGCGGTGCCTCATTTTTCCAGCTAGGACAATTCAATTCTTGCGCAACTCGCTTCGCGAATGGGCTATCGCACTCTGTCTGCTCCGTGGCCCCGCGCTCTCGTTTCGTCCAGTGAATTATAACCTCTTGCAAGAGTATCATTTGTCCGCTTTTCTTTTCACAACTCTACCCCGACTTCCTCGAAATACATATTGCGCAGGGATATGATATTTTTCTCCAGGTCTGCGCTTGACAGGGTGATGAGCCAGTTATGGAAACTGGCGGCGTCATCTTCTTGGCCTGGACTTGAACCATAAATCTTTGGGGGAGCGGTCGGCAAGGCCTGCTCTTTTATGCGGGCGCGGCGGATGCGGTCTTTGTGGGCGCGCATCTGTTTCCAGAAGCTGTAGAAATCCAGCTTGATTTTGAACTGGTAGCCAGCCGCGTCTTCAACGACAAAGCCTTCGATATATTTTTCGCGATATTGATAGAGATGCCCTTGGCTCTTTACCGAACTGATCCAGCCTGAAAATTCCTCCCAGTTTTTCAATGTCGGGCCAAGAGCCTTGGATTTAAGTCCTA
>JAKIUO010000024.1 GCA_021647535.1 Hyphomicrobiaceae bacterium
CCGTGCGTGCCTGCCAATCAGTGTCAGGATCTGGCGATGGATTTTGACAGTCTGCTTGAAGTGCAATCAGGGTTAGGAACGGCAGCGGTTATTGTCATGGACAAGTCGACCGACATGATCAGAGCGATTGCTCGTCTGGCCTACTTTTACAAACATGAGAGCTGCGGCCAGTGTACGCCGTGTCGTGAAGGTACAGGCTGGATGTGGCGTGTGCTAGAGCGTATGGTCAAGGGCGAAGCCGATAAGAGCGAGATTGACATGTTGTTTGATGTCTCCAAGCAGATTGAGGGACACACCATCTGCGCGCTTGGCGATGCGGCCGCTTGGCCGGTTCAGGGACTGATCCGGCATTTCAGGCCGGTCATTGAGCAACGTATAGATGAATTTACCGCCAATCCCAATCCGCAAGGGGCGATAAAAGCGGCAGAATAACAGATGATTGTCTGGTAACGGACTGTATAATAGTGATTGAAACGGGGTCCACCGAGTGACCAACAGGGGCGAGCAGATATGCCAAAGCTGATCATAGATGGCACGGAAATTGATGTGGACGACGGGCTCACCCTGTTGCAGGCCTGCGAGCAGGCCGGGCGCGAGATCCCGCGCTTTTGCTATCATGAGCGCCTGTCCATTGCTGGCAATTGCCGCATGTGTCTTGTTGAAGTCAAAGGTATGCCCAAGCTGGCCGCTTCTTGCGCCATGGGGGTCAATGATCTGCGCCCCGGCCCAGAAGGCCAGCCTCCCGAAATTTTGACGAACTCTCCCCCCGTGGAAAAGGCGCGTTCGGGTACAATGGAGTTTTTGCTGATTAATCATCCACTTGATTGCCCGATCTGCGATCAGGGGGGCGAATGTGACTTGCAGGATCAAGCCGTTGCTTTTGGTTCAGGCAGTAGTCGCTTTGAAGAGAACAAGCGGGCTGTTGAAAATCGCAATATTTCGCCACTGATCAAAACCATCATGACGCGCTGTATTTCTTGCACCCGATGTGTACGCTTCATGACCGAGATCGCCGGGGTTGAAGAGATTGGCCAGACCGGTCGGGGTGAGGATGCCGAGATCACCACTTTTCTCAATAAGGGCATATTGTCGGAGCTCTCTGGCAATGTTGTCGATATTTGCCCGGTTGGCGCGCTCACTCATCGCCCCTTTGCCTTTACGGCACGGCCTTGGGAAATGAAAAAGACCGAAAGTATTGATGTCATGGACGGGCAGGGTGCTTCTATTCGTGTTGATACACGTGGCGGTAAAGTGCTGCGTATCCTGCCGCGCGAAAATGATGCGATCAATGAAGAGTGGATCACTGACAAAGCCAGGTTTATTACTGATGGCCTGAAATACCAGCGCCTCGACCAGCCCTATATCAAAAAAGATGGCAAACTGCGCCCAGCAAGTTGGGAGCAGGCTTTTGCAGCCATCGCCAAACGCATGGAGACTGTCGATGGGTCCCGTTTCGCTGCGATTAGTGGAGACCTGGCGGCTCTTGAGGAGGTCTATGCCCTTAAAATGTTGAGCCATTCTCTGGCCAGCTCCAACACTGATTGCCGGCAGACAGGTGCTCAGCTTTCGGAAGAGAATGGTCGGGCCGGATATTTGTTCAATACGACGATTGAGGGTATTGATCGCGCCGATGTCGTTTTGATGATTGGTACCAATCCGCGCACGGAAGCAGCGGTTCTTAATGCGCGTATTCGTGCGGGTGTGAGCTGCGGTCGGATCAGCGTTGGTCTGGTCGGAGAACAGATCGATTTGTCCTATGAATATGATTATCTCGGTGAGGGCCCCCAAACCCTTGTTGATATACTGGGAGGCAAAAACGTCTTTTCTGAAGTGCTGAAAGGGGCCAAGAACCCCATGTTGATCCTCGGCGAAGGGGCCGTTGCACGATCTGATGGACGGGCCATTCTGGCTTTGGCCGCACGTCTCGCCAATGATATGGGCATGATCCAGGAGGATTGGAACGGCTTTAATATTCTGCACGCTTCAGCTGGAATTGTCGGCGCTCTTGATGTGGGTTTCCTGCCGGGCGAAAACGGGCTTGATGTCGAGCATATTCTGCAAGCCAGCGAAGCGGGCAATATGGATGTTGTCTATCTGCTGCACGCCGATGAATTATCGACGGGCCGTTTGGCAAACAGTTTCGTCATTTATCAAGGCAGCCATGGCGACAAGGGGGCCAGCATAGCTGATGTTATATTGCCCGGCGCTGCCTATAGCGAAAAAAGTGCGACTTATGTGAATTTTGAAGGGCGGGCGCAAATGACCATGCGTGCTGTTTTCCCTCCAGGAGAGGCGCGCGAAGACTGGACCATCATTCGGGCTCTGTCAGAACGTTTGGGCAAAACCCTGCCGTTTGACAATGTTACGGAACTCTATCGCCATATTTATGAAAAAGCCCCCCATCTTGCGACGCTTGGCGAAATCGAGAAGGCCCCTGTCGACACTTTGCGCGAACTTGGTCGCGAAGCCATTCGTATTCATCCAAAGGGATTCGATCTGGCAATTAAAGATTTTTATCAGACCAATCCTGTGGCGCGCGCTTCGACCATTATGGCTGAAATGAGCACATTGAAACACGAAATGAGCGGTTCAAAAAATCAAAAAGAGATGAAGGGGGTGCTGATCACTCATGATTGATTTTTTCTGGTCAAGCATCTGGCCCTGGATCATCTGGACACCGGTTTTGAAGACCATTCAAAGCCTTGCCATATTGGTGCCCTTGCTCATTATGGTTGCCTACATTATCTACGCGGATCGCAAAATCTGGGCAGCGGTGCAATTGCGCCGTGGACCAAATGTCGTTGGGCCATGGGGCTTGTTGCAAAGTTTTGCCGATATGGCGAAATTCTTGTTCAAGGAACCCATTATTCCGTCGGGCTCCAACAAGGTTCTGTTTCTGCTGGCACCATTGATCACGGCTTTTGTCACGCTTGCCGTGTGGGCTGTTGTACCAGTTGGGGCTGGCTGGCCCGCCGATGAAGGCACCAGCTGGGTCGTTGCCAATATCAATGTCGGCATTTTATATGTACTGGCGATTTCCTCACTGGAAGTCTATGGCATTATTATTGGCGGTTGGGCCTCCAACTCCAAATATCCGTTTTTGAGTGCTTTGCGCTCTGCTGGTCAGATGATTTCCTATGAAGTCTCCATCGGTTTCGTCATTGTCACAGTGCTTCTATGTGTTGGCTCTCTCAACCTCACTGACATTGTGATGGCGCAAAAGAGTGGTCTGGCCGATTGGCTGGGTGTGCCGTGGTTAACCGTTTTAAACTGGTTCTGGCTGCCTTTGTTCCCGATGTTCATTGTCTTCTTTATTTCGGCGTTGGCTGAAACAAATCGCCCGCCATTTGACTTGCCGGAAGCGGAAAGTGAACTGGTAGCTGGTTTCATGGTGGAGTATTCCTCTTCGCTCTATATGTTGTTCATGCTCGGGGAATATCTGGCCATTACCTTTATGTGTGCCATCATCACAATCTTGTTCCTTGGGGGCTGGTTGCCACCGATGGATGTGTGGTTCCTGAACTGGGTACCCGGGGTGATCTGGTTCCTGCTCAAGGTCTGGGTGGTGTTCTTCATGTTCGCCATGGTCAAGGCCTTCGTGCCGCGTTATCGCTATGATCAGCTGATGCGGCTTGGCTGGAAAGTTTTTCTGCCTCTGTCATTATTCATGGTCGTTGCCGTTGCTTCGGTTCTGCACTTTTTCGATATGGCTCCCTAAGGAAGGACATTAGTCATGGCCAGAGTTGGTCAAACAATCAAATCACTGTTTTTGCTTGAATTTGTTTCGGCCTTCTTTTTGGCGATGAAATATTTTTTCAAGCCAAAATCGACAGTGAATTACCCTTTTGAAAAGGGGCCGTTGTCACCACGTTTTCGGGGTGAGCATGTTTTGCGGCGTTACCCAAATGGTGAGGAACGCTGCATCGCCTGCAAATTGTGTGAGGCTATTTGTCCCGCGCAAGCCATTGTTATTGAGGCGGGGCCACGGCGAAATGATGGTACAAGGCGTACAACACGCTATGACATCGATATGACTAAATGTATTTATTGTGGCTATTGTCAAGAAGCCTGTCCGGTGGAAGCCATCGTTGAGGGGCCGAATTTCGAATTTGCCACAGAAACACATGAGGAGCTGCTCTATGACAAGCAGCGGTTGCTCGATAATGGAGATCGCTGGGAAAGAGAGATCGCCAAAAATATCGAACTGGATGCCCCCTATCGCTAGGCTGGTTGAAGGCAATAAGAGTTGACGATCACCGGATCGACGATCTGAAATTTGGGACAACCTAAGGAGCTTTGAAAAGAAAATGGAAGGTACGGACCTATTTTTCTATCTGTTTTCCGCACTGGTCATCTTGTCGGGGCTGATGGTGGTTAGCGCGCGCAATCCTGTGCATGCCGTGATGTTTCTGATCTTCGCTTTTATCAATGCGGCAGGAATATTCTTGTTGCTTGGCGCAGAATTTCTGGCCATGACGCTGGTCATTGTCTATGTCGGCGCGGTGGCCGTCTTGTTCCTGTTCGTCGTTATGATGCTGGATATTGATTTTGCCGAGATGCGTGCGGGTTATATGAAATATTTCCCCATTGGTGCACTGATCGGCTTTGCCGTATTGGCAGAACTGATCGCTTTGTTCGGGGCCTGGAAAACAAAAAGTGGGCTCAACGTCGTAAAAGCGCCGATGGACCCTGAATTGGCAGCCCTCACCAATACGGAAGCTTTGGGGCGTGTGCTGTTTACCGAATATGTTTTTTATTTCGAGGCAGTCGGCATCATATTGCTGACCGCCATGATTGGGGCAATCATTTTGACCCACCGCAAAAATGACCGGGCCAGGCGCCAGAACATCGCCGATCAGGTGGCCAGAACACCAGAGATGAGTATCGAAATCAGAAAAGTGGAAACTGGCAAAGGGATCTGACATTTGCCGTCGTTGGGCTAAAGTCTGAACCTGCAAGTTACCACATAGAACCGCAAGATTACTCTGCAAGATTAAGAGGATAGAGCATTTAAATGTTGGAAGTTGGATTGCCACACTACCTGTCGGTAGCTGCTATATTGTTTACGCTCGGCATATTCGGCATTTTTCTCAATCGGAAAAATGTCATTGTGATCCTGATGTCGATAGAGCTCATGCTGCTTGCGGTCAATATCAATCTGGTGGCTTTTTCAGCCTTTCAGAACAATCTCACTGGTCAGATCTTTGCCCTGTTTGTGTTGACGGTGGCGGCAGCCGAAGCGGCCATTGGGCTGGCGATCGTTGTGGTTTACTACCGCAATAAGGGTTCAATTGCTGTGGACGATATCCACGCCATGAAAGGTTAGAAAGACAGTTATGAATATCTATACCCTGATCGTCTTTCTGCCCCTGCTTGGCTTTTTGGTGGCCGGACTGTTTGGCAAATTGATCGGTGCCAAAGCCAGTGAATATGTCACCAGCGGTTTGCTACTTGTTTCGGCAGCTCTTTCCTGGGTTGTTTTTTATCAGTTTGCCCTGTCAGGACACCCAGGTGAACCTCATATCGTTGAACTTCTGCACTGGCTGACCTCTGGCAACCTCAATCTGTCCTGGGCCATCAGGGTGGATACGTTGACGGCTGTCATGCTGGTTGTTGTCACCACTGTCTCCTCGCTGGTGCATGTCTATTCCATTGGCTATATGCATAATGATCCTCATCGACAAAGGTTCTTTGCCTATCTGTCTTTGTTTACATTCGCCATGCTGATGCTGGTGACAGCCAATAATTTCATGCAGATGTTTTTTGGTTGGGAAGGCGTTGGACTGGCTTCTTATCTGCTGATTGGTTTCTGGTATAAAAAGCCCACCGCCAATGCCGCCGCCATCAAGGCCTTTGTCGTCAACCGGGTCGGAGACTTTGGCTTTGCACTTGGTATATTTGCCATCTTTTTCGTCTTTGGCAGTATGGATTTCGATACAGTATTTGCCGCCGCCAAAGCCCAACAAGGGCTGACTATGCATTTTTTGTCCTGGGAACTGGATGTGCTGACTGTTATCTGCCTGCTCTTGTTTATGGGAGCTATGGGCAAGTCAGCGCAATTATTCTTGCACACCTGGCTGCCGGATGCCATGGAAGGTCCGACACCCGTTTCAGCCCTCATTCATGCCGCGACCATGGTGACAGCTGGGGTCTTTATGGTGGCTCGCCTTTCCCCCTTGTTTGAACTTGCGCCCACCGCTTTATGGGTGGTGACACTGGTTGGCGCTTCAACCGCTTTTTTTGCAGCGACCGTTGGCGTGACGCAGAACGATATCAAGCGGGTGGTCGCCTACTCAACCTGTAGTCAGCTTGGCTATATGTTTGTGGCGCTTGGGGTTGGCGCTTATGGAGCTGGTATATTCCATCTGTTTACCCACGCCTTTTTCAAGGCGCTGCTGTTTCTTGGTTCCGGGGCCGTTATTCATGCAGTTTCTGATGAACAGGACATGCGCAAAATGGGCGGACTGGCAAAGAAAATTCCCATTACCTATGCTATGATGATTATTGGCACGATTGCGTTGACCGGGGTTGGTATCCCGATGCTGATCGGCACAGCTGGTTTTTATTCCAAGGATGCGATCATCGAATCGGCCTTTGCAGCTCACAGCCCTATTGGCAATTATGCCTTCTGGCTGACCGTTGTGGCTGCGTTCCTCACCAGCTTTTATTCCTGGCGATTGATTTTCATGACGTTCCATGGCCCTTCACGGGTTGACGAGGAAGCCGCCAAGCATATCCATGAAAGCCCTAATGTCATGCTGATCCCGCTTTATGTATTGGCGGTAGGGGCCCTGGCAGCTGGCTTTATTTTCAAGGATTACTTTATCGGGGATCATCCTGCCGATTTTTGGGGACGCTCTATCGCTGATACGCAGCATATTGTAGAGGCCATGCATCATGTGCCGTTGTGGGTGAAACTGTCACCTTTTGTGATGATGATCTCTGGCTTTGCGCTGGCTTGGCTGTTCTATATACAGTTCACCAAACTGCCCTCTATATTCGCGCGTTTGTTCAAGCCGATTTACCTGTTCTCCTACAATAAATGGTATTTTGACGAACTCTATAATCTGATTTTCGTGCGTTTCTCCTTATGGCTGGGACGTTTGTTCTGGAAAGGTGGAGACGGCAAGATTATTGATGGGCTTGGACCAGATGGTGTTGCGGCCCGCGTTCTTGATGTCACCAAAGGAGCCGTGCGTATGCAGACCGGCTATGTCTATCACTATGCCTTTGTCATGCTCATAGGTCTGGCGGCGATTATCAGCTGGTTCATGTTCGGCAATATTACGGGAGGGATCAGATAATGAATAGTTGGTCCATTCTTTCAGTCGTCACCTTCCTGCCTTTGCTGGGAGCGCTGATCATCTTCGTCATTCCTGGCAATGACCAAACGGCTAAAAACAATGCCCGGATGGCGGCTTTGTTCACGACCATATTTACATTTTTCGTTTCCTTGCTGATCTGGTTTTACTTCGATAACGCCAATCCGGGATTTCAGTTCGTCGAAAAATATGAATGGCTTGGTGAAAATTTCAGCTATCATATGGGGGTCGATGGCATTTCCATGCTGTTTGTCATCCTCACAACCTTTGTCATGCCTTTGTCGATCCTTGCCAGCTGGGACAGCATTCAGGACCGCGTCAAGGAGTATATGATTGCTTTCCTTGTGCTGGAAAGCCTGATGATTGGCGTGTTCTGCTCTCTTGATCTTCTTTTGTTCTATGTGTTCTTTGAAGCCGGGCTCATTCCCATGTTCCTCATTATCGGGGTTTGGGGCGGCAAGAGGCGGGTCTATGCGTCTTTCAAGTTTTTCCTTTATACGCTGCTGGGCTCTGTGCTTATGCTGCTGGCCATCATGGCTATGTATAACGTATCAGGCACAACGGATATAACCAGACTGCTGACTTACAACTTCTCGACGACGCCTATCCATTTCTGGGGCCTGACCATAGAAGGGGGGCTACAGACCGTATTGTGGTGGGCCTTCTTTGCCTCCTTCGCGGTTAAAATGCCCATGTGGCCGGTGCATACCTGGTTGCCAGATGCGCATGTCGAAGCGCCCACCGCCGGTTCGGTGATCCTTGCAGCCATATTGCTCAAAATGGGTGGCTATGGTTTCTTGCGCTTCTCCATCCCGATGTTCCCGGTGGCCTCTGACACATTTGCCATTGTGGTGTTTGTCTTAAGCTGTATCGCCATTGTCTACACATCGCTGGTGGCATTGGTGCAAGAGGACATCAAGAAACTCATTGCCTATTCTTCTATCGCTCACATGGGGTTTGTCACCATGGGGATCTTCACGGCGACGGCTCAGGGTATACAGGGCGGTATTTTTCAGATGCTCTCCCATGGCATAATCTCTGCAGCCTTGTTTCTTTGTATCGGGGTGGTTTATGACCGTATGCACACCAGAGAAATCTCTGCCTATGGTGGGCTGGTCAATCGTATGCCGCTCTATGCCGTGTTTTTCATGGTCTTCACCATGGCAAATGTCGGCTTGCCGGGAACCAGCGGTTTTGTCGGCGAATTTTTGACACTCGTCGGGGCCTACAAGGCCAATAGCTGGGTAGCCTTTGTCGCAACTTTCGGGGTTATTTTATCGGCGGCCTATGCTTTGTGGCTTTATCGCCGGGTGATCTTTGGCAAGCTCGAAAAAGCCTCTCTGAAAAACATCGTGGATCTCAATACACGTGAAATCGCCATTCTGACGCCCTTGGTGGTGCTGACCATTTTGCTGGGTGTATGGCCTGCACCGATCATTGATGTGACAGCGGCCTCCGTCGACCAGCTTTTGAACAATTACAAGGATGCCATCAAGGCTGCGCATGATGCAGCCCAGCTGGCGTCGAACTAGGACCAACAGGAAAACACCATGCCGACATCGACTGCGTCCTTCCTTGGGGCTTACAACTCTGTTCTACCAGAAGTGATCCTGGTTATCGGTGCGATGGCCCTGCTTATGGCAGGCGCCTTTCTCAAGGGTAAGAACATGTTGTTCATCTCCCTTGCTGCCTTCTCTATCCTCATATTGGCGGCCGTTGTGCTTTATATGCAGGGGAATGGCACCACTGCTCTGTTTGGTGGCAGTTTCATACTGGATCCCTTTGCGCGGCTCATGAAAATTGTTACGCTGATTGCCGCAGCTCTAGCCGTCATGATGTCTTACGACTTCATGTCGAGGGCCAATCTGTGGAAATACGAGTTTTTGGTGCTGATCCTGCTGGCCACGGCTGGCATGATGGTAATGATCTCGGCCAATGATCTGATGGCCCTTTATCTGGGTATTGAACTACAAAGTCTGGCGCTTTATGTGATTGCCGCCTTTAATGTCAATTCAGAGCGCTCCAGTGAAGCGGGCCTTAAATATTTTGTGCTGGGGGCTTTGTCCTCAGGCATGTTGCTCTATGGGGCATCGCTGATATACGGCTTTACAGGGGCCACAGGCTTCGCGGAGATTGCCAGTTCAATCAAAACTGCAGGGCCGAGCTTGGGCGTTGTCTTCGGGCTTGCCTTTTTGCTTGTCGGTCTGGTCTTCAAGATATCGGCTGTGCCGTTCCATATGTGGACGCCTGATGTCTATGAAGGCTCACCAACCCCTGTGACAACCTTCTTCTCTGCAGCCCCAAAGATCGCAGCGATGGCGATGATCATACGGGTTTTGTATGGAGCCTTTCCCGGTATTACCCCGCAATGGCAACAGATCATCGTTTTTGTCTCTATTGCCTCTATGGTACTGGGGGCGTTTGCAGCGATCGGCCAAACCAATATTAAACGGCTGATGGCTTATAGCTCCATCGGTCATATGGGCTTTGCGCTGGTGGGTCTGGCGGCGGGGACGCAGATCGGCGTGCAGTCTGTGGTCATCTATATGATTATTTACGCCATCATGACCCTTGGCACCTTTGCCTGTATTCTGGCCATGCGCCGCGAAGAGGGGCCGGTGGAAAATATCAATGATCTGGCTGGATTGGCCAAAAACGATCTGACCATGGCGTTCTTACTCTCCATGCTGATGTTCTCGCTGGCTGGTATCCCGCCACTGGCTGGGTTCTTTGGTAAATATTATGTGTTGCTGGCTGCTATTAAGGCCGATCTGGTCCCGCTTGCCATCATTGGTGTGCTGGCCAGTGTAGTGGGCGCCTATTATTATTTGCGAATCATCAAGATCATGTTTTTTGATGAGGCTGCCGAGGCCTTTGTTCCCATGCACGCCACCTTGCGCTCAGTGTTAGTGGCCTCCGGGCTTCTGGTGATTGGTTTCCTGGCCTATCTTGGCCCGCTGGAAGCGATTGCGGGTGCTGCCTCCAAGTCATTGTTCAATTAGGATGAAAACCCCAAACAGTCTCTTGCCGCAGGGCTATCAGTATTTCTGGTCGGAAGAAATTGATTCAACTAACCTTGAAGCCTTTCGAAAAAGAGACAATGGCCTAACGGGTGACAGCTGGTTTGGCACCAAACGGCAAATCGGTGGTCGTGGATCTAGAGGAAAGCAGTGGGTTTCATCGCCAGGCAATCTCTATGCCAGCCTGCTGACCCATAGTTCCTGTTCTTCACAGCAATTGCCGCAGATCTCTGTATTGGCGGCTCTGGCGGCCTATAGCGCTATTGAGCAGTTTGCGGGTGATTATTTTCGCATGGGATCATTGTGCCTTAAATGGCCCAATGATATTTTGCTGGAGGGGCGTAAAATATGCGGCATTCTTGTCGAAAGCCGCCCTTCTTCTACACGTGCAGGCCAGTTTGATGTGGTGATGGGGACCGGCATTAATCTGGCCAGTCACCCTGAGGCACATGAGTTTAAGGATCCTGACGCAAACGGCTTGTTTGCCGCTGGTCATCTGGCGCAAAACGGCTGGGATTGCTCGATTGAGCAACTCTTCGTGGCGCTTGCCCAATCCACACGTGACTGGCGTTCCATATGGGCAAACGGGGCCGGTTTCGAGACGGTACGACTGGCCTGGCTGGAGCGCTCCTGCCATATAGGGCAAACCATAAAAATATCGGTCGGAGAACGGCTATATGAAGGGCGTTTCAAAACCATTTCTAGCGAGGGTGCGCTTCTACTGGAAGATCTGAGCGGTTCAACGCAGGAAATTTCTTCCGGTTCCATCATCGAAATCAAAGGGCTTGAGTAAAACTTATGAGCAATAAACAGCGCGATGAAAATGAGCTGGTTCTGGTGCCACTGGGCGGAGCTGGTGAAATAGGTATGAATATATATCTGTACGGCTATGGCCCTAAAAAGAACAGACAATGGCTGATGGTTGATGTGGGGCTGACCTTCCCAGGTCCTGAAGAGCCCGGCATTGAGCTGATCTTTCCAGATATCAGTTTTTTGCAAGATGATCACAATCATCTAGTGGCGATTGTGCTGACCCATGCCCATGAAGACCATCTGGGGGCACTCACCGAGTTATGGCCAATGTTGCGCGCGCCCGTCTATGCGACCCCCTTTGCCAATGCGCTCTTGCAGGGTAAAATTGCCAGCTATGGCACGCGTGAAGAATTTGAGGTCACGGAGATGCCGCTCGGTTCGCGTTTCGATATTGGACCGTTCGATCTGGAATATGTGGGCATGACCCATTCCATACCCGAACCAAATGCACTGGTCATTCGTACCCCCGAAGGCACGATTTTTCACAGTGGTGACTGGAAGATTGATCCAGAGCCGGTCGTTGGGGCTCTCGTCGATGAAAAACGCCTGTTGGAGATTGGTGAAGAGGGGGTTGATGTCCTCATTTGTGATTCAACCAATGTCTTCAAGGAAGGCCATTCAATTTCGGAAGGCGAAGTTGCCAAATCTCTGGCAAAAATCATAAAAAATGCCCCCCAAAGGGTGATCGTTACGGCTTTTTCTTCCAATGTGGCGCGCATTAAAGCGGTCGCACTGGCAGCGAAAGCGGCAGACCGCTATATCGTTGTTGCGGGGCTCTCATTATGGCGCGTGATTACGGCGGCCAAAGAAACCGGCCATTTGCCCGATGATATTGATTTTCTCGATCAGGATCAGTATGCCCATCTCGATCGCAAGGATATTGTCCTGTTATGCACGGGGTCGCAGGGCGAAAATCGTGCAGCATTGGCGCGTATCGCCAAGGGGGAGCATCACCGGATCAAGTTCGCAGCGGGTGATATGGTGATTTTTTCTTCGTTTACCATCCCGGGCAATGAGCGCTCTGTCGGTGGTCTGTTGAATGATCTGTCTGATGGTGGCATCGAAATCGTCACCGTCGCCAATGAGTTGGTCCATGCCTCGGGCCATCCCCAGCGCGATGAACTCAAACAACTCTATAAATGGCTGAAACCACGCTCGCTGATCCCCATGCATGGGGAGTTTCGGCATTTGAGAGAACATCGAAAATTTGCCGGTGAAAACGATATTTCACGCTCGGCCCTCATGACCAATGGCGAGGTTATGCGCTTATTGCCCCTCGACCATAAAGACGGTCCGTTGATCAAGATTGATGAGGTGCCCACCGGTCGCTGGTATCTCGATGGCAAAACCATCTCCATAAAACACGAACAACCCATGCGGGACCGACGCAAGCTGGCTTTTGTCGGTTTGGTTGTGGCGACGATTGTGCTGGATGAAGAAGACAATGAAATTCTTGACCTTTTGATTGATATAAAGGGTATCCCGGCTGAAATCAGTGAGAAAAAACCACTGAAAGAAGTGATTGACATCACCATTGAAGGTACGCTGAAAAGCCTGCCGAAGAAAAAACGCAGAAGTGTGGAAACAGCAAGCGAAGCCGTGCGCCGGGCCGTGCGTGCCGAAATCTATCGTCTATGGGGTAAAAAACCAGAATGCATCATCCATCTCAGCCGTGTTTAAAGAAGGGGAATTTGGAGGCCACGCCCGGAATCGAACCGGGGTGGACGGATTTGCAATCCGCTGCGTAACCACTCCGCCACGTGGCCTCAGTACGCACTTGATCTGAAATAGTCATTCAGATGGTGGTATATGCGAAGGTGATGCCGCAGAAAACAGTTTTGCGGGCCTTGTGTCAAGGCGAATTTAGCGCAAATTTGTGGGAATGCCTTTGGCGAGGTGATTAATGGGACAGGTTTAACTTGGAAACAGGCTATCAGTTCGCCCGCTCAGGCGGTAGACCAGCAGCCCAATCCATTCGCGCACGCCCACATCAACCCGTTTCCAACCCTGAGAAGCGCGATCGAAAAAACGGTATTTATCCTGATGCCCTCTCGTGCGGAAATCCACTGGCCAGGGGATGATATTTATACCGTTTTTGCGAAAACAGCCCACTGAACGCGCCATATGAAAGGCAGAGGTCACAAGGAGCCAGCGCTGCCGGTGCGAGGATTTGATCAGCGTTTTGGTATATTGGGCATTTTGCCAGGTGTTTTTTGATTTGTCCTCATAAAGTATGCGGTCTGGTGCGATGCCAAGACGTGTAAACAGTTTTTGTGCAGCTTTTGATTCGCTCATGGTTTTGGATAATATGCGCCCCGAACCGCCGCTAAAGACCAGCTTTGCCTTGGGATAACGTCTTGCCAGAATAGCAAGTTCAAAAAGCCGCTCGCCAGCTTCATTGATGGCGACCGTTTTGTTTGCTCTTGTGACAATGGTATTGATCGAGCCCCCAAGAACGATGATGCCATAAGGAGCTGGCATTTTATCATTGTGTGGGGAGGCTGAAAAACGCTGTTCCAGCGGTATGAGTAACCAGTTTCCCAAAGGAGAAAATCCCATGACAAGTAAAATAATGATGGTTGCCGACAGGATTTTTCTGGCCAATCTGACATGCCGGGTTCTGGTCATCAAAAGCGCCAGAAAAGCAAGGCAACACAGAAAGTTTGAGGGCAATATAAAAAAACCAAGAATTTTCGACAAATAGAAAAACAAGAATGAGCTCCTGAAATGGATAGAATATCGTGATGACTGACCTTGGTACATAAGAGAGCAAAGTCTCGCCAGGCTTGCTTGCAGGCTTTGCGACAATGTTCCTTTTGACTAACGCGGTAATGATCGTTAAGAGCGTTGGGATACCATTTCAATCATACCAGCTTTGAGCGTACTGCATAGAACAAGTTGTCAACTCAACAGGAAAATCAGATGACCGCAATTACCGATATAATGGGCCGTGAAATACTGGATAGTCGGGGCAATCCCACTGTTGAGGTTGATGTTATACTGGAAGATGGCTCCATGGGACGTGCCGCCGTTCCGTCTGGTGCCTCAACCGGGGCTCATGAAGCGCACGAGCTACGTGATGGCGGCAAGCGTTATATGGGCAAAGGTGTCGTCAAGGCCGTTGAAGCCATTAATGGCGATGTCTTTGATGCTTTGCAGGGCATGGAGGCGGAAGAACAAAGGCGGCTCGACAAGGTACTTTGTGATCTTGATGGCACCCCCAACAAGGCGACCATTGGTGCCAATGCCATTCTGGGTGTATCGCTGGCCGTGGCCAAGGCGGCCTCAGTTGCTGCCAACCTGCCGCTTTATCGCTATCTGGGCGGTGTTAACGCCCATAAGCTGCCGGTGCCCATGATGAACATCATTAATGGTGGCGAACATGCCGATAATCCCATTGATATTCAGGAATTCATGATCGTACCGGTCAAAGCGCAGAATATCCGCGAGGCCATTCGCATGGGGGCCGAGGTTTTTCATACGTTGAAAAAATCACTGTCTGATGCCGGGCACAATACCAATGTAGGAGATGAAGGCGGCTTTGCTCCCAATCTGTCCTCCAGCACCGAGGCGCTTGATTTTATAACAAAATCCATTGAACAGGCCGGCTTTAAACCAGGCGAAGATGTTTGTATCGCTCTTGACCCAGCCTCGACCGAATTTTATGAGGACGGAAAATATAATCTCAAAGGCGAGAGCAAAATTCTGACCTCGGCGGAAATGGTCAATTATTACGATGACCTGATTGGCAAATACCCCATCATATCCATTGAAGATGGTCTGGCAGAAGATGATTGGGATGGTTGGAAACTCATGACAGAGCAGGTTGGCGGGAAATGCCAGCTGGTGGGAGACGATCTGTTCGTGACCAATGTGGCGCGTCTTAAGGACGGCATAGACAAAGGCGTCGCCAATTCGATCCTCATCAAGGTCAACCAGATCGGTACTTTGAGTGAAACGCTCGATGCGGTCGAAATGGCCCAGCGCGCCGGATATACCGCCGTCATCTCCCATCGTTCAGGAGAAACTGAGGATGCAACCATCGCCGATATTGCCGTTGCCACCAATGCCGGGCAGATCAAAACAGGCTCGCTGTCACGTTCTGATCGTATGGCTAAATATAATCAGCTTATTCGTATCGAAGAGGAACTGGGGGATATGGCCGTTTATGACGGTAGCGCTGTGCTTCCCGCCACCGTTTAAGATGGTTTTTTTGCGAAACAACCTTTTTTTGATCCTGGCGGCAATTCTGTTCGTCAGCCTTTTCGTGCAGACCTATGTTGGCGAACACGGTTTGCAGGCGCGCTCAACTCTTGTGGCGCACCTGTCGGGCCTCGACAAAAAGCTTCAGCTCTTGCAAAAGAAACGCGCCAGGCTTGAACATGTGACAAAACTGCTCGCCCCAGGGGCTGTTGATCGTGATATGCTGGAATATCAGGCGCGCGAAATGCTTGGCTTTGTCTATGAAGGCGAGCTGATATATGTGCAAAAAGGTCAATAGAATATGGTGAACATTCCAACTATCTCATTGGAAAAATAGGTATTTTTGGCGAAACCATTGACCGGTGCAAAGCAGGGATAGTAAGAATAAGCCTGATTTTTGGTCGCTGTTGTCGGTTTGACCATGTATCACTATAGAAAAACTGGGTGTACAATTGGGGAAACAAGGGCTCCGACTGCTTGAATATGCGCTTTTTTGCGGGTTGGGCCAATTATCGGGAATAGAAGATTAAATGCTAGAATTTACTCCTGAACAGGAACTTGATGCCTATCGCGAAATGCTGTTGATCCGGCGTTTTGAAGAAAAGGCGGGTCAGCTTTATGGCATGGGCTTTATTGGCGGTTTCTGTCATTTGTACATTGGCCAGGAAGCCGTTGTTGTTGGTATGCAAATGGCGATCAGCAAGGGCGATCAGGTCATCACCACCTATCGTGATCACGGCCATATGCTGGCTTCTGGTATGGACCCCAAGGGCGTTATGGCCGAGTTGACCGGACGTGCTGGTGGTTATTCCAAGGGCAAGGGCGGCTCCATGCACATGTTCTCGCTTGAAAAGAATTTTTATGGCGGCCATGGCATTGTCGGCGCTTCTGTGCCGCTGGGTTCCGGTTTGGCCTTCGCCAATAAATATCGCGGCAATGATCGCGTCAGCCTGACCTATTTTGGTGACGGCGCTGCCAATCAGGGGCAGGTCTATGAAAGCTTCAATATGGCCAAGCTTTGGGATCTGCCGGTGATTTATGTCATCGAGAACAATAAATATGGCATGGGCACCAGTATTGAGCGCTCTTCCGCAACCACTGACTTTTCCCAGCGCGGTGCAAGTTTTGACATCCCTGGCGAACAGGTTGATGGCATGGATGTACGGGCGGTGAAAGAGGCGGGCGACAAGGCTGTGAAACGCGCACGTGAAGGCGGTGGACCCTATATCCTCGAAATGCTGACCTATCGTTATCGCGGCCATTCCATGTCTGATCCGGCCAAATATCGCTCGCGTGAAGAAGTGCAGAAAGTGCGCAAGGAAAGCGATCCCATTGAACAGCTCAAAAAGCGCATTGTCGCTGATGGTATTGCCAGTGAAGATGACCTGAAAGCGCTCGACAAAGAGGTCAAGGCCATCGCTGCAGCTGCTGCTGAGTTTGCACAAAATGATGTGCATCCAGACCCTTCTGAACTTTACACCGACATCCTCCGCTAAAGTGCTTTCCGGAAAAGTGGATACCGGTTTTCCGAAATGAAGCACGAAGAAACAAAGAACCAGGGTCTTTCATTGACAAACGTAAAACGGAAAGACCCTGGGCGGATCTTTTGCAAGGAGCAATCTTGATGGCTACAGAAATTTTGATGCCGGCGCTATCTCCAACCATGGAAGAGGGCAAGCTGGCCCGCTGGCTGGTTAAAGAAGGCGACGAAATCAATGCTGGTGATGTGATCGCCGAAATTGAAACAGACAAGGCGACTATGGAAGTCGAAGCCATTGATGATGGCCTGATGTCCAAACTGCTGGTGGCTGAAGGGGCTGAAGGCGTCAAGGTCAATACACCCATCGCCATTGTTATGGAAGAGGGGGAAGAGGCCAACGGAGCGGCTCCGGCGACAGCTCCTGCGCCCACCGTGGCAAAGGCCCCAATTGTTGAAGCGCCAAGCGCTCCAGAACCTGCCCTGTCAGCAGCACCTGCCAGCCCGGTGATCACTGAAACAAAAGTTTCGGGAGATACGGCCATGGTCGAGATAACCGTGCGCGAAGCCTTGCGTGACGCCATGGCCGAAGAAATGCGCCTTGATGACGATGTTTTCGTGATGGGAGAAGAAGTCGCCGAATATCAGGGCGCTTACAAGGTGACACAGGGCCTGCTGGCCGAATTTGGCGAAAAGCGCGTCATCGACACACCGATCACCGAACATGGCTTTGCCGGGATTGCTGTGGGCTCGGCCTTTGCCGGTTTGAAACCTGTCGTCGAGTTCATGACCTGGAACTTTGCCATGCAGGCCATCGACCATATTTTAAATTCAGCCGCCAAAACGCTGTATATGTCCGGTGGGCAGATGAGCAGCTCCATTGTCTTTCGCGGGCCAAATGGAGCGGCCTCACGCGTTGGCGCGCAGCACAGTCAGGATTATTCGTCCTGGTATGCGCAAGTGCCGGGGCTAAAGGTTGTAGCTCCCTATACGGCGGCAGATGCCAAAGGCCTGTTGAAGGCCGCTATTCGCGATCCCAATCCCGTCGTATTTCTTGAGCATGAAATGGTTTATGGCCAGACTTTTGATATTCCTGACGTTGAAGACCTGATCATTCCGATTGGCAAGGCTGATATTGTCAGAACCGGCAAGGATGTAACAATTGTTTCGTTCTCGCGTGGTATGCAGCTGGCCAATGAAGCTGGTAAAAAACTGGCGGAACAGGGCATTGACGCCGAGATCATTGATCTACGCACTTTGCGCCCGCTTGATATGGAAACCGTACTGACCTCTGTGCGTAAAACCAACCGTATTGTAACCGTCGAAGAAGCCTGGCCGGTGGCCTCCATTGGTTCGGAAATCTGTTCCAGAGTGACATCAGAAGCTTTCGATTATCTGGATGCGCCACCCACCAAGGTCACCGCCAAGGATGTGCCCATGCCCTATGCCGCCAATCTTGAAAAGCTGGCATTGCCATCAATTGATGATGTAATGAACGCCGTGCATGGCGTTTGCTACAAAGACCAGGCCTAGAAAGGGAACAAGATGTCCATACCAATTTTGATGCCTGCTCTTTCTCCCACTATGGAAACAGGCAAGCTGGCCAAATGGCACGTCAAGGAAGGGGACGAAATTGCTCCGGGTGATGTCATTGCCGAAATCGAGACAGACAAGGCCGTGATGGAAGTTGAAGCCATTGAAGAGGGCCGCATCGGCAAGCTCTATATTGCCGAAGGCGAGGCAGATGTGCCGGTTAATACAATGATCGCCATGGTGCTGACTGACGATGATGAGGGCGATGATGACAAAGAAGCGGAAACGCCAGCTTCCTCCGCCCCAACATCACCGCTTATTGAAACAACGCAAAGCCAAGCGGCACCAGTGGCTCTTGTCGCAACACCCGTTGTAAAGGAAGCTGGCGATCGCTTGTTTGCCAGTCCATTGGCGCGGCGCATTGCAAAAGAGAACAAGCTGTCGCTAGCAGGGATCTCTGGTAGTGGCCCCAGAGGGCGCATTGTCAAGAAAGATGTGGAACTGGCGCTGGCCAATGGAAGTGCAGCTTCACCAGATGGCGTTAAAGCTGTTGCAACTGCGCCCGTTGTTGGAGCTGGTCTTGCGGCTGCAAATACAGCCGTTAGCGCCCCCAAAACGCCAGCCGGGCTCGACGACAAGGAAATCTTCTCACTCTATGAGGAAGGCAGCTATGAGGTCGTGCCGCACGACAATATGCGCCGTATTATTGCCGACCGATTGACATTGGCCAAATCAACCATTCCGCATTTCTATCTGTCCATTGATTGTGAACTCGATGAATTGCTCCAGGCCAGAAAGCGCATGAATGAGGCGGTTGCCGCTGACGGAGTGCGCCTGTCTGTCAATGATTTCATCATCAAGGCGCTGGCACTGGCCATGCAAAAAGTGCCCGACGCCAATGCCACATGGGGCGGGCAAGGTGTATTGAAACACAAACGTTCGGATGTCGCCGTTGCGGTCGCCGTGGAAGGCGGGCTGTTCCCGCCTGTTATCCGTCATGCCGATCTCAAAACCCTGTCAGAAATCTCCAACGAGATGAAAGACCTTGCCCACCGCGCCAGAAGCAAAAAACTGGCCCCCCACGAATATCAGGGCGGCACCACTTCTATCTCCAATCTGGGCATGTTCGACATCAAACAGTTCGACGCCGTCATCAATCCCCCTCACGCCAGTATATTGGCGGTGGGCCGGGGACAACAACGCCCGGTTGTCAAAGAAGGTGAGCTGGCGGTCGCCAATGTCATGTCCTGTACGCTCTCTTGCGATCACCGTGTCATAGACGGGGCGCTAGGCGCACAATTGCTCAAGGCGTTCAAAACCTATATCGAAGAGCCGGTTACCATGCTGGTTTAAGCCCTAACGGGCTTGTCCTCGCCGGACAGGCAGCCTGTTCAGCTGGAACCAAAGGCAAGCCTTTGGAAACCATTTTGAAAATAGGGGTTTGGGGATTATTCCCCAACGCTATCTGCGAAGATGCCTGCCCGGCGAGGGCGGCGCCTGCAAGGTGCTTCTGGGGCGCTATTTACAAGGAACTCACATGTCTCAATCCAATTTTGATCTTGTTGTTATCGGTGCTGGTCCCGGAGGCTATGTAGCGGCTATACGGGCGGCGCAACTGGGGATGAAAACGGCGATTATTGAGCGTGAAAATCTGGGCGGGATCTGTCTCAATTGGGGGTGTATTCCGACCAAGGCCTTGTTGCGCTCTGCCGAAATGTACCAGAACATGAAACACGCCGCCAAATATGGTCTTTCGACTGGCGAGATTGGTTTTGATCTGCAGGCCATTGTCAAGCGTTCGCGGGCTGTTTCGAAGCAGCTGACAGGCGGGGTTGGCTTTTTGATGAAGAAGAACAAGATCACGGTGATTGATGGCACAGCCAAATTGGCCGGGTCTGGCAAGATTGATGTGACTGGTAAGGATGGCGCCAGCAGCACTGTCACTGGCAAGCACATCATCATTGCGACCGGCGCACGAGCGCGCAGCTTTCCCGGCCTTGAGCCTGATGGCAAGAAGATCTGGACCTATCGTGAGGCATTGGTGCCGGATATTATGCCTAAATCTTTGCTGGTGGTAGGCTCTGGGGCGATTGGCATTGAGTTCGCATCTTTCTTTAATACGCTTGGTGCCAAAGTCACGGTTGTCGAGATGATGGACCGGGTGATGCCGGTGGAAGATGAAGAAATTTCCGCTCTGGCCCGCAAGAGCTTTGAGAAGCAGGGCATGACCATTCATACCGGGGCCAAGGTTTCGGATCTGAAAAGCGGTGCCAGTGATGTTACGGCCACCATTACCCTCAAGGATGGGAAAAGCTCTAGCGAAACATTTGAGCGGGTTATTCTGGCGGTGGGCATTATCGCCAATTCTGAAAACCTTGGGCTGGAAGAGGCTGGCGTCAAGGTTGAACGTGGCGATGTGCTGATTGATGAGTTTTGCCGGACCACGGCTGAACATGTTTATGCGATTGGTGATGTGGCCGGGGCTCCGGCGCTGGCGCACAAGGCCAGCCATGAAGCCATCATCTGCGTTGAAAAAATTGCCGGGCAGGAAGGTGTTCATCCGCTGGATCGCAGCAATATACCGGGCTGTACCTATTGCACACCGCAGGTGGCCTCGGTGGGCATGACAGAAAAAGTGGCACGTGGGGCCGGGCATGAACTGAAAATAGGAAAATTTCCCTATCAGGCCAACGGCAAGGCCATTGCGCTGGGCGAGACCGAGGGCATGATCAAGACCATCTTTGATGTTAAAACGGGTGAACTGCTCGGCGCGCACATGATTGGCGCCGAAGTCACGGAGTTGATTCAGGGCTTCGTGATCGCCATGAACCTCGAGACCACCGAGGCTGAACTCATGCATAGCGTCTTTCCGCATCCAACTCTGTCCGAGATGATGCACGAGTCGACACTCGAAGCCTTTGGCCGCGCGCTGCACGTATAGGGAGTCAGGTACCAGACATTGTCAGGCCCACTACTCAAAATCGAGGGACGGGGATCATCGAAGGCCGAGCTGCCGCGAC
>JAKIUO010000258.1 GCA_021647535.1 Hyphomicrobiaceae bacterium
CCCCCGCCGCCGCCACCCCGGCGAGGATCAGCGACACGGAGGCGCGCAGATCCGTCGCCATCACCGGCGCGCCTTTCAGTCGTTCGACCCCGGTGACCGTGGCAGTGCCGCCATGCACCTCGATCCTGGCCCCCATGCGCATCAGTTCGGGCGCATGCATGAAGCGGTTTTCAAAGATTTTCTCCTCCAGCACGCTGACCCCGTCGGCGGTGCACAGCAGCGCCATCATCTGCGCCTGCAAATCGGTGGGAAAACCGGGAAACGGTTCGGTATCCACATGCACGGGTTTTAGTTTTGTACGCGGTCCGCGCGTCACCTGAATGCCATCTTTCTTGATCTTGATTTTGACCCCAGATTCTGTCATCAGATCCAGCGCAGCGTGCAATGTTTCGGGGTCGGCACCCTGAAGAAACACATCCCCTCCTGTGGCCGCGACAAGCATGGCGTAAGTGCCCGCTTCAATGCGATCAGGCAACACCGTATGTACGGCACCTTCAAGCTGATCAACCCCTTGTATCCGCAGTGTGTGGCTATCAATGCCCTCGATTTTGGCACCCATCTTGACAAGGCAACGGGCCACATCGCCAATTTCGGGTTCAGCGGCAGCGTTCTCGATAACGGTTTCACCGCGCGCCAGTACGCAGGCCAGCAGACAGTTATGGGTGGCACCAACAGAGATCAGCGGGAATTTGATCCGGCCCCCTCTCAGCCCCCCTTTGGGGGCTTTGGCGATGACATAACCGTCTTCAAGGTCGATATTCGCGCCGAGCTTTTTCAGCCCTTCCAGATGTAGATCGACAGGACGTGTGCCAATCGCGCAACCCCCGGGCAGCGAGACCCGCGCCTTGTGTTCACGGCCCAGCAAAGGCCCCAGCACCCAGAAACTGGCGCGCATTTTCGAAACCATTTCATAAGGCGCGGTGGTGTCCCAGATATCGCGCGAGGTCAGATGAAAGGTTTCGCCCTGCATCTGGCTTTTGCCGGGGCGCTTGCCAGCAATGGTAAAGTCGGTGCCATGATTGCGCAGGATACGCCCAAGCTGCAGCACGTCAGCCAGATTGGGGACGTTTTTCAAAGTCAGCGTATCGCTGGTCAGCAACGAAGCGATCATTAAAGGCAGTGCGGCGTTCTTGGCGCCAGAAATCGCGATTGTGCCCTTCAGCGGTCCACCGCCGGTGATTTTAATTCTATCCATCTATGAGATCCCTTCGTCGGCCACCCCTTTGAGGAGCTCCCCATTGACCAGCCTGTCGCACTTTGGAACAAAGAGCCGAACTGATAATTTGCCTGACTGATTATTTGTTTGAAAATAGCTGTTTGACAGTTGACATAACATGCAGACAGTTACCAAAATATGGACTTATGCCATTGGAAAGGTTGGATAGACGAAAAAAATCAATCTTTGCGGGCGTTCTGATCTTCACAACAAGCGGGAGATGAGACGGTTTCGCCTCCGTAACTCCCCTTATCCCGGCTTTGTTCCGCACCGCGATCACGCCGCTGGTGCTTGCGTTTTTTGAGGTTGGCGCGCAACTGTTCGGCAAGGCGCTGCTGACGATCTGGCTTATCCACTTATCCCCCCCACTGGCTCAATATCTGACCTAATCCAACAAGTATAATAGGCCGATTTTCAAAAGTCTCAAGATCGAAATAGCTTTTCTCGCCACGTTTCACGAGTTTGAAAAATAATCAACAATATTATTGCAAATTAATTACAAGTTGATTACAAAATGCTTACAAATAGGTTACATATTTATGTTATGTTGATAGAAAAGTAATCTTTTGTTGCATCACACGACCTGTTATTCACGGCACAGCCATGTAATAATAATGAGTATTATTATGGATAGTTGATAGTAACTTTTTCTTCTACCCAAATTTAGATAGGGATTTAATATTACGTATGAGTACGATTTTCAAAAAAGCTGCACTTGCGGCAACTGTAGCATTTGGCGCTTTGCTGTCTGTCTCGCAGATTCAGGCTGCTGAAACCGCTTTTAGTGAAACCCCTATTGGCGGTCCCGTCATGAAAAACGGTATGCAGATCGTTGCCGTCTATCTTGAAAATGTCGGCATGGACCCTGTGCCTGCCAATGGTGCGTCTGGCGACATCCATGTAGAAGCTGATATTCATGCTATCGCTGGCAACAAACATGGCTTCTCAAAAGGCCAGTGGATTCCTGGCCTCTCCATCAAATATGATATTGAAAAAGTTGGTGGCGGTCTGAAAGCCAGCGGAAGTTTCATCCCCATGCTGGCGATTGATGGTGCACATTATGGTATTAATATGAAGTTGGCTGGTAAAGGCAAATACAAGATCACCTACCACATCAGCCCTCCTGGCAAATCCTTGTTCCGCCATGCCACTGGCAAGAGTGCCGTACCTGAATGGTGGAAACCGTTCGCTGTTAGCTGGGAATTTGATTACTAAGTCTGGCTAATAATACACTTATCGATCTTCTTACACCCAAGAGCTGGTGTGATGTTTGTCATACCAGGACATGTTTTAAGATCGAACCTTGCTGGGTCATCGTCGCAGCCAGCGAATAATTGCACTAATCTTGTGTGCAGAAACACCCGCAAGATCAAAACCCGGCTCCCATAATTGTATGGGGCCGGGTTATTTTAGTCCCGAACCTTGAAGCAATCCACTGACGACCCAACCAATCGACTTTCCCTCCCAGGTTTGGCTTAACGTGGTCTTCATCTCACACGATTTGGCAAATATAGGGCGGTTTTTTCAGACTCTCGGGGGCTCAATCATATTTCCGGGTGAAAATCGTGTAATTGGGGTTGCGATTCCCCCCGACCTATGGCAGTTTCGCGTCCTGCAACAAGGTTTGGTTTCGCAGGGAAAAGAGGCAAACAACCTCCCTCCTGCTTCTTGTCGCCGCTGTAGCTCAGGGGTAGAGCGCACCATTGGTAATGGTGAGGTCGGGTGTTCAATTCACCCCAGCGGCACCAGAAACCGCGCATTTATAAATATTTAACCCTATCCTTTTGCTCAAAAAAGGACTTTGCCAAAGCGTTGAGGCGTGGTCGTGTCGCAGCTGGTCGGCGCTTAATACTCATAGCTCCTTTGCCGCCAATAGAGACGCAAGAAGCTCTAAACCAGTACCTACCCCACCTGCTCTTTCTGACACGAAGCTATTTCACGCATCTCCCACGCGTTTTAAAACGGTATTTCTCGCCTTTTTCCACTACGAAGCCATCCGCACGGACCAGCATTGTCTTCTCCAACAGCTCAAAACGGCCAATCGGGTTCCAGCCAGGGCGGATCATATTTCGTGGCGCTTCGTAAGCCTGGCCCAATAGCTGGCCATTTTCATACCAGAGTTTTGACTTTAAAACCGAAGTCTTTGGCGGCGACTGACCAAAGGAAACAAAGGTCTTTCTGCGGCACCTCTGGGTATTTTTCATCCAGTAATATTTGCCATCAAACTCACTGATCACCGTGTCAGCCCGACATATTTCGCCGATGACCTCCTCGCCTTGTTTC
>JAKIUO010000259.1 GCA_021647535.1 Hyphomicrobiaceae bacterium
AGGCCTCCCAAACCCACCCTTTTCTAAAATTTAAAAAGAAGGGGGTTTGGGGGAAGACTTTCCCCCAAATGGGTGTGGGCAGTCGCCCACTTGCGCAGCAAGGCTACGGGAGGTCATGCCATGATCAGAATTCAGCGGCTGGTGGTGATGGGGACAACGGGGCTGCTCTTGGCTATGTCTTTTGCTCCTGTCCGCTCTGGTGAATTGTCTGCCAATGATTTTCGAAGTTTTATTGTTGACCCGGCGCGTCACGAGATCAGCCTGCATTGGAAAAGCCCACAGGGGCAGCTTTATCGCCGTTTGGAAGCTTTAAAGTCGGAACTTTCTGGACGGGGGAAAGCCGTTCTGGCAGTGATGAATGCTGGTATTTATGACAAGAAATATCGACCGCTTGGCCTTCATATCGAGGGCGGAAAAATGTTGCGACCGCTGCAGCGACGCAAGGGTGGCGGTAATTTTTACATGCAGCCCAATGGCGTTTTTTATATAGACGCGAAGGGGGCGGCGATCAAGCGCACCAGCCAGTTCAAGTTGAGCGGTGATATGGTGCTGGCGACGCAAAGTGGGCCGCTTCTGTTCGATGAGGACGGCCTGCATCCAGCCTTTGTTAAAAATTCACGGCACCGCTATTTCCGCAATGCGGTCGGTGTGCGCAAAGATGGTCATGTGGTTTTTGTCATCTCAAAAAAGCCGGTGACTTTCTGGCAGCTCGCCCACTTTTTACGTGATCAGCAAAGCTGTATTTCCGGCCTGTATCTCGATGGCTTTATCTCGCAACTCTGGAGGCAGGGCGAGGGCAGGGCGCGTCAGGGCTATGGTTTTGTCGGTATGCTGGCGGTGACTGAGCGCGTTAGATAGTTTTCTGCCAGAAATAACCGATCAGCAGAACTGCAAGGCAGGGTGGCCAGATATAGGTGAGCTCGTTGAGCAGGACACCGGCCCCCTGACTTTCAAAGAAGTGGCGGATGCTGAGGGTCGAGACTTCGATAGGACGGTAAGGAAAAAAATAGCGCTCATTATGGAAGGGCGCGAAAAACGCCACGCCAAGACCACCATTGGTCAGTGCATCAAGGACACCATGAGAGGCCATGCTGAGAAACAGATAGAGCCAGACGGCCCAAGCCTTCATTTTTTGCGCCAGCCAGAACAGAGCTGTCAGCAAGGCCGCGATGGCAGCAGCGAAGAACAGGGAGTGGGTCAGGCCGCGATGTCCCAGCATGTGTTCATAAGGAATGCCCAGACGCAGGCCGATCACATCAAGGTCTGGAGCGGCAGTCAGCAGAAGCCCGGTGATCATGATGGCTTTGCTGTTGCGCACGTCGCGAAACCAGGGGAACAGGCCGATGGCAATCGCCGGGTGAGAAAAAATGGTCGCCATATAAGGGGCTTTCTTTTTCAGGGGTTCAAATAAGTTTTGAGCAGCACAATATGAAAATGGCATGACGGCGGCGATTGAATTGCCGTTGAAATTCGCTGTGCGAGTGGGCGGCTGCCCACACCCGCTTGGGAGGCCTCCCAAACCCACCCTTTTTTTATTATACTCAAAACACTCGAAGATACCGAAAAAGTTTGCGAGAAACCGTTGTCGGTTCAACAATGTACACCAGTCAGCAGCCAAATCGCCATAGCCGCTGGCTATAGAAAAGAAGAGTTTGGGGAATTCTTTTCCTGAGTGCGACACTCTCGGCTGTTTTTGTCGGGATAAAAAAAGCCGGTCAAGCTTGTGCTTGACCGACTTTTATATTTTGATTTCGCGCCTTGGACTTCTTATTTGTCGTCTTTGGCTTTTTCTTCGGCTTCGGTGACTTCACCAGCTGTTGACTCGGCCATTAGCCTGCTGGCCTGACCGGTCCAATCTTCGCGCTCAATGCTTCCCTTTAGAGCAAGCTTGTCGTCGACCTTGCTGATATCTTCATCGGACCAAGTGGCGATCTGATCATATTTGATGACGCCGATCTTTTGAAGATTTGCGACCAGCGCTTCGTTGACGCCGTTAATTTTCGTGAGATCATCACCTTTGCCTTTTGGAAGAGTGAAGCCCTTGAAGGCTTTCTTCTTTTTCTTGTCCTTGGCTTTGGCCAGGCGGTTGAAGTCAACCTTTTCCTTGATACGCGCAGATTTTCCACGACGACCACGCAGATAATAAAGCTTGGCGCGGCGCACCTTGCCTTTGCGGATCACTTCAATGCTGTCAATCAGCGGTGAATAGACGGGAAATACCCGCTCAACACCTTCTCCATAGGAGATTTTGCGCACGGTGAAGCTTTCGTGAATACCGCCGCCAGCGCGCGCAATGCAAACCCCTTCATAGGCCTGCACACGTGTGCGTTCGCCCTCGATGACCTTGACATTGACACGCAATGTATCGCCGGGGGAAAATTCTGGGATGGACCGCTTGGCTTCAAGCTCAATGGCTTGTTCTTTTTCTATCTGCTGGATGATATTCATCGCACCTGACCTCTATCAAATTCGTTTTGAGTGACCTTTGGGACGCTCCGTCTTATGGACCGTGCGCAAAAGCATGTGCACCCGAAAGGC
Organism: Hyphomicrobiaceae bacterium; assembly: GCA_021647535.1. GTDB lineage: Bacteria > Pseudomonadota > Alphaproteobacteria > Rhizobiales > JAKIUO01 > JAKIUO01. Next base: position 2,539 of record JAKIUO010000259.1, read on the forward strand.
GCTGTAAATTCCGGTTTTCCAGCCGTTATCAGTGTGAGAACTTGGGAAAGAACGTGCTTTCTAACTGATTGCAAGGGTTTTGTCGATAGTTTTCAGCACATTCTTGCCGATCAAGGCCGTAATCATTCATCTAAGGGTGAAAGCTGGGTGACATGGCCGAGCTTGCGGCCCTTTTTTGCGCCTTGCTTGCCGTAAAGGTGAACGCAAAAATCGGACTTGCTGGCAAGAATAGGCCAGTCGAGGACATCAGGCCCAAGCAGGTTGGTCATCAGCGCATTGGAGTGACGCTGGGTTGAGCCGAGCGGCCAGTTGGCAACGGCGCGAATATGGTTTTCGAACTGGTCACAACGGCAGGCATCAAGGGTCCAGTGGCCGCTATTGTGGACGCGCGGGGCGATTTCATTGACCAGCAAGCGGCTGTTTCCATTTTCCTCAACAACAAATAGTTCAATGGTTAAAAGTCCGACATAATTGAGGGCATCGGCGATTTTGCGGCCTATGGCGTGGGCCTCTTTCTGTAGCTTTGTGGGAAGAGGGGCGGGCACCTTGCTGGTGTGCAAGATACCACCGACGTGATGGTTTTGCGGGCAGTCATAAAAGGCAATCTCTGCTTGCTCATTGCGCACCAGCAAAAGGGAAATTTCGCACTTAAAAGGCACCAGTGCTTCCAGAATGGCTGGTTGTTCGCCAATTTCTTCAAAGGCCGCTTTGGCGTCTTGCGTCTGGTTGATGCGGGCCTGGCCCTTGCCATCATAGCCCAGACGGGCGGTTTTTAAAATGGCCGGGCATAAGCCATGGGCGACGAGATCTTCAAGCACTTTGAGCCTTTGCACAGGGGCCCAATTGGCCACAGATATATCGAGTTCTTCAAGAAAGTCGCGTTCAATGCGCCGGTCCTGCGTCACTTCAAGGGCGCGTCTGTTGGGTAAAACCGGGCAGTGCGCTTCAATATGATCCAG
>JAKIUO010000260.1 GCA_021647535.1 Hyphomicrobiaceae bacterium
ATTCACGTGTCTGAGTTGGCCGGATTCCTTGGACAGGTTTGGTGACGAGTTAAAGTGTAATCCAGAGACTCGCTAGCAGCAAGGGTAAACTGGATTCATCGTGGGTTAGATTTGGGCGAAATTGACATGACTTAGGCTGCATTTTGAAGCATTAGGTTTTCACGGTATTTTTGTTCAGGACTCATGCCCAGTGTCTGGTGTTTGCGCTTGTTATATTTGGCAAAGAAGGCTTCAAGCCCACGATAGAGCTCAACCATGGTTTCATAGCCCCTGATGTAGATGTCGTCATACTTCACTGTGCGCCAAAGCCGCTCGATCATGACGTTGTCCAGCGCCCGCCCCTTGCCGTCCATGCTGATCTTTACCTTATTGGACTTGAGCACGCCCGTGAAGGCTTCGCTGGTAAACTGGCGGCCCTGGTCGGTATTAAAAATCTCCGGACTACCTTCCTTTTAGATGGCTTTCTCAAGGCATTCAATGCAGAACCCTGTGTCTAGGCTCTATATAACAACACAGCCTGCTTACGGCGATCATGAAGCTCAGCATTTGTCAACTTGCGCCCGTCTCTTAATTTCATTCGGAACTATAAAGCACTCTGTTTGTCCACCGAGTTAGTATATCACTAACGAATTAACTTTGCCCGCCTTTGCTTTGGTGCTCATCTACAAACACCGATGGGATATTGAGAAGGTATTTTATCAACTCAAGAGCAAATTTAATGAGCGCAAATGTTGAGCAAGCTCACTGGTGGCCAAAGAGGCTCAGGCTATCTTTGAATGCTTGGCTCACAACTTGTGCCTGCTCATAGAAAACCAGATTGTCGCCGAGGAGGGCATGAAGGGTAAAGTCGATTTAGTTTTCCACACCCATCTGCTTATGCGCATTCATTTGATCGTGCTTGCCAAAAATAATGCGGCTGGTCAGGCCAACGCCATAGAGCGACCCACCAACCCTTTGCGCCAGTGGCAGATGATTGGCCGACCATTTTTTCAAATCGCCCAGATTACCATCTTTGACCAGCTTGTACTGGATGATCGGCGCCAGCCACCATTCGGAGGTTTTGCGCGCCAGCTTGTCCATATAGCTTTCCTTGCGCGAGGGCAGCGAGGCGTAATAGCTGCGCGCCAACTGCATGGAAATGGTCGAACCGCCGCCACCGCTGGACTTGCCCAGCAGATATAACAAAGCCTTACCAGGCATCCGCATCAGCCCGTTGGGGTCAATCCCATACAGATTGCCCAACTGAACATAGGGAAACGCATTGCGAAAACTGATCATCGGCTTGCCCAGATTGCGATCTTCCAAATGTTGCAGGCAGGACCAGTAATGCGGCGGCACCACATCCACATGCTCGGATTTGTGGTCGGGATAGGCGGTAAAACTCTCCCATTCTATGGTTTTCGAGGTGGAATTAAAGTCGGGTTCCATGCGCGGATCAAATATGCCGATATAATCGCCGCTGGCATCATAGATGCCAATGCCCTTGGAGCGCTGGTCAAAATAATCGAGTTCCGCCCCCATCCAGCGCAAACCGATAGGTGCCCAGATCACCGGTGCGGCATAGGCCAATGTAAAAATCAGCAAGACCGAGGCAATTGAATAGAGCACCATTTTAATCCAGAAACGGATATCAAGTATGGTCACCAATATGCTCACCGGCAGGCGTACAAGCTTGGCAGGTAGCTCAAACAGAGCTTCAAACAATCGGTTTATAAAGCGGATCGGGTTCAACATCGCGCATTCTTAGCAGATAAGGGGGGTTATCGAAAAGGCAGAGCTGCATCTTATCTGCCATAAAACGTCAAAACTATGAAATTTAGAGCGCTCGCCCCTTTGTCCCGTCTTAAATTTGCCGCCGATGCTGGCTTTATATGCAATAATCGAGATAAAATGATATCTTGTGCAGGCTAAACTTGACAACAGCTCTAGGGTATTTCTACTAATGGCAACCCGTTCTGCGCAACAGATGCGGCATTGGCACCCTTTGAATGTTGTCATTTCAATGCCTATATGGCACTTTCAAGCGCCGAAAAAGACGATAAACAAAGATTTTCCCCCAAATTTTGGGGGACCGTAAGGAGGAAGAGAAAGAATGAGCGATCAGGTTACCAAAGAACGCGTCCTGGAAATGCTGCAAAAGGTCAAAGGCCCGGATCAGGACGACGATATTGTATCGCTCGATCTGGTTTCGCCTATTGTCATTAATAAAGGCAAGGTCTATTTCGCCATCAGCGTCGAGCCGGGACGTGCCAAAGAACTCGAACCCATGCGCGAAGCGGCGGAAGAAATAGTCGGTCGTATTGACGGCGTCAAATCTGTTGCCGTCACACTCACAGCAGATCGCGAATCTGGTGAAGCAAGTGATCAGCCCCCGGCTGGTGGCCCTGGCGCACCTGGTTCTGGTGGCACTGGCGGTCAGATCCCCATGCCCAATATTGGCTCCATCATCGCTGTTGCCTCGGGCAAGGGCGGCGTTGGCAAATCCACAACCGCTATCAACATCGCTTTGGCCTTCCAGGCCAATGGTTTGAAAACTGGCATATTGGACGCCGATATTTACGGCCCCTCCATTCCGCGTCTTGTTGGTTTGCAAGGGCAAAACCCGGAAGCTGCTGAAGATGACAAGATCAAACCCATGAAAGCTTTTGGCATGGAAGTCATGTCGATTGGTTTCCTTGTTGATGAAGAAGCACCAATGATCTGGCGTGGCCCTATGGTGATGTCAGCCCTCACCCAGATGCTGCAATTCGTCACCTGGGGCGAGCTCGATGTGCTGGTTGTTGACATGCCACCTGGAACGGGCGACGCGCAGCTCACCATGTCACAGGCCGTGCCGCTGGCTGGAGCCATTATCGTCTCGACGCCGCAGGATCTGGCTTTGATTGATGCGCGCAAAGGTCTCAACATGTTCAAACAGGTCAAAGTGCCTGTGCTGGGTATTGTCGAGAATATGAGCTATTTCCAATGTCCGTCCTGTGGCGAACGCTCTGACATTTTCGGTCATGGTGGTGCCAAACGCGAAGCTGAAAAAATCGGCGCGCCGTTCCTTGGGGAAATCCCGCTGCATATGGATATTCGCGAGAAATCAGATGCCGGTCAACCCGTCGTCGTCTCTGCGCCAGATGGCCCACATGCCGAAATCTATCGCCATATCGCCACAGAAGCCTGGAAAAACGCCGAAGCCTACAAAGCCAAACGCGCTGGCAAGAAAACCAAAATCACCATGGAATAGCAGGCGGCGCCTGCTGGCATTTGTGCTTGCAGACGGATGGTGTGCGTTGAGCCGACAACGGTTTGACGCCAGCACCGCGTAAGTGGAAAAGAAACGAAAAACGGGCCTTTGTGGCCCGTTTTTTTGTCTGCCCCGTTTCAACTGCCAAACGCAACATTCTGCTTACTGATGGAATATTGTTTTGGTTTACTGGTTTTTCGGGCGGGGTCAAGGGCATGGTCGCGTAGCGATGCGTAGCACCCTTGAGGCTGTCCTAA
>JAKIUO010000261.1 GCA_021647535.1 Hyphomicrobiaceae bacterium
TGTAAAAACGGCGCTTGAGTGCCGGATGGAAATAGTTCAGAGTGACACAATCCGCGCACTGCGGAACAGTAGCGCTTGCGCAAATCTGAAACTACCATGGCTAATGGGAGTTTTGCAATTGGCTCTAGTGATAAAATATCTCAGCCTGTTTCTTTGGCTCATTGGCGCGGGGGCAGCCTATTCCGTGTATGCCACCAAAGGCCTGCCCCATGTGATCTGGAGCTACTCGTTTTTGGACAATGGCGATCAATATAATCCCTTGGCAAAGCGGTATTACATCTCTTGTACCTTCATCGGTTGGTATGGAGCTTTCACGGTGCCCGCCAGCAATGGTCACTGCGGCTGGGTGCGGCTCTTCAAGGAGCAGGGCTAATGCATCGCTGACGCATAGGGATGGTAGACCCGGTAATTCAGATCGAAAGCCTGCGCCAGTTCAACCTGCGCCATGTATTTCAACCCTTCAAGGATCAGACCGGGCTCAACTTCGCCCCGCGAAATCAGCCCGTCACAATGATCGCGATCCTGCAAAGTAAGGTTATAGGGCGCAACCGCCTCCCAGAAGCTTAGGTAATCCAGCGGCTCCAGCCATTTGATTACATCCTCAATGTCTTCAAAAACAACCATATCGAGATTTTAGCAAATCTTCGGAACCAGAAGCAAATTCAGATTTTTGCGGAGAAGCGACATGAGTTTTGATATCACCAAGGAATTGCAAAAAACCTTTGATAAAGCTGTGATGAGCCATGAAGCACCGAGCCTGAAAACACCAAAAGACTGGCAAGAACTCACAAAAATTCGAGACGCTGCCACAGACCGGATTAGCGCGGCAACTCAGAAACATTTTGATGAATATGATAGCCGTGTCGAGACCGTGCGCAAGCGCTTGATTGATGAGGCGGCAGAACAAAAATTCGAATACCCCAAACCGGCTGGCAGGAACAAGTTCAATGGCACGACGATCATCAGCCAGGCCCATCGCGAGGTGCAGGGTGATCATGAACGGATGATCATGCAGATCAGAGACGACGAAACAATCGCGCTGGCCAACCTGCAAGATGAGGCCGCTCAGCGCAATCTGCCCCACGGCAAAGCCAAAGAGCATTTCAACCAGGCACGTGACCAGCGTAGCGGCACGGATCGCCGCGCACCAAGCCGCCACCGCTAAATTTGAAAGGAAAGACCATGACAGACAATAATCAAACACGCCAGAATGAGGCCAGAACCAGTTTTACCGGTAAAAGGCTCACCGCCAGCCAGTTCGATGAAAGCTGGGCCGTTGCCGGTATAATAGAGCGTGAAATCCACAATTCCGGTAGTTTTCGCGAAAAACTGACCGATTATTCCCATGCCTTCTCCCGGTCGGAAAAGTTTGACCAAATGAACGGTGAAACCATTATCCGCGACATTTTTAAATCACGCACTGGCCAGACCATGAACCAGATGCGCGAAGGCCTCATGGAACGCGAGGCTACTTTACGTGACACCGGGCAAGACCAAGCTCTGCATCACGCCCGCTCTATTAAAGGTATGATCAAAGACGGTGAGACCATGCCCTTCTACCGGGCCTATGATCACGCCGCCGTGCAGATGGCCCAGCAGCATAATATCACCGAGACCGGGGCCAAGACGCTGATGAAGGATGCTTTTGCTCACGCAGAAGACCGCGAACTTTATGAGGCCAGCAAAGAACTAGAGCAACAATACCATACGCCCAAACGCGAGGCTGAGCGCGTGGCACGGCAGACAAATCGCAAGCAAACGGTTGCCAGAACGCCTGCACGCCGCATGTAGAAAAAGCATATATAACTTGCATTTATAGGAATGAACACCCAATACGTTCCGTTTACGTTCATGTAGTGTGAACAACAATAACGGAGACAGACAATAAACGGAAAAACAAAGATGGCACAGGAAAACAGTGGCAGCACTGCCGACAAATCAGAGGCAATTAGGCCCGATCCACCTAATCTTACTATCGATTGGGAGTTATACGGGGCCTATCTGGAAGATTCTGATCTGACGGAGGCCGAAAAACGTGAATTTATCGAAACGCTATGGTCCATTGTTGTCAGCTTTGTTGATCTGGGCTTTGGCATCCATCCCCTGCAACAGGCCTGTGAGGAAGATCAGGATTTAGCTGAATTTATCGCAGCTGAAACACGGTCTGTGGTAAACTCACAAGATATTTCCAAAACGCATTTTAAAGCTGCTGCTAGTGAACAGTCTGGCAACTCTCGGGCCAACCTATCGCGAGAAAGGAATGATAATGACTAAAACAGATTGCCAACCACAGCGGGCCGTTATTTATTGCCGCGTTTCCTCCAAATCGCAGGAAGAAGACGGTCATGGGCTAGAAAGTCAAGAAACCCGCTGCCGCGAGCATGCCAGATCAAAGGGCTATGAAGTGGAAGCCATCTTCCTGGACACTATCACCGGCGGTGGCGACTTCATGAAACGCCTCGGTATGGTGGCGCTGCTGAGCTATCTTGATGCCCAGCCTGACATACCTTACGTCGTCATCTTTGACGATCTCAAACGCTTTGCTCGCGACACACGTTTTCACCTTGATCTGCGTGACGCCTTCCGCCTGCGTGGTGCCCGGGTCGAGTGTCTAAACTTCAGGTTTGATGAAACGCCAGAAGGTGAATTCTTTGAGACTATCGTGGCGGCCCAGGGTACGCTTGAGCGCAAACAAAACGGACGGCAGGTGGCGCAGAAGATGAAGGCGCGAATGCAAAGCGGCTATTGGATACACAATGCACCGGTCGGCTATAAATACGTCACCGTCAAAGGCCGAGGCAAAGTGCTCTTTCCCGACGAGCCATTAGCCGGGATCGTGCGCGAGGCTTTCGAGGGCTTTGCTTCCGGGCATTTCCAGTCTCAGGCCGAAGTGAAACGTTTTTTTGAAACTCATCCTGATTTCCCACGTAACAAAAAGGGCGAGATCACCAGGTAACGCGCCACCGATATCCTGACCCAACCGCTGTATACTGGCTTTGTTTGCAGCGAGAATTACGGGCTCGACTGGATTAAAGGCCAACATGATCCGCTGATTTCGCTTGAAACCTTTGACAAGGTACAAGAACGCCGCAAGGGCATCGTCACAACCCCAGCCCGCAAGAATATCGGCAATGACTTTACCCTGCGCGGCTTTATCCTCTGTGGTGATTGCGGCACACCGCTGCGCAGTTCTTGGTCGACGGGCAAAACCAAACGCTATCCCTATTATCTCTGCCAGAGCAAGACCTGTAAAAGCTACGGCAAATCCATCCCGCGCGACAAGCTGGAAGGCGCAGTTGGCGAAATCGTCAAGTCGCTACAGCCCAGCCCGATGATGTTCGACATGGTCAAAGAGATGTTCCGGCAGGCCTGGCAACAACGCCTCTTACAAGCCCCAGAGGCCGTAAAATCAGCCAAGCGTCAAATCCAGGGCATAGAAAAGCAAGTTGATGCCTTGTTGCTC
>JAKIUO010000262.1 GCA_021647535.1 Hyphomicrobiaceae bacterium
GAAAACTGGGGCAAGCTGCATGTGATGTTCGCGACGCGTTCGGGCAATGTGCGCCGCAATGCGCTGTCCGATTTCACCAATATCAGGCAAAATGGCAAGATCGCCATGAAACTTGATGAGGGCGACGAGATTGTCAATGTGCAGATCTGTTCCGATATGGATGATGTGCTGCTGACCACCACCAAGGGCCGCGCCATGCGCTTTAAAATTGGTGATGTGCGGATCTTCAAAGGCCGCGATTCCACCGGTGTGCGCGGGATTCGTCTGGCGCAGGGCGATGAAGTGATCTCCATGACCATTCTGCACCATATGGATGTAACGCCGCCAGAAGCACGCTCTTACCTGAAAGCCGCCAATGCCATGCGCCGTGCGATGACTGGCGAAGAAGAAGACGCCTCGATGGAGCCGGATCTGGGTGATGAGGGCGGCGAAGAAGCCGAACTGACACAGGATCGTTATGCCGAACTGGGAGCAGCCGAACAGTTTATTCTCACCCTGTCGGTGAACGGTTTTGGCAAGCGCTCTTCAAGCTATGAATATCGCGTCGCCGGGCGCGGCGGCAAGGGCATCATCGCCATGACCGTAAATGATCGCAATGGCGATCTGGCCGGCTCCTTCCCTGTCGAAGAGGATGACCAGATCATGCTGGTGACCAATGCTGGCAAACTCATTCGCTGCCCTGTGCATCATGTGCGCATCGCCGGGCGCTCGACGCAGGGCGTGACGGTGTTTAAAACGGCTCCCGACGAGCATGTGGTGTCCGTCGAGCATATCACCCATGTCGAAGAGGATGACGTAGAGGGGGGTGAAGGGGAAGAGGCTGGAGAAAATGGTGATCGTGGTCCCGATATCAGCCCTGAGGGGTCTGAACCCGAAACCGGGGGAGATGAAGGGGGCGAGGCATGACGCTGACCGCCTTTTATCCCGGCAGCTTTGACCCTTTGACAAATGGCCATCTCGACATCATCATTCGCTCTGCCAAGATCTTCGACCGGCTGGTGATTGGTATTGGTCATCATCACGGTAAAAAGGCCTTGTTTACGCCTGAGGCGCGACGTGGGATGCTGGCCAATCAGATTGTTAAATTGCAGGGGCAGGGAGAGCTGGCGCAAGGAGAGCCTATCACCTTTGTCACTTTCAAAAACCTGGCGGTGGATGCGGCGCGCGAAAACGGTGCGCAGGTCATTATCCGGGGATTGCGCGATGCGGGTGATTTTGACTATGAAATGCAGATGGCAGGCATGAACGCGGGACTGGCCAGCGATATCGAGACGGTTTTTCTGGCGAGCTCCCCGCAAACCCGCCATATCGCTGCTTCGCTGGTGCGCCAGATTGCCTCAATGGGCGGCGATGTCAGCCCATTTGTGCCCGATGTGGTGGCGCTGGCCCTGAAAACGCACAAAAAGACATAGTTTTCAAAATAGTTTCCCAACCGGACCGCGACCATCTTTACTCTTGCCATAGTCCTCTGGAATATGGCACATGATGTCACTTTGAGTTCCTAACCCTATGGCGTTGTGACAATTGTTTGATCAAAAAGCTAGAGGAAATGAAATGAAACAGTTTTTAATCGCCTTGTTCCTGTCCGTTGGTCTGCTCTCTTGTGGTGGCACAACGAGACCGAATGAGGATATTGTTGCGCCGCCAACTCCAGCAGAACTTTCCGCCAAGCCTGAGACGGTCAAGGGGCTGGATCTGGAAAACACGCTTTATCTTGATCTTAAAACAGGTCGCGTAGTGATTAAGCTGCTGCCGGACCTTGCGCCAAATCATGTGGATCGCATCAAAAAACTGACCCGCGAAGGCTTTTATAACGGCCTTAAATTCCATCGCGTCATTGCAGGTTTCATGGTGCAGACCGGCGATCCCAAGGGTAACGGCACAGGCGGTTCCAAATATCCCGACCTGAAAGCTGAATTCACCAATACACCGTTTTTGAAAGGCACCGTTGGCGCGGCCCGCTCCGGCTCTCCAAACAGTGCCAACTCTCAATTTTATATTATGCTGGGCCGCGCCGCCCATCTTGACAATCAATATACCGTCTGGGGACAGGTGGTGCAGGGCATGGGAAATGTCATGCGCATCAAATTGGGTGATGCCGCCAAAAACGGCACAGTCTCCAACCCCGATATCATCGTAAAAATGCAGGTTGCGGCCGACGCCAAATAGGCTGACGCACAAAGTTTGAAACAGTCAAAGGACAAGACCATGAGCGAAATCAAAGATCCCGAAAACACTCTTGTTATGGAAACAAGCCATGGCAAAGTGATCATAGAAATGCGCCCGGACCTGGCACCCGGCCATGTCACCCATATCAAGGAACTGGTGCGCGAAGGCTTTTATGACGGCATAAAATTCCATCGCGTCATCCCCGATTTTATGGCGCAGACCGGCTGTCCGCAAGGCACCGGCATGGGCGGCTCCGACCGGCCTGACCTGAAAGCCGAATTCAACGCCGAACCCCATGTGCGCGGCACCGCCTCCATGGCGCGCGCCCAAAGCCCCGACAGCGCCAACAGCCAGTTCTTCATCTGCTTTGGTGATACACCGTTCCTCGACAATCAATATACGGTCTGGGGAAAGGTCATTGAGGGCATGGACAATATCGACAAAATCAAAAAAGGCGAACCGGTGCGCGACCCCGACGAAATCGTCTCGATGAAAGTTGCGGCTGACGTTTAAGTCAATGCGCTCGCCGCGCAGGCAGCTTATGCAGATGGCAGTTAAGGGACTGGTCCCTTAACAATCCCAATTTGGGGTTGTGCTATGTCATCCCGGCGTAGGCTGGGATCCATACGCTGCAGCGCTGCCTTTCGATACTGGGGTTGCAAAAGCATACAACCACATTCACAAAATGAGGTGCAGGGGATCATCCCCTGCTTCCAGCTGAAAAGCTGCCTGACCGGCGAGGTCATTTCTTCTTTCTGGAGCCTCATACATATGCACTTAGACGATTTTGATTTCGAGCTGCCACAAAGCTCTATTGCCTTGCGTCCTGCCGAGCCGCGTGATGCTTCGCGTCTGCTTGAGGTTTTGCCGGGGCAGGCCTCCGACCTTGCTGACCGCCCTTTGAGTGATGTGCTCAAAATTCTGCGCAAGGGTGATGTGCTGGTGCTTAACAACACCAAAGTTATATCGGCGGCGCTGACGGGCACGCGCACGCGCACGCGCGACGGCAATGTCGCGACCATCAGCGTTAATCTTCATAAAAAACTTGGGCGGGCCACATGGAAGGCGTTTGCCAAACCGGCGCGGCGTTTGAAGCTGGGTGATATGATCGTTTTTGGCGCTGGCAAGAACCATTGCGTCTTGGGAGCGCTCGACGGGACAGTCACGGAAAAGGGCGAGGGCGGTGAGGTCACACTGGCCTTTGATTTGGCCGGGCTTGATCTGGAGCTGGCCATTGAGGCGAGGGGAGCCATACCGCTGCCGCCTTATATTGCCTCAAAGCGCGAACCAGA
>JAKIUO010000025.1 GCA_021647535.1 Hyphomicrobiaceae bacterium
CAATGGGAAGAGCCGGTGTGGAAGCAGTCAGAGCATATGGACAATTATGCCTCCGCCCTCGACAAGCTCGATCAAATGGGCCTGCTTTACCCCTGCTTTTCCAGCCGTAGCGAGATCGCCAACTATAACGAAAAGCGCGACCTTGATCTGCCGCCAACGCCGGATGGCTATCCTGTCTATCCCAATATTTATCGCGACTTTCCCAAAAAAGAAGGTCTCAGGCGCATCGAAGCTGGCAACCCGCATACGTTGCGCCTTAATATGCCCAAAGCCATGCAGATGGCCCAGCAACGGGTCGAACGCATCGATTTTCAAGAGCGCCAGAGCGATGGCTCATATGAGACCATCTTCGAGCCCCCCGACGCCTGGGGCGATGTCGTGCTGGCCCGCAAGGATACGCCGACAAGCTACACGCTGGCCGTGGTCGTTGATGATGCCCGCCAAGGGGTTACCCATGTCACCAGGGGTGAGGATCTGTATCACGCCACCAGCCTGCAACGCCTGTTGCAAGTGCTGCTCGACCTGCCCGAACCCCTTTATTTTCACCATCCGCTGATCGTCGATATGACTGGACGCAAACTGGCCAAAAGCGATGATGATGTCAGCCTCTCGACCATCCGCGCCACCGGCATCAGCCCCCAAGAATTGCGCGCACAATTGCCGCCTCTTTTGTTTTAGAAAAAGGCTCTGAAAAAAGAGGGTTTGGGAGGGCTCCCAGGGCGATACAATTCTGGCTCAAGCTCGCTTCGCGACGGGGCCAGCCCCGAACCCCGCTGGAGGGATCCCTCCAGACCTCCCATTTTTCTATTTTAAAATAAAACAAGGGTGGGTTTGGGAGGGGCTTCTCCCAAGCTGGTATGGACGGCAGTCCACTTGCGCAGCAAATCTATGGGCTCAATGTCCGGCGCACCGCCTCTTGCCAGCCGTTGATTTTTTTCTGCTGCAACTCATCTTGCATCTCTGGCGCAAAGCGGCGCTCAAGCGACCAGCTTTTGGCAAAATCATCCATTGAGGGATAAAAGCCCTTGTGCATCCCCGCCAGATAAGCTGCGCCCAGCGCCGTTGTTTCCGTAATCACCGGACGGTCAATCTCGGCGTCAAGAATATCGGCGAGGCACTGCATGGTCCAGTTCGATTGCGCCATGCCGCCATCGACCCGCAGGGTGGTTTCAAACTCTTCACCCCAGTCCGCGCGCATGGCCTGCAGCAAATCATGCGTCTGATAGCAAACGCTCTCCAGCGCCGCTTTTGCCAGTTCATTGGGGCCACTATTGCGGGTCAGGCCATAGAGCGCCCCGCGCGCTTCGGCATCCCAATGGGGGGCGCCAAGTCCGACAAAGGCAGGCACCAGATAGACATTTTGATGGGGGTCGGCCTTTGCCGCCATCTCGCCGCTCTGTTCTGCCCGCTCAATAATGCCCAGCCCGTCACGCAACCATTGCACGGCAGCACCGGCGATAAAAATCGAGCCTTCCAGCGCGTAAGTCGGCTGGCCATCGAGCTGATAGGCAATCGTCGTCAGCAAGCGGTTTTTCGAGCGCACGGCTGTCTCGCCCGTGTTCAGCAAGGCAAAACAGCCTGTGCCATAAGTCGATTTCATCATGCCGGGCCTGAAACAGGCATGACCGATGGTGGCGGCGTGCTGGTCCCCAGCCATGGCGCTAATTTCGATAGGCCCCCCCAGCAGACAAGGGGCCGTTTTGCCAAAATCGGCGGCGCAATCCCTGACCTGCGGCAAGAGCTTCAGCGGCACATCAAACAAGCTGCACAGCTCAGTGTCCCACGCGCCTTTGTGAATATCATAGAGCAGGGTGCGCGCCGCATTGGTGGCATCGGTCGCATGAACCCGCCCGCCACTGAGCCGCCACAGCAAAAACGTGTCCATGGTGCCAACCGCAAGTTCGCCGCGCTGCGCCCGCTCTCGCGCCCCCTCGACATGATCGAGCAGCCAGTTTATTTTGCTGGCGGAAAAATAGGGATCGAGCAACAGGCCAGTGCGGCTGGCGACCAATTCTTCATGGCCCTCTTCCTTGAGTTTTGCGCAATAATCAGCCGTGCGCCGATCCTGCCAGACGAGAGCTCGATGCAACAGCTTACCGCTTTGCCGGTCCCACAGAGCCACCGTCTCGCGCTGATTTGTGATGCCAATGGCGGCGATCTGCGCCCCACTAATCCCCTGCATTTTCATGACCTTGCGGCAGGTCCCCAGCACACTCTCCCAGATCTCCTCGCCGTCATGCTCGACCCAGCCCGAGCGCGGGAAATACTGCTTGAACTCTTGCTGGGCGATGGCGATGATTTCCATATCGTGATCAAACAGGATGGCCCGGCTGGACGTAGTGCCGTGATCTATGGCCATTACATATTCGCTCATGCGCCCTTCTCCTCTTCCAGCAACCAGTTTTCAAGACGCGCTACCTGCTCTTTTGAAAAGCGAAGGCCAAGCTTGCTGCGCCGCCACAATATATCATCGGCACTGCGCGCCCATTCCGTTTCAAGCAGATAGCTGACCTCAAGCTCGTAAAGCCCCGCTCCAAAATTTTCTCCGCGCTCAAGCGCCTTGCCCCCCTGCGTAAATATTTGCAGGGCTCTCGTACCATAGGCCCGCACCAGGCGCGTGGCGATCTTCTCATCCATCCACACGCAGCTTTGTTGCAGGCGCTCTACCTGTTCCTCAAACCCACCAATCGCAAAATCTCCACCGGGCAGCGCCACCTCGCTCGTCCAGTTTTCGCGCGCGCCTTCTGGTAAAACATCCTCAAGCTTTTGCAAAACCTTTTGCGCCAACACACGATAGGTGGTGATCTTGCCGCCAAAAATACTCAGCATCGGCGCTGTGCCCTCGTTCTCGCCCCCGCCCTTACCCTCGCCTTCATCAAGCTCCAGTACATAATCGCGCGTCAGCTTGCTTGGATCAATACGCTCATGGCCAAACAAGGGGCGCACCCCTGCAAAACTCCAGACAACATCAGCAGGGCGCACCGGCTTTTTAAAATAGTCGCTGACCGCCGCGCACAGATAACCGATCTCAACCGCGCTGGCCACGACATCGCCCGGCTCCCCCGTGCTCTCCACATCCGCCGGCCCGATCAGTGTAAAATCGCCCTCATAGGGAATGGCGAAAATGATACGCTTGTCGAGGTTCTGAAAAATATAGGCGCGCTCATGTTCAAAAAGCCTGGGCACGACAATATGGCTGCCTTTGACCTTGCGCACCTGGCTTGGCGTATCGACCCCCAGCCGGTTTAAAATGACTTCCTCAACCCACGGCCCCGCCGCATTAATGACAATACCCGCGCGCTCCTGAACGCATTTTCCCGTGCGTAAATCTCGCAATTGCAGATCCCAGCCCTTGCCATCGCGCTGTGCTGTCACCAGTTTTGTATGTGTACGGATATCAGCACCCTGTTCATGGGCATCCAGCGCATTCAAGATCACCAGACGGGCATCATCGACCCGGCAATCAGAATATTCAAACCCCTTGCCAAACTGAGCCTGCAACACCGCGCCCGCCTCATCGTGCCTTAAATCCAGCGCCCGACTGGCTGCTAATAGGGTGCGCCCGCCCAGATGATCATACAAAAACAGGCCAAGGCGCATCAGCCACAAGGGCCGCATACCTTTTTGATGGGGGAGCACAAAGCGCAAAGGCGCAATGATATGCGGTGCCATTTTATACAGGACTTCGCGCTCAATCAGCGAGTGGCGCACCAGCGAAAACTCGAAATGCTCCAGATAGCGCAAGCCGCCATGAATGAGCTTTGTCGAGCGCGACGAAGTGCCAGAGGCCAGGTCATCCATCTCGACCAGCAACACGCGCAGGCCACGCCCCGCCGCATCACGGGCAATGCCGCAGCCATTCACCCCGCCACCAATAATCGCAATATCATACATGTCATGTGGTTAGCTGGTTCTGGCCAAAGGAGCAAGATCACAGGCCGCACTTCGCTTCGCGAATGGGCTATCGCGCTCCACCTTCTTTCTGGCCCATTCGGGGAAAGCCTCCCCGAACCCCTGCTTTTTTACCTTACCCCAATTATGGATAAGAGAATATCCAAGTCATTGTCTTGAAACAGTTATAGCATGTCATCCCAGCGGAGGTTGGGATCCATACGCCGAGGCGGTGAGTATTTTTAGTAGAACTCAATGCTGGAACTGCAACGACTCAGCGTATGGATCCTCGCCTCCGCGAGGATGACACTGATAAATAACAGTAAATTATTTGTATTCTAACAGGATTGATAAAGCCTCTTATCCATAATTGAGGTTACTTTCAAAAAGAAAGGGGCTCCGGGGAAAGCTTTCCCCGGGCGGGTCTGGGTGGCAACCCAGTTGCGCAGCAAGTCTTTACAGCCCGCGCATCTGCACTTCAACGCCATTCAGCGCCAGATTGCCATTTTGCGTGGTCACGTTGACTTCCTCGCCATCAAGGATCTTGCCTGCAAGGATCAGCTCCGCCAGCGGGTCCTGTACGGCTTTTTGAATGACGCGTTTCAGCGGGCGGGCGCCATAGGCTGGGTCATAGCCCTTATTGGCCAGCCATTGGCGGGCGTCCTCGTCCAGGCTCAGGGCCATCTTGCGATCATCCAGCAGCTTTTGCAGGCGCGTCATCTGAATATCGACAATCGCCGCCATCATGTCGCGTTTGAGGCGATGGAACAGGATGATCTCGTCGAGGCGATTGAGAAATTCAGGGCGGAACGAGCTTTTGACCACATTCATGACCTCATCGCGCACCTCATCAACATCTTGCCCCTCGGCCAGATTAACCAGAAACTCCGAACCCATATTGGAGGTCATGATGATCAGCGTATTGCGAAAATCAACCGTGCGCCCCTGCCCGTCAGTCAGACGACCATCATCAAGCACCTGCAACAAAACATTGAACACATCCGGGTGCGCCTTCTCGATTTCGTCGAACAAGATCACCTGATAAGGCCGACGGCGCACGGCTTCGGTGAGCGCTCCGCCCTCTTCATACCCAACATAGCCGGGAGGCGCGCCGATCAGCCGGGCAACGGAATGTTTTTCCATATATTCCGACATATCAATACGCACCATGGCCTGTTCGTCATCAAACAGGAACGAAGCCAGCGCCTTGGTCAGTTCTGTTTTGCCGACGCCGGTTGGCCCTAAAAACATGAAGGAACCAATGGGCCGGTTGGGGTCTTGCAAACCGGCACGCGCGCGGCGTACCGCTGTCGATACCGCCTGCACAGCCTCTTGCTGGCCAATGACGCGTTTGCCAATAACCTCTTCCATCTTCAGCAGTTTTTCGCGTTCACCCGTCAGCATTTTATCGACCGGAATACCCGTCCAGCGCGACACAACACCGGCGATATGATCGTCAGTAACGGCCTCTTCAACCATCAGCTCACCATCATCGACCGCATTTTCCTCCATATCCTGCAAGCTCTTTTCAAGATCGGGAATGGTGCCGTAAGACAGCTCGCCCGCCTTGGCCAGGTCGCCCCGGCGCTGCGCCTGCTCCAGCTCAATGCGCGCAGCATCAAGCTTTTCCTTAATATTTTGCGCCCCCGCCAGCTTGTCTTTTTCACCCTGCCAGCGCTCCGTCAGCGTAGCCGATTGCTGCTCCAGCTCGGCCAGCTCTTTTTCCAGCGTCGCCAAACGATCTTTGGAAGCCTCATCCTTTTCAACGCGTAACGCTTCGCGTTCGATTTTCATCTGAATAACGCGCCGGTCGAGTTCGTCGAGCTCTTCTGGTTTGCTATCGACCTGCATACGCAGGCGCGACGCCGCTTCGTCCATCAAATCAATGGCTTTATCAGGCAAAAACCGGTCGGAGATATAGCGGTTCGACAGGGTTGCCGCCGCCACCAGCGCATTATCAGTAATGCGCACCCCGTGATGCAGCTCGTATTTTTCCTTCAGACCACGCAGGATGGATATGGTGTCCTCGACATTTGGTTCATCAACAAACACCGGCTGAAAACGCCGCGCCAACGCTGCATCCTTCTCCACATGCTTCCTGTATTCATCAAGCGTTGTCGCGCCGATACAATGCAGCTTGCCACGTGCCAGCGCCGGTTTCAGTAGATTACCCGCATCCATGGAGCCCTCTGATTTTCCGGCACCAACAATGGTGTGCATCTCGTCAATGAACAGTAGAACCTGCCCATCAGCGCCTTCCACTTCACTCAAAACAGCTTTCAAACGCTCTTCAAACTCACCGCGATATTTGGCCCCGGCAATCAGTGCGCCCATATCAAGCGACAGCAGTTTTTTATCCTTGAGGCTTTCCGGCACATCGCCCTTGATGATGCGTTGCGCCAACCCTTCGGCGATAGCGGTTTTACCAACACCGGGTTCGCCAATCAGCACCGGATTGTTTTTGGTGCGCCGTGACAGGATCTGAATGGCGCGGCGGATTTCCTCATCACGGCCAATAATCGGGTCCATCTTGCCATCACGGGCCTGCTCGGTCAGATCTGTGGCGTATTTTTTGAGCGCGTCATAGCCTTCTTCAGCGCTGGCGCTATCAGCCGTCCGGCCCTTGCGCAAATCATTGATGGCAGCGTTGAGTGATTGCGCATTGACGCCCGCATCAGCCAGAATACGGCTGGTGCCTGCACTCTTCACAATGGCCAGCGCCAGCAACAGACGTTCAACCGTGACATAGCTGTCACCCGCCTTGTCAGCGACCTTTTGTGCCTCGTCAAACACCTTGGCCAACGCTGGCGTCAGATTAACCTGCCCCGCCCCGCCGCCTGAAATTTTTGGCAATTTGCCAAGCGCCTGCTGCGTGGCTTCCAAAGCCTGTTTAGCCCGTCCACCAGCCCGGTCAATCAGCCCAGCCGCCAGCCCCTGCTCATCTTCAAGCAGCACTTTCAACATATGTTCCGGCGTAAACTGCTGATGGCCCTCGCGTAAAGCCAAACCCTGCGCCGATTGCAAAAATCCCTTGGCGCGATCCGTATATTTTTCAAAATTCATAATTTGCCTCATTAGCACAAGAGCGCTGCCCAAAGCACAAGCGCTCGCATCTGTCATATTATATAGAGACCCCAAACGGGCATCCCGTACCACATATAAGGTGTAAAAAGAGGCATTTAAAGTGCGACTTTTTAGGTGAAATAACTTGACGCCTTTTCGCTATCGCGAGCGGGGCCAGCCCCACACCCCGTTGGGAGGAGGCCTCCCAAACCCACCCTTTTCTAATTTTCAAAAACAAATAAAAAAAGAAGGGGTTCGGGGAAAGCTTTCCCCGAGCGGGTCTGGGCGGCAGCCCTGTCGCGCAGCGAATAAGCGTTCATTGGCAGCCTTAAGCTTTTCATTCCGCTCGATTTGCTATATGAACAGGTATTTCGACAAGCACCTTTCCCTTCAAGGACTAAAAATGAGCAAAATACCTAACGCTGGCAATACGCCGCGCAAGCGCCCCTCTTCTCCTAAAAACAACGCCAAAAGCAAGCCTGCAGGCAGCAAAAAAGAGCAAGACCGCAAGCCGCGCGCGGCAGGCGACAAAAAAGGGCCACCGCGCAAAACCGGCGACAAGCCTGATAATCGGCGGGCCGCCTGGAAAACACGCAAAGACGGGACCTCCAAAGACGCGCCGGCGAAAGACAAAAAAGTCACCGGTTTTGAAGGCTTTGCGGCACGGCAGGCGGCTATTATTCTGCTGCAAAATGTACTGACCCGCCGTCGGCCCATGGATGAACTGCTCAATCAGGCCGACCGCATTCCCGAGCTGAAACGCCTCACCAAGGCTGATCGGGCCTTTGCACGCGCCATCGCGGCGACGGCTCTGCGCCGTCATGGCCAGCTGATCGATGTGCTCAATAATTTCATGGAAAAAGGCCTGCCGCAGCGCTCTGGCCCCTTGCAGGAAATATTAGTCAGCGCCAGCGCTCAACTTTTAATCCTTGAAAGCCCCCCCCATGCGGTCATTAATATTGCCGTGCAACAGGTCAAGCGCCATCAGGACAGCGCCCGCTATGACAAGCTGGCCAATGCCGTTTTGCGCCGGGTCAGTGAAAAGGGTCCGGCCCTTGTTAAACAGCAGATTGAAGACCAAAAAGTTGGCCGTCTCAACACGCCGAACTGGCTGTGGAACAGCTGGGTGCGCGCCTATGGCAAACAGCAGGCCAGCTATATTTGCGAGGCCCATCTGCATCAGGCGCAGCTTGATCTGTCGGTGAAAAGTGACCCGGCGGGCTGGGCGCAGCGGCTGGGCGGCATTGAGCTGCCGACTGGTTCCGTGCGCCTGCGCCAAAAGGGCCGCGTTGAAAATATCGAGGGCTTTGATGATGGCGAATGGTGGGTGCAAGATGTCGCCGCTTCGCTGCCCGTGCAACTGATGGGCGATATTAAAGGCAAGCGCGTCGCCGATCTGGCTGCCGCGCCGGGGGGAAAAACGGCGCAAATGGCCGTCGCTGGCGCCGATGTTATCGCCATTGACTGGTCCAAGGGCCGCCTGAAACGCCTCGTTGAAAATCTGGAGCGCCTGGAACTTGAGGCGCAAATCATCGAAACCGATATCATGCAATGGGAACCCGATGAAAAGCTGGATGCCGTTTTGCTCGATGCACCATGTTCCAGCACCGGCACCATCCGCCGCCATCCCGACCTGCCCTTCTTGAAAAAAGAAAACGATGTCAAGGAACTGGCCGTCATCCAGAGCAAGCTTCTCGACCGCGCCCTCACTTTCCTGAAGCCCGGCGGCACCCTTATTTATTGCACCTGTTCGCTGCAAAACGAAGAAGGTCCCGACCAAATCAAAGCGCTTTTGAAACGCCATAAAAACGTAACACTCGACAGGATCAACCCCGAAGAACTGGCTGGTCATGAAGAGTGGATCACCGATGAAGGCACCCTGCGCACCTTGCCCTTTCACCGCCCGACAAAAAAGGCAACACCGGGCATGGACGGCTTCTTTGCCGCGAGGTTGATTGTGGGGTGATCAGATCGTCTCGACCTCATAGCTTGTAAAAGATTTGTCAACGGTCATGATAACCAGCTTTTCCAATTGCCCCTGAACGATCAAAAGACGGTCAAACGGATCAGAATGATGAAAGGGCAGATGCTCGACCGCTTCTGCATGATCCATTTTGATATGAAGCGCACAAAAACCTGTCTGCCCAAGCAGGTCAGCCAGATTTTCTGGAGCTATTAGCTTGCCAAGCGATTTTTTGATGGCGACTTCCCAAAGGGAGACAGCGCTGAAAAATACTTTGGCATCAGACAATAATATGTTGCGATGGTGATCACGCAAGCGCTTGTCATCCACCAGCGCCCATAATAAAATATGAGTATCCGCAAGATATTGTCCGGCACTCATTTTCCATACTCGCCAAATGCTTCGAGTGGTTCGTCGAAATCATCTGCGATTTCGATCTGTCCTTTCAGCGCCCCGATACGCGGCAGGGTTTTAGGCGGTTTGATGCCTTCAAGACAGACCACCGGCTTGCCATGACGCGTCACAACAATGCGCTCTCCTGCCTCCGCCCTCTTCAGCAGCTCGGCAAAATGAGCTTTGGCCTCCGATACCGTAATGTTCATAACAGCAACCTCCTTATGACCATATTTTAGGTCATTTTATCGGAGTGTGCAAGACAACCTAGCAAAATACAAAAGCCCCTATTCCTCGCCCCAATATTCTTTCGAAGCGACGGTGCCGTCTTCGTTGAACTGGTAGATCACCGGGGTGCCGGTTGGCAGGACAAGTTTGGTCACTTCGTCGGGGGCCAGCTTGTCGAGATGCATGATGAGGGCGCGTAGGCTGTTGCCATGGGCGGCAATCAGTACATTCTCGCCACTTTGCATTCGCGGCATGACTTCCTCCTCAAAATAGGGCAGGACACGATCCGCTGTATCTTTCAGGCTTTCGCCACCGGGCGGGCGGGTATCGAAGGAACGGCGCCAGATATGCACCTGCTCGTCGCCCCATTTCTTGCGGGCATCATCCTTGTTGAGGCCAGCCAGATCGCCATAGTCGCGCTCATTGAGGGCTTTGTGGGCAATGGTCGGCAAACCCTCCTGGCCGATCTCGTCAAGAATAAGGATCAGCGTATTCCAGGCGCGGGCCAGATGGCTGGTATAGGCCATGTCGAATTTATAGCCGCGCTTTTTCATGCGGGCACCGGCCACCTTGGCCTCTTCAATGCCTTTTTCGGTCAAATGAACATCTGTCCAGCCGGTAAACAGGTTTTTGACGTTCCATTCGCTCTGTCCGTGTCGGATCAGCACCAGAACATTGTCCATCTTTTTCATATTATTCTTTCCTGCATTCTCGCAAATTTCTTCGATCAGCGGAGCTCGTCTTCAAAGCCCCAGAACATTTTTCATGGAATAAAGGCCCGGCGGTTTGCCCCGGCCCCATAGCGCTGCTTTTACAGCTCCTCTTGCAAATATGGCCCGGTCATTGGCGATATGAGTGATTTCAATACGTTCGCCCTCGCCTGCGAACATCACCGTATGTTCGCCGATCACACTGCCACCGCGCAGCGTCGCAAAACCAATATCACCGCGCTGGCGTTCGCCAACAATGCCATCGCGCGAACGCACCGCCTTGTCCTCCAACGTAACGCCGCGCCCTCTGGCCGCCGCTTCGCCGAGCATCAAAGCCGTGCCGGAAGGCGCATCCACCTTGTGACGATGGTGCATTTCCACCACTTCAATATCAAAACTGTCATCCAGGGATTTTGCCATTTGTTCGACCAGCGCCGTCGCCAGATTGACCCCAAGGCTCATATTGCCGGCCTTGATGATCGTCGCATGACGCGCCGCCGCTTGCAGCTTTTGCTCTTGTTCCAACGAAAATCCGGTGGTGCCAATAACATGCACAATGCGCGCCTGTGCGGCAAAATCAGCAAAAACATTACTGGCGGCGGGAGCCGTAAAATCAAGGATGCCATCGACACAGGCCATCAGCGCCAAGGGATCATCGGTGAGGGCAAGGCCCAGCGCACCAAGTCCGGCAACTTCACCAATATCATGCCCCACCAGATCGCTACCGGCCTGCTCGGTGCCACCCGCCACTACGCAGCCCTCAATGTCATGCACTGCACGCACCAAGGCCTGCCCCATACGGCCACCGGCACCCATTACAGCGAGTTTCATCTCGCTCATCTGCTTTTCCTCACTCATTTTGTTATGGCGTATAGCCCAAGGCCGCCCCAATGGCAAAGCCCCATTGACAAACATCCCCGACAATCAACCCTCATTCTCGACAATCAACTCTGGCCCATGTTCTTTTTATGGCGTTCTATCGCTTCGACTATTTTTTCGCGGGCTTCAGCTTCATCACCCCAATGGTCGATTTTGACCCATTTCCCGTCTTCCAGATCTTTATAGTGCTGGAAAAAATGCTCGATCTGTCTGATCAACAAAGAGGGCAAGTCACGGTAATTGTTTATTTTATCGTACATTGAGGAGACGCGAGACGTTGGCACAGCGAGGATTTTTTCGTCTTCGCCGCCTTCATCCTTCATATGCAAAACACCAATGGCGCGGCAATTCATGACGGCACCTGGAATAATCGGGCGCTGATTGGCGATCAAAATATCGATGGGGTCACCATCATCTGACAAGGTATGGGGTACAAAGCCATAATTGCCGGGATAGCGCATCGCCGTATAAAGGATACGATCGACAATCAACGTCCCCGCTTCCTTGTCCATTTCATATTTGACCGGTTCGCCACCAATCGGCACTTCGACAACTACATTAATGTCATGGGGGGGATTTTCTCCCACCTTTATCGCGTCAAGTCTCATGGGAAGGTTGAACTCCTGATCTGCAGTAAATAGTCTCAACATCTGTATTTTAGTTATTTCAGCGCCTTTCTAGGCTCATGCGTCAAGAGGCGCAACCGTTTAAACAGCCGCACCATATAGAAGGGCTTGCTGTTTTTTGGAAATCTGCAACACTGCACTCTAAATTGATTCGGACTATTGCGTATTTTTCAGTCCCCAATGGACCAAGGCGCGCACCGTTTTTCATTGTCGTTGCGTTTTGACGCGCTCTCATATTCCAGCTTTTCGCAGTTGATAAGCTTTTGTGCTTTCTCAACCCGTTTGGCCGGATTTTTGTTTGCCGTGTTGCCTTCCTGACAAGACCCCCGCGAGCGGGTTCTTTGGGGGATTGAAACACGGATATGGAGCGAACAACATGCAGCACATCCTCGCAAAAAACAGCCCTCTTAAAACGGCTGTACGCCCAAAGCTCTTGTGGGACCGCTCCCTCCCTCCGGCTCGTTTTCTGGCAGGTTCGGCGCTGGCCAGTCTTGCCTTTTGCGGCCCGGCCTTTTGCGCCCCCCCTCTTGCCGCCAACTCTCTTGAAGCATCGGCCACTCTGACCCAAAGCCTTGCCGGGGACGCTCTCAATTATGGACTGCTCGGCGGGCTCGTGCTGATTGGCGGGCTCGGCCTCTATGGTCTGTTTGCCACGATCCAGAAACTGCAACACAGCCTTGCAAAAACCGAACGCTTGTCAGGTCATTACAAAAGCCAGCTCAACATGATGCACGCTGTGCTCGCCAGCCAGCCACAAATCGTCATCGAACTGGCCTCTGGCGGCGCGCCAAAGCTGCTCTTTCATTCCCTGCAGAGCTATAGCGAAATACCGGCAGGCCCACGCGAACTGCTGGATTTTGCAAGCTGGATTGACGAGGGGCGCAGCGAACTGAAAAACGCTTTGCTGGCCCTGTTGTCGAAGGGGCGCGCCTTTAGCATCACAGTGCGCACAAATAAAGGTTTGTTGATGGAGGCTGAGGGACGCACGGGCGGCGAGGCTTTACTGGTCTTTCGTGACCTCTCTGGCAGCCAGCGCAAGGAAGTGCGTATGCTGGATGAGCGCGAAAAACTCGAAAACAAAATCACCATCATGCAATCTTTGTTTGATGCTCTGCCAATGCCGGTGTGGTTTCATGATCAGCGCCAAAAGCTCACCTGGGTCAATCGCACCTACACCAAGGCCGTTGAAGCCGGGTCTTCGCAAGAGGTCTATGAAAAACAGCTCGAACTACTGGAGCAGCGGCAAATCAAAGCGATCAACAAAGAGCTTGAACGCAATAATATTTTCCGCCAACGAATGCACACCATTATTGGCGGCGAGCCCCAGGCCTTTGAAACCATCGCCATTCCGGTTGGCGAACAGCGCGGCTCCATCGCCATTGACGTGGCCGCCGAGGAAAGCGCCCAGGGCAAGCTCGATCAGCATATTGCCGCCCACCGCAGCACCCTTGATCGGGTCAGCGCCGCCGTCGCCTTTTTTAACGCCGAACAACGCCTGTCCTTCTTTAACAAGGCGTTCGCCGATTTCTGGGATCTGGATGAAAACTGGCTCAATACCAAACCCAAAGACGGTGAAATACTTGATCGCCTGCGGGCGACGCGCATGTTGCCCGAACAGGCCAATTATACCAGCTGGAAACAAGAATGGCTGTCTATTTACAATAGTGAGGAGATGCTGGAAGATAAATGGTTCCTGCCGGATGGCCGCGCCGTTCATGTGGTGGCGGACCAGAGCCCGGATGGCGGCGTCATTTATATGTTCGACAACCTCACCGATACGATCAATCTGCAAAGCTCTTTCAACGAGCTCACCAATGTGCAGCGCGAAACCCTTGATGCCCTGCGCGAAGGCGTCGCCGTGTTCGCCACCAATGGCAAACTCAAGCTCTACAACACAGCTTTCACCAATATCTGGAACCTGTCCGATGTCAATCTGGCCGATGAACCTCATATTGAGCAGGTCATTCATCTGTGCAGAGCGCTCTATGATGATGATGATGACTGGGATGCCTTTCGCCACTCTGTCACCGATATTGATGACGAGCGCACCACGCTGGAGGGCCGTTTTCAGCGCCTTGATGAAACCGTGCTGGCCTTTGCCAGTTTCCCGCTGCCTGATGGGGCTACCCTTTTGACCTTTGTCGATATCACCGATGAAGAGCGTGCCGAGCTCGCTTTGCTGGAAAAGAACAAGGCCCTGCAAGCCGCCGATCAGCTCAAAAACGATTTTATCTCGAATGTCTCCTATGAGCTACGCACCCCCTTGACCTCAATCATGGGCTTTAGCGAATTGCTAGGCACGCAGCAGATGGGCAAGCTCAACCAGAAGCAGCGTGAATATCTGGCCAATATCACCGCATCCAGCTCCAAGCTGGAAACCATTATCAGCAATATTCTCGATCTCGTCACCATGGATGCAGGTACGTTCGAACTCACGCTTTCATCGATCAAGATCAGCGAAATTCTCAAAGCCGCCACCCTCAGCGTACGCGACCGCCTGAAAAAGAGTGACTTGACCCTTGATGTCAATGTCACAGGGGAACTTGATGATATTACTGTCGATGGCCAGCGGGTCATTCAGGTACTTTATAATCTGTTGCAAA
Organism: Hyphomicrobiaceae bacterium; assembly: GCA_021647535.1. Lineage (GTDB taxonomy): Bacteria > Pseudomonadota > Alphaproteobacteria > Rhizobiales > JAKIUO01 > JAKIUO01. The sequence goes on from JAKIUO010000025.1 coordinate 14,357, forward strand.
ACGCCATTGGATTTTCCGAAACAGGCAAAACCATCCGGCTGCACGTCAAGGAACAGGGACAGATGATCGCCTTTAGTGTCGAAGACGAGGGTTGCGGCATCCCGGAAAATATCCGCAATACGGTATTTGAGCGCTTCGAACGCAGCTCCCTTGGCTCCAAACACCGGGGCGTTGGCCTTGGTCTGTCCATTGTCACCAGCATTGTCGAATTGCATGGCGGTGATGTGGAGTTGCTCTCCAAAGAAGGAGTGGGTACAAAGATAACGGTTCGCTTCCCCATCAAGGGCAAGGAAGAGCTGGAGCAGGCCGCCGAATAGGTCGGTGGCAAAGGACAAGCGGGCGTTCGTATGAACACACCCGCCAAACAAGGGATTACAGACCATTCGCAATAAACCCGTACAGCTCAACCTGCCAGACCTTGATCTGTCAGCTCTTGACCGCTTTGCCGCCGGACTTTTGCCCTTGTTGCAAACTGGCGACTTTATTGCGCTGGTTGGCGATCTGGGTTCAGGCAAAACCGCCTTTGCCAGAGCGCTCATTTCGCGTCTGCTTGGCCCCGACAATAGCGAAGAAATCCCCTCGCCAAGCTTTGCCCTGTTGCAGACCTATGAAACGGCTCGTATGCCGGTCTATCATTTCGACTTTTATCGCTTGTCGAGTGTCGATGAAGCGGTCGAACTGGGGCTGGATGACGCTCTGAATAACGGCCTTGTGCTGGCCGAATGGCCGGACCGGCTGGAAAATGAACTGCCAGCCGATCGCCTTGAAATCCACTTTCGCGAAAGTGATGATCTCGACCAGCGCAGCTTGCAGGTCCTCGGACTTGGCCGCTTTGCCCTCCGCCTGCAACGTTTTATAGATATAGACCGTTTTTTGTTCGAGGCTGGATGGAACAAGGCCTTCCGGCAATTTCTGCAAGGAGACGCGTCCAGCCGGACCTATACGCGCCTGTCGAAAACCAATGACAAGGCTTTGTTGATGGACGCACCGCGCCAGCCCGACGGCCCCCCCATTCGTGATGGCCGTCCCTATAGCGCACTGGCCCATCTGGCCGAAGATGTGCGGCCCTTTGTGGCGATCAGCAAAGCCCTGCAAAAAGAGGGTTTCAGCACACCAAATATTATCGCCAGCGATCTCGACAAGGGCCTGCTGCTGCTCGAAGATTTTGGCGATAACCAGTTTGGTGATTTGATCAATCGCGGCGCGCCAATGGCCCCGTTTTACCAGGCCGCCACCCGTCTTCTGGCCGATCTGGCCAGCAAAACACCGCCTGACAGCTTGCCCGTTGCGCATGGTGAAGACTACCGTTTGCCCTTTTACAATCTGGAGGCCAGCAGCATCGAGCTGGAATTATTGCTCGACTGGTTCTGGCCCGCCGCCAGACATGAACAGGCCCCCGACGATTTGCGCGCCGCTTATCTAAAACTCTGGCAAGAAGCGTTGATGCCGGTTTTTCAACATTCCAACAACTGGGTGCTGCGCGACTTTCATTCCCCCAACCTCATCTGGCTGGAAGAACGCCAGGGCAACCAGAAAGTCGGCCTGATTGATTTTCAGGACGCCCAGCGTGGCCATGCCGCCTATGATCTGGTGTCCTTGTTACAAGACGCCCGCAGAGACGTGCCGGTGGAGCTTGAGCAGCTTTGTCTTGAACTTTATGTCTCGCTGGTCGCAAAGCAAAATCCTGACTTTGACGAAACGGCCTTTCGGGCTGCCTATGCAACGCTGGGCGCACAGCGTAATACCAAGATATTGGGCATCTTCATCCGCCTTGCCAAACGTGACAACAAACCGGCCTACCTCGCTCATATCCCGCGCGTCGCCAATTATCTGACCCGCAATCTACAGCACCCGGCGCTGGCCGATCTGCAAGGCTGGTATGACGAGCATGTGCCGGTCGACCTGCGCGCCGACCCCATGGGGAGCCAGACCTCATGACCAGCCTTTTCCTCTATAACGTCATCCCGATGCCGATCGGGATCCAGTCGCCCCTCAATGGGCAAGGGTCTTCAATTTTTGTAAGAATCGCTACGCGAATGGGCTATCGCCCAAACCCACTCGGGGAAAGTTTTCCCCGAACCCCTTCTTTTTTTAAAGATATACTCAAAACAGAATCGCCCTGGTTACAGGGGAGGCCTGCGTAACATGAAACCAACTCCCATAAACCGCACGAAAATCACCACCGCCATGACCCTGGCCGCTGGCTTTGGCAAACGAATGCGCCCGCTCACCGATGACCGCCCCAAACCCATGGTGGAACTCGATGGCAGGCCGATGATTGATCATGTGCTGGCACGGCTCGCCACTGCCGGCATCAGGCGCACCATTGTCAATCTGCACTATCAGGCCGATGTACTGGAAAACCATCTCAAAGCGCGTAACGAAAAACCCGATATCCTGTTTTCCAGCGAACGCGATACCATTCTGGACACTGGCGGCGGCATCAAGCGCGCTTTGCCGCTGCTTGGCGATCAGCCCTTTGTGTTGCATAATTCAGACAGTGTGTGGATTGAAAACGGCATTGATAATATTGCCCGCCTGATGGCCAGCTATGACCCTGAAAAAATGGATTGCCTGCTCTTGATGGCCCCGACCAAAACCAGCCTTGGTTATGATGGAGCTGGTGATTTCTTCATCGAAGCTGATGGCCGTTTGCGTCGCCGCACCCAAGATGAAACCAGCCCCAACGTGTTCACCGGCGTTTCCATCCAGCATCCGCGCCTGTTCGACGACAGCCCGCAGGGAGCGTTTTCAGTCAATATTTTATGGGACCGCGCCATTGCCAAGGGCCGTGTCTACGGCATCCCCTTTGAGGGGCTGTGGATGCATGTCGGCACACCCAAATCGCTGGCTGAAGCCACGGAGGCCCTGCATGACGCAAGCTGATGACAACGCGCCACCAAAACCCGGCACGCTTTTCACCATCCCCCAGACCAAAGATTTTCTGCAAAGCCTCGCAAAAGCCGTGCTAGCCGGAAACCTGCCTCACGCCAATGGCACGCCGCCAGACGCGCTGACCCTCACCCGCTTTGAGATCCTGCTGCCTTCGCGCCGCGCCTGTCGCGCCCTTGAAGAGCAGTTTATCGCTCTGGCTCCTGGCGACTGCACCTTGCTGCCGCGCATCCGCCCGCTTGGCGATGTCGATGAAATATTAGCGCTGGTGGCCCCCGGTTCGCCGCTTGCCAAAGACCCCTCGCAACTGCGTCCCGTCGTGCCTGAACTGGAGCGCCGTCTGCTGCTCACCGAATTTGTCCGCGCCTGGTCTGAAAATATGCGCAAGGCGGCGGTCGATGATGAAGATGGTGTCTTTCCCGTTGCCAATCTGGCCCAGGCCACGGCGCTGGCCCGCGAACTCATGGAGCTCATGGACGAAGCTGAACTGGAAGGCGCTGACCTTTCCAAAGTGCATGATCTGGGCGGTGATTTCCCCGAGCATTGGAACCTCACCGTGCGTTTTTTGTCGATCATCACCGAGCAATGGCCCCATGTGATGCGCGAAAACAACCAGATGACCTCGGTGGCGCGGCGCGATTTACTGATCCGCTGCGATGCCGCCCGTTTTGAGCTGTCCCCGCCCGACCATCCGATCATTCTGGCTGGAGAAGTCGCCGGTGTGGCCGCTGCTGCCGATCTGATGGAAGCCATTGCCCGCGCGCCGCAAGGAGCTGTCGTGCTGCCGGGTCTTGATCGCTCGCTTGACCCGCAAAGCTGGAGCGAGATTGTTCCCGACCACCCCGAGCACCCGCAATATGGCCTCAAGCATTTCATGGATCGCTTCGACAGGCTCCCCGTTGATGTGCCAGAGGTCACCGGCTGCGCACCAGATGCCGTTGAGCTGGCCCGCCTCAGGCTGATCTCCGAGACCATGCGCCCGGCCCGCACCACCCATCGCTGGCGTACCCTGTTTGACGAGGGCAGTCCCGACATCGAGCAGATGAAAACCGCGCTTTCTCATTTCAACCTAATTGAAACAGCGACCGAACGAGAAGAAGCCGAGCTTGTCGCCCTCATTTTGCGTGAGGCCATTGAAACACCGGGGCAGACTGCCGCTCTTGTCACCCCGGATCGTCGTCTGGCGCGCCGCGTCTTTGCCCGCATGGAAAAATGGGGTTTGCTCATTGATGATAGTGGCGGCGAACCTTTGCCGCGCACGCGCGCCGGTGCCTTTGCCGATCTGGTGATCGAAGCCGTCGCCAAGGATTTCGCGCCCTCGACCTTGCTGGCGCTTTTGAAACATCCCCTCACCCGCCTTGGCCGCGATATTGGTGAAATGCGCCGTTCTGCGCGTGCGCTGGAGCTGTTTGCCCTGCGTCAGCACCGGTTGGAAAGCGGCCTGTTTTCCATCAAGCGCAATCTGCAGCGCGCCCGCAACCGCATGGAGAATAATGGCGAACGCCATCCGGTTATTCGCCGCTTGCGCGAAGAAGATTTACTGCTGGCTGAAAAGCTGCTGGAAGATCTCGAAACGGTGTTCGAACCCTTCGTCAACGCCTTTCGCCTGCACGCCAAGCTGGCCCTGAAAGAATTCGCGCAAATGCACAAGGATACGCTTGTGCAAATCGCCGCCCGTCCGCTTGAGCAAGATGAAAAGACAGAAAAAAAGCCAGAAAAAAAGAACGAACCGCAAGCCGATCTATTTGCCACGCCAGAACCAACCGAACCATCTGAACCATCCGAACCCGAAGAGCAGCACAGCGAACTCTGGGCCAATGAAGCTGGCGAAGCGCTTGATGATTTCTTTGATAAACTGCTCGATCAGGTGCACCCGGCTTCGACCACGGCGCGCGAATATGCCGGGCTTTATCACAGCCTGATGAGTGATCAGGTGGTGCGCAACCGCTTGCCGGTGCATCCGCGCCTCTTTATGTGGGGACCGATGGAAGCGCGCCTGCTCTCGGCTGATATTGTCGTTCTGGGCGCGCTCAACGAAGGCAGCTGGCCGCAACCTGCTGATGCCGATGCCTGGCTGTCACGGCCCATGCGCACGGAAATCGGCCTGCCCTCGCCCGAACGCCGCATAGGCCGCTCGGCTCATGACATGTCGCAAGCGCTCGGCAATACAAAAACCTATCTGACCCGCGCCACCAAAATTGACGGTGTGCCCTCTGTGCCCTCGCGCTGGCTCTTGCGTCTGCAGGCCCTTTGCAATGGGGCCAAGCTTGGCGAACAATTGCTAGCCCCCGCAAATGAACGCTGGCTGGAACTGGTGCATGAACGCGATCGCATCCGCGCCACCGACCGCATCGCCCGCCCCAATCCGGCCCCACCAATCGCTAGCCGCCCGCGCCTGTTACCAGTGACGGGCATCGAAAAGTGGATCGCCAACCCCTACGCCATCTATGCCGGAAAAATCCTCAACCTGTCACCGCTGCCAGAGCTTGGGGCCGAGCCCGATGCCTCCATGCGCGGCCAGATCCTGCATAGTGCCCTACATGAGTTTTCCAAAAAATATGAACTGGAACTGCCCGAAAACAGCGGTGAAATTCTCGAAAAACTGGGCCATGACGCCATGGACCGCCTTGGCGAGCACGCTCGCATCATTGCCTTTTGGAAACCCCAGTTCGCTCGCTTCGCCCATTGGTTCGGCGAAAGCGAAGCGGCACGCCGCGACGGCATTTTACGCCACCTGCCAGAATGCGAAGGCCGTATGAGTTTTGACAGCGCTGGCGGCGAATTTACCCTAACCGCCAGAGCCGACCGTATTGATCTGCAAAAAGATGGCAGCCTGATTATTTATGATTACAAATCGAGCAAAAAAGAGACACGCGATGTGCGCGCCCTCAAATCCCCGCAGCTCCCCCTTGAAGCAGTCATTGGTGAGGCCGGTGGTTTTGCCGATCTTGGCGAACTGACCTCCAGCGATCTGGTGTTTGTCGCCGCCACCGGCAAAGAAGAGCGCGGGCGTCAGGATAGTTGCATCGACAAAAATATAAGCGGCCCACAACTGGCCAGCGCCGCACTCGCAGGCCTGAAACAGCTGGTCGAACAATATGACCAACCAGAAACCGGCTATCCCGCCTTGCGCCGGGCCGGTTTTGAAGCCGCCTATCGCTATGATGATTTCGAACATCTGGCCCGCGTCAAGGAATGGGCGGTCGAAGATGATTGATCAAACAACAGCACGGCGCAACCCCCTCTCCCAGACGGGGAGAGGGTTGGGGAGAGGGGGTTCATATTTTCTTCTTGTTCCCAAGCTCTGCTTGGGAACACATGTATGGACGCTCTGCGTCCTGAGTGAGAAGTCGGTCAAGCCACAGATACTGGACGCAGAGCGTCCCTGCCATGCATTCTCAAGCGGAGCTTGGGAACGAGATATATACCCCCAGCGAGGCCTCTCATGAACAAACCGATGCAAAGCGCACAAGATGCCGTTGCGGAAACCACGCGTCGTCAGGCACAGGCGGCGGAGCCGTTTGGGTCGCGCTGGGTGAGTGCCAATGCGGGCACTGGCAAGACCCATGTGCTGGTGCAGCGCGTGCTTCGTCTGTTGCTGGCCGGAGCCAAGGCCGACACGATTTTATGTCTGACCTACACCAATGCCGCCGCTGCC
>JAKIUO010000026.1 GCA_021647535.1 Hyphomicrobiaceae bacterium
ATGAGCATTGCGATCAGCTGGTTGCGATCTAGGGATGCCTACGCGAATGAACAATGGCGCAAACTTTATGACCTGCCCTCAAACTGGCAGCCGCCGCTTTTCCCGCTCAAGGGCGAAGACCTCGTGGCCAGCGGCATGACACCCGGCCCGCTCATCGGCCAAACCCTGCGCATCCTTGAAAAAGACTGGCTGGCCCACGGTTTTAGTCTGGACCGTCAGGCGTTGCTGGAACGGGCGACGCCGGTTAAATAAACGCCAATTGCAGGCGAGAAACCCTTGGCAGAAAAATCAGCTCTCCTCCGCATCTTTCCAGCCCTCGGGGGACAGATGTTGTTGCGGGGTGAAGCGAGCCTTGTAGGACATTTTGCGACAGCCATCAATCCAGTAGCCCAAATACAAGAAGGGCAGGCCTTGACGCCGTGCATAGTCAATATGTTCAAGGATCATATAGGTGCCAAGACTGCGCGATGTAAATTGCGGGTCAAAAAAACTGTAGACCATGGAAATGCCATCCGAGAGGCGATCACAAAGGGCGACAGCCGCCAGCGGAGAGGGCTTGGCCGCTTGATCATCTGGCTCCATCTCACCGACCGGTGTGCGCAGGCGATACTCTGTCAAAAAAGTATCGGCTTCACTTTCCTCGATCATCATGGAAAAATCAAAGCGGCTCATGTCAGCCATGCCACCATCGCCGTGGCGCGTATTGACATAAAGGTCAAACAGCTCAAATTGTTCGACCGTGGCATTGAGCTCCACCCGTTTTGCCGCCAGGTCGCTATTGCGTTTGACAATGCGTTTGAAAGACTTTCCCGGTGCGAAGGCATCAACAGGTATGCGCACAGAGACGCAGGCCTGACAACCATTGCAATAGGGCAGGTAGGCGACATTTTGTGAGCGCCGGAACCCATTGCGCAACAGCTTGTCGACAAAGGCGGCAGGTTTGTCCGGGGTCAGGTGGGTGAACAGCTTGCGCTCCAGCTTGCCCGGCAAATAGGGGCAGGGCTGTGCCATCGTGACATGGAAATCCGGGAAAAAACTGCTCTGATCGGTCATACTCTTACATCCTGTACTTTTCTACATTATAGAGTGTAGGCGATGGTGGGAGAAATAAAAGGCCATTTTATGTAAATCTTTCTGTCTAAGGCCTTTTAGCCACGCCTCAGAATAATTTTATTTTAGTTAAATCTATTTCATCTTTGCCCCAAGCTTGCCCTTTTTTTCGGAAATATTGTCTTCAACGAACTTATTCAGCATGAACGCGGGTCAATGATCCGTTTGCGTCCCTTTTCCGGGGCCGGTATTTTTAATATTCAGGAACAGGCTGTGTGAGTTGAACTCTTAATATTTTTGTGCCGTGGAAAAGATTTGGGGGCACATATGTAAACAATTTTGTCAGGATGGGGCATGCAGAAAAATACAAAACTTGGGTCATCAATCGCGGTCATGAATGCAAAGGGGGGTGTTGGAAAGTCCACCGTGACCTTGGCGCTGGCTGAAACACTGTCATATTATTACAATAAAAAGATTCTGATCATCGATAGCGATGCGCAGATGAGTATCAGCGTCATGCTGATGCCGTTTGACGAATTGAATGGCAAGCGCTCAAAATGGAAAACTCTTGTTGGTCTGTTGCACAAGACCTTGATCCTTGAAGAGACGCCGGACTGGAAAAGCTTTATTACGCATAATGTTGCTGATGTGGATGAAACAGACAGCATTGATCTGTTGCCGGGTGATCTGCGTCTGACGCTTATTGAGCGCGCCGTTACCGAGGCCGATCGTCATGAGCAAATGCGGGGGCTGGTGCGGTCCGTATTGGCAGAAGCCCGTCTCAACTATGATTATATTTTGATTGATTGCCCCCCCGGCCTGTCCCTGCTTACCGAGATCTGGTTGCGTGAAGCCGACTATCATCTGGCTCCGGTCAAACCGGATTTTCTGGCCATTGCCGGGCTGGAAATGTTTCGTGAATTCAAGAAGATCAATCCAGATATGAAAATGGCGAAAAATCTGGGGATTTTGATCAATATGAAGAATACCCATTCTGCCGAAGATGAGAATTATCACAATATTCTGGCTAATGATGAGGAAAGCCGCTGTTTTCCTGACGCCATTCCCCATATGTCTCCCATTCAGAGTGCGGCCCGCTTTAATATGGAAAGCCGCTCTTATGCCGCTAAATATCCTGGGGCTGCCGGAGATGCGTTCCGCAATACGGCGCATGAGATTTTGCAGCGTACGGATGATAAGTCCGATGAGCTGGTGGAAGGGGTAAGTCGCCCTATATATGCGACATTGGCAGAGCCAGATCAGGGCCAAAGTCAAAGTCAAAGTCAAAGTCAGGGCCAAAGCCAGGACCAGGGCATGGGGGGGGCTGTTGCTTCTGCCCCGGAGCGTGAGACGCTTGAGCAGCCTACTCCAGCCAGCGGTCGAAAAGATGTGGAAATGACTGATGCGGCTTCGCCGTTGCCAGCTTCAAAATTCACCAGTTCTGTCTCAAAAGAAGCAGCCAGTATCGCTTCAAAATTTGCGCCTGAATCTGAAAAAATATCTAATTTTATGAGTAAATTGGAAGCACGGGCTGAGGTGTCCACTGGTCCGACACCTCTTGCAACGCCTGCCGCGCGGCCTGTCAGCCTGCCTGAGCCAGCAAAATTTGAAACGGATAACGGTGCGCCCGTACTCAATGTGCCAACCCTGGAAAGTTAAAATTCAGACTGAATAGCAAAAATAGTTGCACCCCGGAGTGGTACATTGCCAGGGCAATTCAATTCTCACGCAAACTCGCTGCGCGACGGGGCCAGCCCCGAACCCCGCTGGAGGGACACCCAAACCACCCGTTTTTCTATTTGAAAGTAAAAAAAAGCAGGGGTTCGGGGAGGCTTTCCCCGAATAGGTGTGGGCGATAGCCCATTCGCGAAGCGAGTTGCCTGAGAATTGAATCACCCTGTCACATTGCTGGTCCGGGGTGTTTTCTTTTGTGATCTGGACTTATTCAATACGCACCATGACACTATCGGCGCGGCCAAGCGCATCAAGCACGCCAAGGCGCACAAAGCCTTTTTCGCGGGGTTTCCAGAAGGTGCGGCGGCGGGCGCGGTTGGCTTTGATCGGGGCACCATTGATCATCCAGGTGAGCGGCAGTTTCCCCCCTTCTGCTTTTAATGCGAGGGTTTCGAACTGGCCTTTTTGGGCCAGCGATAAGGAGAGCTGCGAACCATTGTGGGGAAAGGCGATTTTTACGGGTGGATTAAGGGCTTGTTGGGCGGCAAAGGGGGTATCTACACGCTCGAAATGGCGCAAGGGGGCGGGCAGATCGTTTGAGTTGTGAGCGATGAGCGTGCCTTTGGGGGCGTGTTTCAAGGGGACAAGCGGGCGGCCCAACTGTTCAAAAGCGGCGAACAGAGCGGGGGCGGCAGACGAGCGTCCGGTGAGGCCGGGGCTTGGCGTGCCATCGGGGCGGCCGGCCCAGACAATAATGGTGGTCTGGCCGTCAAATCCGGCGGCCCAGGCGTCGCGATAGCCATAGGATGTGCCGGTTTTATAGGCGATCTGGCCACGCCGCGCATTTTTTGGCGGTTCGGCATCGGCCAGAATATTTGCAACTTGCCAGGCGGCTTGCGCGTTCATAAGGCGGTTGCCGTTGCCCGATATGGATTGCGGTTTCACATTGGATTTGCGCCACACCAGATCAACCATTTCTCCGCCGCGCGCCAGCCCGGCATAAGCCTTGCCAAGCTCTTTTATGGTAATGCCAAGGCCCCCCAATACCATGGAGAGATTGGGTTTGGTGCCGGTGGGCACTTTGACCTTTATACCGGTCTGCCTGAAGCGGGCCAGCAGACGGGCCGGTCCGACTTTATCGAGCAGTTTAACGGCGGGCACATTTAACGACATTTGCAGCGCTTTGCGCACGCTCAGGGTGCCGTGCCATTGATGGTCGAAATTTTTTGGTTTGTAGGTGCCAAAGCGCGTGGGTTCATCATCAATCAAAGTTTCGGGATTGGCCAGCCCGTCTTCGAAAGCCAGGCCATAGACAAAGGGTTTCAAGGCGGAACCCGGCGAACGCATGGCCTTGATCATATTGATGGGCCCATGAAAACGATCATCGAGGAAGTCGGGCGACCCCACATAGGCGCGGATTTTGCCGCTGTCATGTTCAATGGCCAGCAGGGCCAGCGAATGTTTGTCGCCAAGGCGGGCGGCTTGTTGCTGCGCGATTTTTTGCAGGCGCTGCTGCAAGCCCTTGTCGATGGTCAGATGATGAACGGTGCGCTTTGGGAAGGCCCGCATTTCGGCGCGGGCCAGATGCGGGGCGAGTTTGGGGAAGTTTTTGCGTTTTGAGGGCACCGCATCACGCGTGGCGCGTCTGGCCTCAGGCAGGCTGATAACCCCGGCCTCGGCGGCGCGTAACAGCACCCGGTCGCGGGCTTTTTGAGCGCGCTTGTGACGGCGATCCGGTCGGCGCATTTCTGGAGATTGCGGCAGCGCCACCAGCAAGGCGGCTTCAGAAAGTGATAAATGGCGGGGTTCGCGGCCAAAATAGGCAAGAGAGGCGGCGCGCGCCCCTTCAATATTGCCGCCAAACGGCGCAAGGCGCAGATAGAGCGACAGAATTTGTGTCTTGCTGAAACGGCGTTCCAGCTCAATGGCGCGCACCGATTGGCGCAGTTTGGCAAACAATGTGCGCTTGTCGCGTGGCTCCAGCAGGCGGGCCACTTGCATGGTCAGGGTCGAGGCTCCCGAAATGATGCGGCCATTGCGCACAAGCTGCCAGAAGGCACGCATGGTTGCGACTGGATCAATGCCGTGATGGTGGAAAAAGCGTTTGTCCTCATAGGCTAGCAGCAGCTTGATGTAATTGCCATCGACTTCGTTGGCCTCAAGCGGCAAACGCCAGCGCTCTGATCGGGTGGTAAAGGCGCGTAATAATGCGCCATTGCGATCCAGTACGATGGTGGAAAGATCCTCGGCCTTTGCAAGAGACAGCGGCCCCATTTGATGTTGTGCGATGAGAAAGCCGCCCCAGAGGATGAGCAGGCCCGCCAGAAATGTGCCGCCAGAGAGTTTGGTAATTTTTATGAGGCAGGGAGAGCCGCTGCGCAAGCGGGTTGCCACCCGCTTAAACTCGTCCTCTCTCCCCCGAGGGGAGAGGGTTAGGGAGAGGGGGGAACGCGAATTACTGTTTTTCATTATAGAGCCTGGAATTTCTCAATTATGATAAGGTATATACTCAAAGCACTCGAAACCCGAAAAAAGTTAGAGTAAAACCGTTGTCGGTTTAACGAGGTGCACCCGTCTGCAGCCAAATCGCCATAGCCGGTGGGCTCGTAGCACACCATCAGAGTGAGAGTTTTTGCTGAAGCCCCTCTCCCCAACCCTTTCCCCGTCTGGGAAAGGGGCGTTTGCGGCACGTTTTCGAGCTGCGCCCCGCTCGCGACAGCGAACCTACCGCCCACTCACCACTTCAACAATGCCGGGTTCTGTGCGGGCCATGCGCTCTGGCCGATACATGTCCTCAACGCTGGCCGGGCCGTGAATATAGCGACCGGGGGCGACGGCACGAATGACATAGGCTGTGGTGATGCTGGAGGCGGTCCCGGCTTTCAGGTCATAGGCGGCCAGAAAGCGATCATCCCTGAACTCCACATGTTTAGGTTTCGATTTTTTCAGCCAGGTGAGGGCGGAAAGATTAGCCGAGGAAACAATCCGTGGATTATCGATCTCAAAACCGGCGGGCAGCGGGTCGGAAATCATGATTGATCCACCGAGCGCCTTGCCTTCATGTATCTTGAGGACCGTAATCAGACGGGTGTTTTGCGCCACCCTGGAGGGGTCAACCTTGGCACCATCCAGCGTGAAATATTCCCGCGAGATGGTAAAACCGTTGGAGCGGGCCGGCTCTGGAATGATCGGCGAACCGGAGATGGTGACAATGGCCCGGGCTTTGGCATCGCCTTTATTGGTGACGCGGTAATCGCCTTGCAGCCTATCAAGATCCATACTGTCGATCAGTGACCCCTGGTGCGTTCTTCCATTGACATCAAGCACATAGGTTTTGGCTTCTTCAAACAGGGCGTTGGCGGCCAGCAGCATCCAGGCCTGTTCTTGCGTATTGGTGGAGGCGACGCTCATATTGTCTTCGTCCTTTTCCAGTGCATTGGTGATTGAGGACATGAGCTGTTGGCGCAGGCCGGTTTCAGCGATCAGCGTTAGGGTTGCCGCGCCATCGCGCAGAGGTGTGCCATAGTCCGAGCTGCTATAATGCCGGGCCTTTTTGCCAGAACGATCAATATTGTTGAGATCACCAATGGCGTCATTATAGACCATCCGGGCGCGTTGTTTGTCGCCATAAAGCGACAGGGCAGTGGCCAGATGGGCCTTGGCCAGCGGCGAAGCAAAATTTTGCAGCTTCACATCAGCGTAATAACGCAGCTCGGAGAGGCGGGCGCGTTTGTTGCGGGCCAGCACATAGAGCGAATAGGCGACGGCCTGCCCGCCATATTTGAAGTCAGACGTGTAGTTCAGCGTGTTTGACAGCTTGTCGAGGGCACTGGTCATGTTGCGCTCTGGCACATCAAAGCCTTTTTCACGCGCTCTGGTCAAAAACTCGGTGACATAGGCGGTGAGCCACGGGCTGCCATTACTGGCCGACCACAGACCAAAGCTGCCATTATGCCCTTGACGCGAGATCAGCTTGTCGATGGCTTTTTGCACCCTTTTGTTGAGGTCTTTGCCGCCGTTATCATCAATCCCGGCCTGTTTGGCGACGCTGGAAAGATAGAGCAGAGGCAAGGCCCTTGAGGTGATCTGTTCCGAGCAGCCATAGGGATAGCGGTCAAGCGAAGCCAGAAGCCCTGGAATATCCGGGAGGCTGGAGGGGCCGACCGACAAAGTGGCTTTTTCGGTGCCGGGAACCAGATTGGTGAAAATGTCCCTGGAGAGCACAAGGCCGGTGCCGCTGGCCAGCGTGCTGACCGATTGGCGGGTGACGCTGGGATAGGCCGGTTTCACCGGTATGGCATAATTTCTAGAAATATCAATGCCATCAGGGCCGGTGAGATGGGCGCTCAGGATCGCCTTGCCGATGTTGTCGGGAGCAAGGGGCACGGCCAGGGTATAGCGCTGGTCGGCACCCAGATTGAAGTTGAGATTTTGGGTCTTGGCAATCGAGCCTGCCAGACCGCTGCGGCTATTCACAAGGCTGCTGGTCAGCTCAAGCTGATAGGCACCAGTTGGCCCTTCGACATTATGCAAGACGAGATGCAATTGTGAGCGGTCACCCATGGAAAGGAAACGAGGCGTTGTGCCAGAGACAATCACCCGGTCGCGGATAATGACATCTTTGGCGGCGTGGCCCATTTTGGTTTTGCTCCAGGCCACAGCCATCACTTTGACCGTGCCGTTAAAGGCGGGAATATCAAAATGCAGGGTGGCTTTGCCGTTGGCATCAACCTTGACGATGCCACTGAAACGGGCGAGCGGTTGCTGGTCGGGAGGGTTGCCGTTCCTTTTCATGCCGCCAGCTGCGCCGGGGCCATCGCCACCAGAGCGGATTTTGCCGGCGACACCATGCATTCCATCAATCAGACGGCCATAAAGGTCACGAAATTCAGCCGACAGCTTGCGCTGCGAGAGATAATGTTTTTCAGGGGAGGGCGGTTTGTATCCCGTGAGGTTCAAGATGCCGACATCAACGGCGCTGGCCACGACATAAGCTTCTTCTCCCGCTTGCAAACCGGTGAGGGTGAGGGGCACGTCGAGCGATCCATCGGGGCGAATTTTTTGCGGGGCGTCGAGGTCAACACCCAGTACGCGCTTGTCGTGACCAGCGTTCAGCCAGCTGATGCCAATGGCGCGGCTCGGCATTTTTTTGTCTTTGATGTCCATGGGACGATAAAGGCTGACAGTGACATAAGCCCCTGCGCCCCAGCTTTCTGCGACCACAAGGTCGGTGGTGCTGGCACCCTTGGGAACACTAACGGTTTTCATGGCTCTGATGCCGCCGTTGAGCACGGTGATTAAAGCTTTTCCGGCCATGCGCGAGACGATGCGCAATTTGGCGGTTTCGCCGATTTTATAATCGGTTTTATCGAGGGCGACATCCAGCGTGTCGGGGGTGTCGGCGCTGGCCGAGGCGTACCATCCAGCAGAAAATTCGTAGCTGGAGGCCGGGCGACCGGTTTTGTCGGAGCGTATTTCAAGGCGGAAGCGTCCCCATTTGACCGGTGCCGAGAGGCGCACGGGCTGGTCGGCGCGCGCATCAATATGGCCGGTGGCGAGGCGCTCTTCGGTGGTGATGTGTTCATAGTTCCAGCGTCCGTCATTGCGATACCATTGATAGCGCGTGTGCAGCTGAACGACTTCCCATGTGAGGTTTTTAAAGGCGCGACGCTGGCCATTGACGCCCATGACGGCGACATCAAACTGCGCGGTGGCGCTTTCACCCAGATCGTCAAACAGCGGGCGAATGCCAATCAGCGGGTTTTGCGAGGCCACCGGCACGGACAGTTTGCGCTCGATGGAGCGACCGGAGGGATCACGCAGGCGCACCGTCAGTTTGGCGCGCAGGGGTTTTGTGGTGTCGGGCAGGGCGGGCAGGGCGGCGATGATCTGCGCTTTGCCCTGCTCATTGGTGCGCGGCAATGCGGCCAGTGGGCTGCGCACGGTTTTGACTTTTTCGCCAGAAAGACCGAAATGATAGCCTTTAAAGCCTTTGATCGAGCTTTTATTGACGCTGACGACCATTTCGCCTTCAAGGGCGTGATCTTTGGCGGGAGCCCCATAGAGATATTTACCGTCAACCTCGATTGTCAGCGGGGTCTGGCTCGACAGGCGTTCAGTTTGGGTTTTGAGCAGCAAATCCATGCGTTCTGGCACAAAGTCTTCCACAAGGAAGGTGGTTTCGCCGACCTCCCCTTCTTTGACATTGGTATAGGCGAGGGCGCGCCATGTGCCGGTTTTGGCCGAAGCTGGCAAGGTCAGCGAGAAGCTGCGACCGCCAAGACCCTGGTCCTTGACGAGGGTGCGTTTATATTCGCGGCCATCAGGGCGGATGAATTTGAAGGTCAAGGGCAGATCGTTAAGGGCATTGGCCTCCTTGTTGCGGGCCAGACCGGTGATATGCACTACTTCGCCCGGCTTGTAGATGCCGCGCTCAGCAAATAGTTGCACATCGACTGGCCCTGGCATTTCACGTCCCTGCACACCGCGATCAGATAGATCAAAGGCTGGTTTGGTCAAATCGAGGAAGGCATAGTCACCCTGTTTGGTTTGCGCCACCAGCAAGGCCGGGCTCATGCCGCCCTGGCCATTCGCGATGCTTTTTGAGAAGCTGACAAAGCCGCCGCCATCCGTTATTTGCGTATCCAGCACCTCATTGTTTTTGGCAATGAGCTTGATGGTGACGTTGGCCAGCATGTCGGCAGAAAACAGCGAGCGGACAAAGGCATGTACGCCGTCATCGGCTGAAAGGCCGGTGAGGCCGAGGTCTGAGATGATGAACCATTGGGTGGCCTTTTCCTTCCAGCTCTCTTCCTTCTTTTTGGCGTCCGCCACCATGACATAAACACCTGATTTCAGATCAGCAATGGCTTTTTGAACGGGAAAGGCAGTGACCACATCCTGGTTGAGCTTTTGGGTGACGTCCAGCGTGCCGGACCAGATTTCTTCACCGGTGCTCTCGCGCAACTGGTCAACATTATAACCAGCCAGCTGTTTGAGGAAATTACCATCGACGGCGCGACTGAGTGCGCGGTCACTGAAGCGGAAAATTTCGATATGAACCTTGGTCGTGTTGGTGCTGGTGATCGGAATGCCGGTCTGGCCATTGCGTGGTAGCACATATTTATTGCCTGCCAGCCGAACGGAGGGTGAGCGGTCCTTGACATAGACGGAAAGCTCGATATTTTTCTTCAGATCATCCTCGATCTGCGCTGGCAAACCGGCCCGCAGCTTGACCTTGTAGCGCAGCCCATGTTGCAGCCCCTCAATGCAGAGCTGCCTGCTGGAAATGGTAACAGCAGGTTTGTCATTGCCCTTTTGAACAATATATTTGGCATAGTCCTCGCTTTTCTTGAGCGTTTCAGAGAAATTGATGCACAGGCGCGGGCTCAGGCTGTCGCTGTCAATATTATAGTCGATCATGCGAAAACCGTATTTTTTGTAGATTTCGTCATATTTGGCGCGGGCGGTTTGCTGCTCCCGGTGGGCAAGGCTGGCTTTAAGAGCGGTCAGGCTGTCACGCCACCATTGACGCCTGATAAAGGCATAGCCCAGCAGTTTGAGAGCTTCGGCCCTGTCATCGTCGCGTGAGGCACTCTTATAGGCGAGATAGGCGGCGGAAGCGGCGCGCTCGGGAAAGGAGTAGCGCTCCTGATAGGTTTTGGTTTTGACATAAAGGTGAGCGGCTGAAAGCTTCAAAAGCGCTTGCGTACCGCCACCAGCGACATAAGCTGCTGCAAACTTGTTAATCGCTTGGCGATACTCTTTTCAATAGAACTGCGCCGTGCCACGGCGCATCAGGGATTTATAGCTATTGGCACGGACTTTATAGGTCTGTTGTAAAAGCGCATCATATTGCCCTGCCTGTTGGGCGGTTTTGGCATGGCTGTAAACCATCGCTGCTTGGGCCGGGACAAGGCCAGAGTAGATCAGCGCCAGTATGGCAATCAGGCTGCTATAGAATGCGAGGAGCGGGGAGCGCTGGATTTGAAGTTCGGGGACGGTCATCAAATTTTCTCCGGCAAGGGGTTAAAGGGCTTAAAAGGACATGCTAAGGATCTGTGTCATGGGCGTGAGAATTGTTTCCTGTTTCTAACTTAGGGCAGATGGTCGCAGGAATGAAGGTGGCGGGGGGCTGATTGACAGTTTATTTCTGCCAATCATTTCCTTTTGTGGAATGGTTTGATAGTTTTTGAGGGTAAAATGATAGAAATGAGGGGATAGCAGCCTGGAAAGCGTTGAAATGGAGCAATATCTTTGCGGATTGGTATAAGTCATGAGCGATAATAAATTACAGTCAAAATTGCTTCAGACAAATGACATGGTGGCTGATGACATGGTAGCAGATGCTGGGCAAAACAACCTTGTGGATCGTTTTGCGCCGCCGTGGGCCAAGCCTTATTTAAGGCTGATGCGGGCAGACCGGCCCATTGGCACTTGGCTGTTGTTCTGGCCCTGCGCCTGGTCTTTGAGCCTGGCGGCTGTGGCGCGCGGCGAAGCCTGGCTGAATGGTGCTTTTTTATTCAATCTGGTTTTGTTTTTTATCGGCGCTTTCGTGATGCGGGGGGCGGGCTGTGTATGGAATGATATCACCGACCGTCATATTGATGCCAGAGTGGCGCGCACACGTTCTCGGCCCATACCTTCCGGGCAGGTGAGCGTGCGTCAGGCTTTGATCTTTATGGCCGGATTATCGTTTGCCGGTTTACTGGTGCTGCTGCAATTTAACGGTTTCACGATTTATCTGGGGTTTTTATCTCTGCTGATTGTCGGATTTTACCCCTATATGAAGCGCTTTACCGACTGGCCACAAGCTGTGCTTGGGCTGGCCTTTGGCTGGGGAGCCTTGATGGGCTGGGGCAGTCTTTATGGCGGGTTTGGTCTGCCAGCTATCTTGCTTTATGCCGGGACCATAAGCTGGATCATCGGCTATGATACGATTTACGCCCATCAGGACCGCGAAGATGATGCGCTCATAGGCATGAAATCGACGGCACTGCGCTTTGGTGAGGATAGCAAAAAATGGCTGACCTTGTTTTTTGGCGCGACCATTTTCTTTTTGTTTGCAGCCAGTATCAGCGCGCTTTATAGCCACGAGGCCGCATTCCTTGTCTTGAGTTTTTTGATAGTGGGCCTGGGCCTGGCCAGCGGATTGCTTATCTGGCAGGTGCGCACGCTTGATATTGACGACCCGGACAATTGCCTGGCGCGTTTTCGCCACGCCCATAGTTTCGGAGCGGCGATCTTTTTTACTTTTTTGGTGATGTGGCTATTGATGCGGTGGGGGGGGTAAATCCAGGGCAATTCAATTCTTGCCTCCTCGCTTCGCGAATGGGCTATCGCCCATATCCATTCGGGGAAAGCATCCCCGAACCCCTGCTTTTTTGCAGTTTGATGATAGAAAAGGGTGGGTTTGGGAGGTTTCCTCCCAAACGGGTTCGGGCGGCAGCCCGATTGCGAAGCAAATTGCGTAAGAATTGAATTGCCCTGGGGGTAAATCACAAACCGGTACGCTCATAAATGAGAAAACCGGTCTGTGATTTTTTGTTTGACGCCAGTCAAGCAAGCTCCCATCGAGCCATGAAGAAGAACTCTTGTGGTTTTCTTTCATATGAGACCAAATTAGCAGGAAAAAATGTATCGACACTTAAAACACGTGGTTAAGAAAAAATTTAATTCCGACGGCGTCCTATTTTTTTCTGTACTGCACTAACGATTTAGAGTTATTTACGAGGCTTGTTTTAGAACATGAACAATGCGACCAGCAATCAAGATGATCTGGCCTTGATGCGCCGGGCAACCAGAGAGGCAGGAGAGCTTGCCCTTGGTTTCTTTGGCGATCAGAACAACAGCACATGGTGCAAAGGGGACGGTTCGGCGGTCAGTGACGCGGATATTGCCGTTGACCGTTTGTTGCATGAGCGTTTGTTGGCGGATCGTGCTGATTATGGCTGGTTGTCAGAAGAAACCGAAGATGATCAAAAGCGCTTGCACAAAAAGCATGTCTGGATTGTTGACCCTATTGATGGCACGCGCGCTTTTTTAAGTAACAAACCCCATTGGCTTGTATCGGTTGCGCTTGTGGTTGAGGGGGTGGTGCAACTGGGCTGCCTCTATAATCCGGTCAGCGACGAGTTTTTTGAGGCCGAACGGGGCAGGGGAGCCTTTTTGAACGGCAAACCGATCTCTATGGAGGGGCAAAAACAGATCGAAGGGGCCACCATCATTGTTGCGCAGGGGCGTCTGGAGGATAAAAACTGGCCGCAGCCCTGGCCTGCCGTCAATAGTTTCATGGTCAATTCGGTGGCCTATCGCATGGCGCTGGTCGCCAGCAACAAGGCCGATGCCATGCTGGCCCTGTCAGGCAAAAGCGACTGGGATCTGGCTGCCGCTGATCTGCTGGTACGTGAAGCTGGCGGTCGTGTTAGTGATCACAAAGGTAATGAGTTTACGTTTAATCGTAAAAATACCCGCCATCAGAGCGTTTTGGTAGCCAATCCGGATTTATACGCGAAAATGCTGGCCCGCACAAAGCAGGTTGAGGCCCGCAAACGCCATGGCTGCGGACATAATGAGTGAATAGAAAAAGAGATAAAGCATGAATGACAAAAAACAAAAACCCGATGACGAGCAGCTTTTGCACCTGGTATTTGGGGGCGAATTAACGGATCTTTCCAAAGTGCATTTTCGCGACCTTGACGGATTGGATCTTGTGGGTATTTATCCTAACTACAAAACGGCTTTTGACGCGTGGAAGCAGGCGGCCCATCAAACGGTTGATAATGCCCATATGCGTTATTTCATCGTCCATATGCATCGCCTCTTCGACCCCGAAGGGCAAAAGGATGTGGAAGTCGAGTAAGAATTGAAAGTCGAGTGTTTTTTACGCGCCGCGCTTTTTATACGGGGGCAATAAGAGGTCGAACCGGCCAGAGAAGGGTTCTTTTACGTGAAAGACAGCATTTTTTCCGATGCCAGCCACATACAGAGTGAGGGCGGTGTCGTCCACACGAGCTATACGGCCAAGGAAATCGTTGCCCGCATCTGGAAAGAAAACCTCTATCCGCGGCGCAAACGGCTGACGATTGCCGTTGTCGCCATGCTGTTTGCCTCTGCGACAACCGGGCTGATGGTGCCGGCCATCAAATTCGCCATTGATGATATATTCGTCGCGCGCAATATGGAATTTGTCTACTATCTGGCCGGGGCCACCTTTCTCATCACCCTTGTTAAAACCATCGCTGAATATATCTCCAAAGTGTCCATGGGCTATTTGGGCAACCGCTTTATTGCTGACATTCGTATCGCCCTGTTCAAGAAACTGACCTTTGCCGATATGGCATGGATTGAGGGCACCCATTCTGGCCTGTTCCTGTCGAATTTTCTTAATGATACCAATTTTATAAAAGACACTGCCAGCCGCGTTATAGTGGCGCTGGCGGAAAATATTACCAAGGCGCTTTTTCTGGCCCTCGCCATGATCTGGCTTGATCCGATGATGTCGATGATTGTACTGCTTTCCATGCCCCCGGCCCTTTTTTTCATGAACCGGCAGCGCGGCGAGATGGACAAAGTGACAAAAGACACCTTGCATGAAACGGGGAGCCTTTCTAAATTGATCACCCAGACTTTGCGCTCGATCAGGGTGGTGCGCGCCTATGGACAAGAGGAGCGCGAGATTGACCGGGTGACAGATACGGTTGAGCGCACCATGGAGTTTTCCATGCGTTCCTTACGCGCAAAAACGCTCTCGGGTCCTGTTGTTGAGCTATTGGCCGGTGTCGGTTTTTCCGGTGCCATCCTGTTTGCTGGTATGGAAGGGGCGCAGGGGCGCATGACGATTGGCGAGTTCAGCGCTTTTCTGGCTGCCGCCATGTTGCTCTACCAACCTTTGAAGGCCCTGGCTCAGTTGCAGGTCTCGCTGCAAGAGGGGGTGGCGGCGTCCGGGCGGGTGTTTGGCATTCTTGACGAGCCACAAAAAATGCTCGAAGACAAAGATGCTGTGCCGCTTGAGTTGAGCACCGGTGCCATCAGTTTTGCGGATGTCGATTTCTCCTATGATGAGGAAAACGCGGTCCTGAAGGATTTTACGCTGGACATTCCAGCGGGCAAATCTGTGGCGCTTGTTGGTCCATCGGGAGCGGGCAAGAGTACCATCCTCAATCTGGTCTTGCGCTTTTACGACCCTCAAAAGGGTAGAATCCTCATTGATGGTCAAGAGCTCGGCACATTACAGCTCAATTCTCTGCGCCAAAAACTCGCTCTGGTGACACAGGACCCGATCCTGTTTGATGATACGCTGGAAGCCAATATTGCTTATGGATCAAAAAAAATAGATCCCCAAAAGGTCATCGAGGCGGCCAAGGCGGCAGCGGCCCATGATTTTATCTCAGCCTTTCCTGAGGGCTATCAGTCCGGCGCTGGCGAGGCTGGCAATAATCTGTCGGGGGGCGAGCGTCAAAGGGTGGCCATTGCCCGCGCCTTCATGCATGATGCTCCCATATTATTGCTGGATGAACCGACCAGCGCGCTTGACAGTCAGGCTGAGGAAAAAGTGCAAAAAGCGCTGTCCATCTTGATGAAGGGCCGCACTGTTTTGATGATCGCACACCGCTTGTCGACAGTAAAAGATGCCGATATGATTTGCGTTCTGGACAAAGGGCGCATCGTTGAAAAAGGCACTCATGATGAGCTGGTGGCGGCCAATGGCCTTTATTCCAGGCTCTATAAGACCCAGTTTGAAAATAATGAGGCGCATGAGGGGGGGGTGGAGCAGACGGATGGCGGGAAAGAGTAACGAGAAACGTGAAAGACGAAACCAAAGAGCGCTTGAAATCGATGACCGCCGGGCTTTTTGCCCGCTATGTACGGCTGGTTTTTGCGACATCAAGTCGTGGCGATGATTATCGCCAGCTGCAAGACAGTTTTGAAAAAAATGCCCCGCTGATCATTGGTGGCTGGCATGGCACCTTTATGCTGGCGCCCGTTTTGATACCCGACCCCAAACAATTCAGCGCTGTTGTCGCCCGTCATGGCGATGCCGAAATCATCGGGCTGGCGCTGGAACACTTTGGTGTTAAGGTTATTCGCGGTTCCGGGGCTGGTGGCCGCAAAAAAGACCGGGGCGGTATGTTCGCCCTGCGCATGTCTTTGCGCGAGCTAAAGGCCGGGCGCTCCATTGCCCTGACCGCCGATATGCCACCGGGGCCAGCGCGCCGCGCCGGGCTGGGCATCATCACTATTGCCAAAATGTCGGGACGGCCCATATTGCCGGTGGCTTCTGTGACCTCGCGCTTTATGGTGCTCAACACCTGGTCGCGCTTTGTGGTCAATCTGCCGTTTTCAAAACAGGTTTTACTGTCTGGGGAGCCGATCAGCGTGCCTAAAAATGCCGACAAGGCGTTGATGGAAGAAAAGCGTCTGGAGCTCGAAACCAGACTGACCGAGCTCGTGACGCGGGGGCATGAAATGGTTGGAGCCGATCCGGCGCGTGCTGCCGCTCCCCAACCGGGAGATCAGCTAAAAATCGGCCTGGCGCTGAAAACCTATCGCGGTGCCATGCGCGCTGCGCAACCTTTGGCGCGCACCATATTGAAGCGCCGTGCCAAACGCGGCAAGGAAGATCTGTCGCGCATGAGCGAGCGCTTTGGCCGCGCCGATATCTGGCGGCCCGATGGCCCGCTGATCTGGTTCCATGCGGCCAGCGTTGGCGAAACCAATGCGGTTCTGCCAATGATCAAAACCTTGCGCACGCGCTTTCCTGCAATCACCATATTGCTGACCAGCGGCACGGTGACTTCGGCCAAAATCGCCGGGGAGCGTCTACCTGATGGGGCCTTTCATCAGTTTATCCCGTTTGATACCCCCGTTTTCATGCAGCGTTTTCTTGATTATTGGCAGCCTGATCTAGCGCTATTGGTGGAAAGTGAAATCTGGCCCAACCTGGTGCTGGAGACAGCAGGCCGCAAAATTCCGTTGGTGCTCTTGAATGGCATCATGTCCGGCAAGAGCTATCGCAGCTGGCGAAAACGGCCCTCTATGGCCCGCCCGATCTTTGGCCGCTTTCATCTGGTGCTCGTGCAAAATCAGCCCCTGCAAAAGAATTTTATGCGTCTTGGTGCACCTGATGTGCGCGTTGTCGGTAATCTGAAATTTGATGCGCCGCCGCCGCCAGTGGACGAGGAGAAAAAAGCCGAGATCGTACAGATGATTGACCAGCGCCCACATTTTCTGGCGGCCAGCACTCATAAAGGCGAAGAAGAGCAGATCATTGCCGCGAATCAAAAACTGGCGACCAAAATGTCAGATCTGTTGACAATCATCGTACCCCGCCATCCCGAGCGCGGCGGCGAGATTGCGGCTTTGGTGACGGCTGCCGGATTGTCCTGTGTGCAGCGTTCCAAGAGCGAGAAAGTCTGGAAAAAGACTGATATTTATATCGCCGACACGCTGGGGGAAATCGGTAATTTCTTTTCTCTGGCGAAGATTGTTTTCCTTGGGGGCTCGTTGGTTGAAAGCGGCGGGCATAACCCGGTCGAAGTGGTGCGTCTTGGCGGCGTTGTTCTGACGGGACCCCATTGGCACAATCAGGCGGACAGCTTTTCAGCGCTTTTAAAGGGCGAGGGGGCTTGCGAGATCAGTTCGAGCCATGAGCTGGCCGAGCTGGCGGGCGAGTTGATGGTGGATGCGGAACGCTGCCAGAAAATTGTCAAGAATGCTGAGCACATCATCGAAGAAATGACCGGAGCCATTGAGCGCTCAATCGAAGCGATCACCCCTTTTTTGCCGATCCCGCAAGAGCAAAAGACGCGAGCAAAACCGAGGGTTGTGAAAAGCGATCACCATTCGGGCGGGGATGTTGAAGGTGAAACCCATGAGGCTTAGTCTATGAGGCTTAACCCCAAAGCCCCCAAATTCTGGTTTCAAAAAGGGCACCCTCTGTCTTTTTTGCTGGCCCCTGCTGGAGGGCTCTATGGGCTTGCTGTAAGACTGCGCTTTGCCCTGACAAAACCATGTCGCTCGAAACGGCCCGTTATCTGTATCGGGAATTTTACTGTGGGGGGCGGTGGCAAGACACCACTGGCTCTGGCGCTGGCCGAGCAGTTGGCGAACAAAGGATACCAGCCCGTTTTTTTAACACGGGGCTATGGGGGGCAGATCAGCGGGCCGCATCTTGTTGACCCGCTGTCTGACAATGCGCAAATGGTCGGCGATGAACCTTTGCTACTGGCCAAAGTCGCACCGGTCGTTGTGAGCGCCGACCGCCCCGCCGGAGCGCGTCTTATTGAGGGCATGGAGGCTGATATTATCTTGATGGATGATGGGTTCCAAAACCCTACTTTGTATAAAGACCTGTCCATTGTCGTGGTCGATGAAGCGCAGGGCATTGGCAATGAACGGGTCTTTCCGGCAGGTCCCTTGCGCGCCCCCATGGCCTTTCAACTGGCCCGAACCGATCTTCTGGTGATTGCTGGTCCGGCCTCACAATCGGCAACTGTGCGGATTGAGCAAGGATTTAAGCGCGAGATTTTCAGGAGTGATCTGCTCGCCAAAGGGCAGGTTGACTGGTTGCAAGGCGCACGGGTGATGGCTGTGACTGGTATTGCCCGGCCCGACAAGTTCTACGCCAGCCTGCAAAGATTGGGCGCGGAACTGGTGCAAAGGCATGACTTTCCAGATCATTACATGTTCAGCGAACAAGATGCGCAAAACCTGCTATCGCTCAGCAAAACGGATGAGGCGCAGATCATCATGACCCGCAAAGACTGGGTGCGCCTGCCTGAAACCGGCCAGCTGGGAGAATTGCGGGCCAAAGCCAGGGTACTTGACGTCACGGCGAAAATCGACCGGCCCGCAGAGTTGCTGGCGCTAATCGAGAAAACTATTTCCGCAGCTCGATAACACGCTGCAAAGATATATCGGCAGTTTTATAGGCTTCTTGACGCTCAACAGACCAGTAGCGCAGATCATCCAGCTGGATGGGATCGCCAGTGACGGCACAGCGCACAAATGTGCCATGACGCAGGATCTGATAGTCACCGTCCTGAAAGACAAGTTTGGCTTCAGAGGCACCGGTCAGGGGGTTTTGAAATCTTTTCAGCATTGTTGCTTTCCTACAATATGTGAAGTTATGAAATCATATGAAGTTTTGAAATCAGCTTCAAAACCTGCCCCTGACCTTAACCCGATCATCTATTTTTTGCCAGCGGCTTCCTTGACAAGGCGATCAAGCAGGGCGTCTATGTTGCCCAGCGCTTTTTTGGAGGCTTCGCCCGGTGCGCCTATAGGCCGTCTGTAGCCAACAGTCACCGTACCGGGCATTTTAACAGTTTCATAGATAAACACAATATAGGGACAAACTCCCATATTGGCCGGATCGGCTTCCATCATTTTGCGAGTCAGACTGACCGAACAAATCTGCATGAATTCGGCATTTTTATAGACCTTCATTGTCGCACCGGGTTCTTTGGCAGTGCGCTCCAGCATTTCACTGATTTTGCCGCCAAAGTCTATTTTCAGACCGGCATCGGTGATGGCATCCTTCATGTCCTGCACAACGTCTTCATAGCTGGTTGTCGTGGTGTAGGTTTTTAAAGGTGCGTCATTAGCCCAGACAGGGGTCATCAGGAAAACTGCAGGGATAAGGAGGCTTAGAAAGGTGATTATTTTTTTCATATCGGTTCACTCCATTTGTTAATTTAAAGGGCGTTCCATAATCTATATTCAGAATAGGTTATTTTGCACCTGAAGAGAAGAAGAAAGGAGAAATAGAGCGCAAATCACTGGGGCAAGTAGCTGCAAATGGCATATTTGCGCCGTAAACGGGGTGTAAATTAAGGCTGGTTGGTATTATACGGCTTGGCGATCAAGATGGCGGGCTTGAAGAACAGCCTGAAGGCAACATGAAACAATAGGGAACGGACTTATGTCGAGCGCACTTGACCCCCAAAGCCCCCATGATCTCTCCGCTTTGCAAAAGAAGGCGTCGCGCCCTGTTTTGCAAGGCGAGGTGCTGCCGCCTGTCATTGCCGGTCCGACCCGCATCAAGGTCAAAAAATACGGATTTCTTGGTGCGTTTTTGCGCCCGATTGGCATTGCGATTGCTGTTTTGCTTTTGGGCTGGGGCACGTTGATGATCGGCACGACCTATTATCGCAGCTATCAGCGTCATGTGGAATATAGCAAGACCACCCATAGTGACAAAAGCTATCTGAGCGTATTGCTCGGTCAGGCCGGTCCGGCTTTATCGACGGGCCAAACCAAATTCGTCTATCGTGATATAAATGGCAAGCTGCACCGCGTGGTCGCGGCCACAAGCGCTGTTGATCATTTCGTCAACAAAACCCTTGTCGATCTGGATAATGAGCGCGATCACATCATGGCCGGGGTCGATAATGAGCTGGACGCGATCTTTCGTACGGCCTTTGCAGATCGAAAACGCGCTGTTGAAGATTATGCTGACTGGTTTTTTGAATGGAAACGCTCTTATGTGATCCTCAAAGAGGCCATCAAATCGACGGCCAGCCGCATTGTCGAGACTGGCAAGTATGAAAGCCTGCGCGAAGCTGTCGAGCATGATGTCAAAGACTATTTCATGAAAAACTATAATGAGCGCGTGCTGAAACCCGAAAGCCGCGACGCTATTATTGCGGTCAAAATGGAGAAGCTGGTGCGTTGGGCTCATCAGCGTTTCAAGCGCGCCATTGTGCGTTCAGATCAGCGTTTGCAAGAATTTCTGGCCAGTCAAACGAGGGTGTTGGAAGATTTGCCAAAGGGCCATAAAGCAACAAACCTGAAACTCGACTGGGACGCGCAAAAATGGAAATCGCCGAGCTATATGGTTGAGGACCGGGCGTTTGACGGGGTTGTCGGTGTTGGCTCTATCGCAGCTGGCGGCACGTTTGGTTCGCTGGCGCTGGGGCCGTTGATGAGCCGCACGGTGGCTGCTT
>JAKIUO010000027.1 GCA_021647535.1 Hyphomicrobiaceae bacterium
GATTTTTCGCCAATTGCAAATCTGAATCACGATCACCAATCACATAAGAATCACCACGATTAATCTTTTGCTCTGTTAAATAATTCTGTAATAAGGCTGTTTTAGGCTTACGACAGCAACAATTGTCCTGAGGTCGGTGCGGACAAATTAAAACATCAGCAAAGTTGATGTTTTGAGTTTTCAGAATTTTCAACATCAATTCATGCGGCCTAGAAAATTCAGCTTCTGTTCTTGTGAATTTTGCATGGCCAATTTTAAAACTGAATGTATCACCAGCTGCAGCAGCAGAGTCTCCGGTTGCAACTGTTGCGTAATTTTGAGGAATAAAAAAACAGGTTGCAAGAGCGATAGATGCTATTTTTTTTATCATATTTTTCCCGATTCTAATAACAACAAGGAATGGGGTGTCGTTTTCGCGCTTTTATACCAGACCGCATAAATGTTGATCAATAGCTGCCTCCATCGCCTTCCGGCTTCTTTACCCGGTGTCCAAAATTGGCAATAAGTTGAAAGTTCGGAAATGCTTTCGTTTGTGGCATGGAGCCCGGGTGAAGAACCCGGGGAGTGCGAAGAAGGTCAGCCTTTTGCGGGTTGGTATTACTCTTAGCTATCGAATGGATTTGACAGATTTTGTCATAAAGGCGGGGACGTGATCGCCCATGCCAATCACTTCTCCACTTCCCTTGCGACCTTTATTGCGTCCTCTGTTTGGCGTTGGATGAGGCTTTCGTTCAGGCTTGGCGGGGGCGGGGGATTGGCTTTTGGGTGCCTCTTTTTCTTTGGAGATTGTCTTTGCTGGAAGCTCTGATGCGTTATCGTTTTCAGATTGTTTTCTTGTATTATCCTGAGTTGGTTGCGGACCTGTTTCAGGAGAAGCTGTTTGAGATTGATCTCTGGGAGCTGCATCTTTGTTGCGTGTTTTGCTATTGCGGCTACGACGCTTACGCTCACCTGTTTTACGATCATCACTTGCTTCTGGCTCACCATCAATCCAGGTTGGATTTTCAATCTTGCAGAGGTCAAAAATGGCTTTGAGGTCTTCTTTGTCAGCCGAAGTGATCAGAGAAATGGCGTGTCCTTTTTTGCCAGCTCGACCTGTACGTCCGATGCGATGAACATAATCTTCGGCATGGCGAGGAATATCAAAATTAAAGACATGGGATACATTGGGTATATCAAGACCACGCGCCGCTACGTCACTGGCACATAATAATTTTATTTCGTCATTCTTGAAAGCAGCAAGCGTTTTCATGCGTGAATGCTGGTCCATATCGCCATGCAGGGCACCGGCATTAAAGCCATGTTTCTCAAGTGAGCGCTGTAATATGCCCACATCCCTTTTGCGATTGCAGAAAATAATGGCGTTTCGAACCTCTTCGGTTTTCAACAGGCCGCGCAGCACGTCACGTTTGTCTGCAGGCGTTTTGGAGCGGATAGACTGGAATTTCTGGGTAATCGTCTTGGCGGTCGTCGATTGCTGGGCCACTTCGACGCGCTCGGGATTATGCAGGAAATCACGCACTAGTTTTTGAATAACGGGAGGCATGGTGGCTGAGAAAAACAGGGTTTGCCGGGTAAAGGGCAGCATCTTGATGATCTTTTCAATGTCGGGAATAAAACCCATATCAAGCATACGATCAGCTTCATCAATCACAAGAATATCAATGGCATTGAGCATGAGCTTGCCACGTTGCATATGATCAAGCAGGCGTCCCGGAGTGGCGATCAGGACATCTGCACCTCGGTCAATAATAGCGGCCTGTTTATCAAAGGATACACCGCCAATGAGTAGAGCCATGGAAAGTTTGTGATTGGCTCCCAGAGTTTCAAAATTCTCGCTCACCTGGGCGGCGAGCTCTCTTGTGGGAGCAAGGATCAGCGAACGCGGCATACGCGCCCGCGCCCGCCCTTGTTCGAGCCGTGCGATCATCGGCAGCACAAAGGCTCCCGTTTTTCCGGTTCCTGTCTGGGCGATGCCAAGCACGTCGCGCCCTTCAAGGGCAGCAGGAATGGCTTTTTCCTGGATAGGTGTCGCTTCACTATAACCGGCGGCTTCGATGGCCTTGAGGAGTTTTTCGCTCAGGGAGAGCTCTGAAAATTTCATGCTTACGCTTTGTTAAACCCGATTTGTTGCTCGATTCGAATTCACAAAATAGGGGCAAGGCCCAACCATGTGAATCCCTGTTGGCCTGCAAGAAACAGAGCCATTCATGAAAGTGAATGTAATAGGGGCTTTTGTCTGTGTCAAATGATTGAGTTCAATGAGGTCAACAAGGTTTTGATCCGGGACGAGAAGAGCATAGATATATGAGCTATTGAGCTTTCTTGGAGTGCTCATAAATGCCGGGTGTTGTGGCCTTTACGGAGACTGAAACATCCTTGTCCTTGTTTTCATCATAAGAGGTCACCAGCAAGGTCATTTCATTGTCTTTCAGCGTGTCCATGGCCAGAAACGCATGTCGCAGCTGTTTTTCATTAAACTCTTTAATGCTCACTGTCTTGATGATTTTCGATGTGGCCTTGCCATTTTCATAAGCAATCCACTGGATGAAAACTTCTGCTTTGCGTTCGTGCAGTATGGGCTTTGCAGCGGTCGCCGGGGCACCAGCATTGGCTTTTGACAATAGCCCCGTTTTTTTATGATCAGCCTTGGAGAGGACAACAACAGCCCGATAAACACCGCCAAGATTGCCGTTTTTCCAGCTGCCACCGGTGACGATTTCGGGGATCTGAGCAGGCAGGGAATTGACCACATCAGCACTGTCAGCCCGTGCCATGCTTGAAAAGGTACATAGGGAAATGAGCATCAATGTCGCGATTGCCAGAAGGGATTGATGGGGCATGTTTTGTACTATTGCGCGTGTGGTCATTGTTTTTACCTGTCGCATGGCTGGTTTGTGATGAATGTTCTTTTATGGCTTCGTCTTCAAGCTAATTTGCTCGTTGAACAAGGCGGAATTTGGGGAACAGTGCGTCAAGATCTTGCGAAATGCTAGTTTTGCCTCAGAAAATCGCTCATTAACCTTGATGTCAGGGCAGGTAGCTCTTCCTGGGGCAGATGGATGCATCGTGGCAGAATATGCATTCTGGCATTCGGCAGATTATTATAAAGGCGCTTGCCATATTCCACCGGAACAATACCGTCACGTTGGCACCAGATCAGCAGCGTATTGAGTTTCAGGCCGCGATATTGTTTGGTGAATTGCTCGATATTTTCCGGCAGAAGCTGGGCTGCGGTACGTAAAAGGGCATATTTGCCGCCAGGAGTTCGCAACTGTTTGGCATATTCGCGCGGGGCTTCAGCGGGAATTTTGCTTTTGTCATGATAGGCAAAGCCAAGGGCGATCTTCATCTGGGTTTCTGGCGGGATCAATGCAATGCCAAGATCCGAAATGATTGGTGTGCGCATCAGGGCAATGCCCCAGGGGATTTTCTGCTTGTAGGAGATACTGTCGATCAGAATGAGCTTTTTCAGGCGGGGACGACGGCGTTTCTGGTCTTTGATGGCAAGCGCCAGGGCAATGCCGCCACCAAAGGAATGGCCGACAAGTGTCAGATTGCGCAAACGATGCTTCTGGATGAATTTGTCGACCAGTTCAGCCTGGTCAAATAGAGAATATTTGCCATCTTTTGGTTTGTCTGATTGACCAAAACCTTTGAGGTCGAGGGCGATAACCCGATGTTTTTTGGCAAGTTCGGGGGTCACATAACGCCATGCATAGGAACTGGCACCAAGGCCGTGCAACAACAGGATCGGTTCACCGCGCCCCGTTTCCTTATAGTGCAACCGCACAGGTTTTGTACTGGTCATCTCACTTGGAGTTGCAAAAGAGGCGCAGCCAGCCAGCAAGAAGGGCAGGGCGACAAGCATAAACATAGCCTGCAATTTACGCAATGACTGCATGAGACCCGCTTTCCATGAAGAACACCGATTTACAAAGCCTACTAACAACCATAAAAAGCTAACGAAATTGTGTCATGAGGAAGAAATATACATGCGGGTTAAAGGGAGCGTGTAAAAACCCAATTATTGCCCTCACTCATGTCGGCTTTGTAGCAATAACCGTCTTGGGTAAAACCTTTCAGGTCTTGTGGGTCACTGAGGCGATTTTCAATCATATAGCGCGCCATGGCACCGCGTGCCCGTTTGGCAAACAGGCCGATGATCTTGTACTGGCCGTTTTTGTTTTCCTTGAAAATCGGATTGATAATGCTTGATTGCAGGGTTTTAGGGCCTGCAGCCTTGAAATATTCATTCGAGGCCAGATTGATGACCGCGCGGTGTTTATGGCCCTTGAGCTGCTGGTCTATGCTCTTGGCAATGAGATCGCCCCAGAAGGCATAAAGGGTTTCACCGCGTTTGGTTTTCAGCTTGCGCCCCATTTCAAGGCGGTAGGGCTGGATTTCATCAAGGGGTTTGAGCAAGCCATAGAGGCCAGACAGAATACGCAGATGATCTTGTGCAAAGGCCAGATCTTTTTTGTCAAAAGTTTCCGCATCAAGCCCCGTATAGGTATCTCCGGCAAAGGCCATGACCGCCTGTTTGGTCTGGGTGATATCTGGCTTTTTCCTGAAGTCCTGAAAACGCTGATAGTTGAGGTCAGCCAGATTATCGCTGATTTTCATCATGGCGCGCAGATCGGCCCGCGTCAGCTTGCGCGCCACCGATATGAGCTGGTCGGTATCTTTCAGAAAATCAGGCTCACTGGAAGGGAGAGCCGGGTCCCTCGTCTCGAATTTCAGTTTTTTGGCGGGGGAGATAATGGCAAGCATATCAATCGCGATCCTTGTGACGGTTTTCAAGCGCCTTGAATATCACCATTCTGGAGTAATTCCAAACCGCACTGCAAAAGATTGAGGGTTGGGGATTAATCTTGCAGGGGCCGATACAAGACAGGCTTGCTGCGCAAACGGGCTGCCGCCCGCACCCGCTTGGGAGGAGACCTCCCAAACCCACCCTTTTCTATCATCAAACTGCAAAAAAGCAGGGGTTCGGGGATGCTTTCCCCGAATGGGTATGGGCGATAGCCCATTCGCGTAGCGAGGAGACAAGAATTGAATTGCCCTAGAGGGGCTCCTCCAACGGGGGCGAGCGCTCAAACAGCGGAGCGATAGTGCAAACATTAAACTGCTGGCCCCGTCGTGAAGCGAAACTCGGCCTACCCCTCAATCAAATCCTCACGCATATTGCTTTCCAGCATGACCCCTTGTTTTTTGCTGGAGAGCAGGGTGCGGGCCTTTTCATATTTGGGGTCGTTCCAGAACATCAAACAGCCATTGCAGCCCTTGCCGCAGCACCCCTCCAGTCCGACGCGCCGGGTTTTGGGGGCTCGATTTTTCTGGTCCTCACCAAGGGCCTCTATAAGGGCCTGTTTTTTGTTCTGATAGCGCTTGTCGTCTTCTTTGCCAAGCTCCATTTTTCCGGCCTCGAAATCCAGTTTGATCTGATTCCATTGCTCGTTCGTGAGGGCTTTTTCTTTGCGGATGATGGTCATTGCCGGGAAGTCTTTGGCGAGTTCTTCATGGTCTTCATGATCAAACAGCTCGAACGAAAGACGGATCACTGGTTTTTCGCTGGGCTGGACAACGGTGCTGGTGCGTCCAGTGGCGGCATCAATAAATTCGTAGATACGCAGCAACATGATGTCACGTCTTGTTGGTGAAACAAATTCCAGCACGTCGCCTGCGACGAGCTTGTTTTTGACCTCAAAGATAAAGGCATCTTTTTCAACCCGCTGGAGTATCCCGGCATATTCATAGCTGGCGAAATTCCAGTTCATTTCATAGGCGTGGCCATAATTAGAAAGGCGGCCATCGTGAAAGGCCAGCGTATAGCCGCGATTGGGAATGGTGTTAAGTTCGGCCATATAAGGGGTCGGATCGAAATTTTGCGGGTCCTCATACCAGTCATCTATCGCCATGCGATAGGCTCTGGCGGTGAGCGCGGCGTAATAGATGCTCTTGCCGCGTCCTTCAACCTTGAGGCTGTCAACGCCAATTGACAAGAGCTCATCAAGGCGGGGCATCAGGTTGAGGTCTTTGGAGTTGAGGATATAAGAGCCGCGTTCGTCTTCTTCGATGGGCATCATCTCGCCGGGACGACATTCTTCTTCAAGGAAAAACTCGAACAGTTCCAGATTTTCCTCGGTGAGAAGCAGCTCCTTCAAGGTGCCATCCTTCAGCCTCATATGTACCTTGTATTTCCAGCGGCAGCTATTGGCGCAGGCCCCTTGATTGGCCCCGCGCTCCGTCAGGAAATTCGATAACAGGCAGCGCCCCGAATAGGTCATGCACATGGAGCCATGAATAAAGGTTTCAAGCTTGATATCCGGGCATTTTTCGCGGATCTCTTTGAGCTCTGCAAAAGAAACCTCGCGCGCCAATACGCAGAGTTCAGCCCCCAGATCCGCCCAGAATTTGACCGATTGCCAGGAGCACACATTGGCCTGCGTGGAGATGTGCAGCTCCAGCTCGGGAGCCGCCTGTTTGACAAAGCTGAAAACACCGGGATCGGCGACAATCAAACCATCCGGCTTGACCTTGCGCACGGTCTCTACATAGTCCGGTAGCTTGTCGATGTCTTTATTGTGGGAAAACAGGTTGAGCGTCAGATAGACCTTTTTGCCGCGCGCATGAGCATAGTTGATGCCTTCAACGACATCCTCCAGCGTCATTTTGGATTTGACGCGCAGCGACAGGTCCGGTGTGCCCATATAGACAGCATCGGCACCATAGAGAATGGCGGCTTTCAGTTTTTCTAACGAACCGGCTGGCATCAGCAGTTCAGAGCGATGGGTTTTGGTCATGGTGGGCTTCCTGCGCGTGCTTTCTGCTCAATGAGGTTACGTTGATCAAACGCCACTATAGCAGCAAAGCCTGAGGATTGTTAGCCGCTGCAAAACCAATTGGCTGTCATTTTTTCTATAATATTGGGAATTTCACGATCAAGATTATTTGCGCAGATTATACCATTGAGTTGGGCACTGCTTTTTGATTTGAGATGGGAGTTGAAGGGGATGGCGGTGATGCGTGCATCTTTGTCGCAACCTGTCTCAATGCGCCATTGCGGTTCCCAGCATTGAGGGGAAGAGCTATTGGTTTTCTTGAGGCAAGAGGCCACACAGTAAATGGGCAGACAGGCCAGTTTTTTGTTTTCGCGTATTTGTGCGACCAGTTGTTCAGTCTCTTCAGTCCAGCAACGATTTGAAATCAGCAAAAGGTCAGGAAGTCCATGTTTGGCCGTAGCGGGGTCAAGGAAGAGCTTTGTTTCTTCAAGGCAGGTGAGCAGGTGAAGCTCATAATCAAACCAGGCATTGCCCAGGCCATTTTCAAAAAACGTGCGGGCATCATTATGGTCAGTATCAAGAAATAAAATTTGTATGGCTTCATCGTCTATAAAATATTGAGATGTTTTCATTTCATCAGGATCCTTGTGAAATGGGTCAGGAATACGCTGGAACCTAATGCACTATATAGGTGTGCGTACTAAAATAACACTAATAAATTGCCACAGGCTGATTTTTCTTGCGTGCCCGCCAGATAGGATATAAAGAAAACTTTATATGAAATATAGCGCAAAATATCAACAGGGCCGTGCCGCAGCTGTGTTGGACACAAAACAGCTTTTGACAGCTCTGAAAGCAGCTGGTGAAGCCACCCGGTTGCGTATTCTTGCCCTGCTTGAACAAGGAGAACTCAATGTCGGTGATCTGACACATATTCTGCAGCAAAGCCAACCAAGGATTTCCCGGCATTTGCGTTTGCTTGACGAGGCAGGGTTGATTGAGCGCTTTCGCGAAGGCAGTTTTGTTTATTGCCGCCTGGCTCAAAAAGAAGTCGCTGGTGATCTGGTCAATCAGGCCATTCGTCTGCTTGATCCGCATGATCCAGAGCTTGCCAGTGATCGCAAACGGGCCAGATGTCTGCAAAAACAAAGAGTAGAGGCGTCTCAAATCTGGTTCAGGGAAAATGCTGCCAAATGGGATGAGATCAGATCGCTTTATATTTCTGATCGTGAAGTCGAGGCTGCCATGCTTGATTTGCTGCCTTTGGCGCGCCAGCACAAGCGTTTTGAACTCTTGTTCGACCTTGGTACTGGCACGGGCCGCGTTTTGGAGCTTTTATCTGACCGGGTCAAGGAAGCGATTGGTATTGATAGCAGTCCTTCCATGCTGGACTATGCCAGATCACGTTTGTCAGGCAAGGGGCTGGAACATTGTCAGGTGCGCCTTGGAGATCTGGGAAATCTGTCTTATGGAAGTGAAACGGCTGATCTGACGATCATGCATCAGGTGCTGCATTTTCTGGTTGAACCGCAAGTTGCCATACGTGAAGCGGGTCGCTTATTGCGTGCTGGTGGCCACTTGCTGATCGTTGATTTTGCGCCCCATGATCTTGATTTTCTACGCGAGGAATTTGCTCATGAACGTCTGGGGTTCTCAGATCCGCAAATCAATGGCTGGTTGAAGCGCGCCGGGCTTGTGCCAAAGCGCACACAAAAACTGGCTGCCAGCGAGGGGCGAGGGGATCAAAAACTGAGCGTCTCTTTATGGCTGGCGCAAAAAGCGTAAAGCGGGGGTAGTCCTCAAATATACTGGAAGCCCAAATATATTGGAAAAATGGCAAGGAATGATAAAATGAACAAGTGGGAAGGGCGCAAGAGCCGAGGGTTGGAGCAGGGCGACATAAAAGTTTCATTCGAGTTTTTTCCGCCCAAAAGCGATAAGATGGAACAACGTCTCTGGCAGGCTATTTCGAAGCTGGCACCATTGGACCCACAAT
Organism: Hyphomicrobiaceae bacterium; assembly: GCA_021647535.1. GTDB lineage: Bacteria > Pseudomonadota > Alphaproteobacteria > Rhizobiales > JAKIUO01 > JAKIUO01. The sequence goes on from JAKIUO010000027.1 coordinate 8,782, forward strand.
TTGTATCGGTGACTTATGGGGCCGGTGGCTCCACCAGGACGCGCACACATGCAACTGTCTCGCGGATCTTGCAAGAAACAAATTTGCTGCCGGCGGCGCATTTGACCTGTGTTGGGGCAACAAAAGACGAGGTCAACGAGGTCATCAATGATTATAAGAGCGTTGGCGTCAAGCATATCGTTGCCCTCCGCGGTGATCCTGTCGAGGGGGTTGGCGAAACTTATCAGCCCCATCCTGACGGCTATCAAAGTTCCATTGAGCTGATCGAGGGCATCAGCAATATTGGTGGTTTTGATATATTGGTCAGCGCTTATCCAGAACAGCACCCAGAAAGCCCCAATCGCGCCGCTGATATTGACTGGCTGAAACGCAAGGTCGATGCCGGGGCGACAACGGCCATTACGCAGTTTTTCTTCGACAATGAGTTTTTTCTACGCTATCTCGACGATGTGCGGGCGGCGGGCATAAACATACCCATCACACCGGGCATTATTCCCATCGCCAATTTTCAGCAGGTCAGGAAATTTGCCGATATGACGGGCGCCAGCATTCCAAACTGGCTGGCACATCGTTTTGACGGACTGGAAAATGAAGATGAGGATACGCGTCAGATGGTTGCTGCCGCCATTGGGGCCGAGCAGGTCATGGAGCTGGTGGATGAGGGTATAAAGGAGTTTCACTTCTACACCCTTAACAAGGCAAAACTGGTCTATGCCATTTGCCACTTGCTGGGGCTGCGCTCCAGTTCAGTTTTGAGCAATGCCAGTTCAGTTTTGAGCAATGAAGGAGCGCAAGCATGAACCGTGATGAACGCATAAAAACCCTCAAACAGGCTGCAGCCGAGCGCATACTGTTTCTCGATGGCGCCATGGGCACGATGATCCAACGCCACAAGCCCGATGAAGCCACCTATCGCGGTGATCGCTTCAAGGATTGGGGGCAGGATGTGGTTGGTAATAATGACTTATTGACCCTGACACAGCCGGATATCATCGCGCAGATCCATGTGGATTATCTGGAGGCCGGTTCCGATATTATCGAAACCAACACGTTTAACTCCACCAGCATTTCACAGGCCGATTACGGCATGGAAGAGATTGTCTATGAGTTGAATGTTGAAGCGGCAAAACTGTGCCGTGCTGCTGCTGAAGAAATGACCGCCAAAACACCGGACAAGCCGCGCTTTGTGGCTGGCGGGTTGGGGCCAACCAACCGTACGGCCAGCATTAGCCCGGATGTCAATCGCCCGGAATTTCGCAATGTGTCGTTTGACGAGCTGGTGAAAGCTTACACCGAGCAGACCAAAGGGCTGATTGAGGGCGGTGTCGATATCATCATTATCGAGACCATTTTCGACACGCTGAATGCCAAAGCGGCAGGCTTTGCCGTGTTGCAGGTGTTTGACGAGCTGGGGTTTGAATTGCCGATCATGGTCTCGGGCACCATTGTTGATAAATCCGGGCGCAATCTGTCGGGCCAGACGCCAGAAGCCTTCTGGTATTCCATGCGCCATTTAAAACCCTTTTCCATCGGCCTGAACTGCTCTTTTGGTGCCGAGGATTTGCGCCCCGCCGTGGTCGATATGGCTGGTATTTCCGATACGCTGATTTCAGTCTATCCCAATGCTGGGCTGCCCAACGAAATGGGCGAATATGATGAGCTGCCAGACATTACAGCGGGCTTTATCGAGGACTGGGCAAAAAATGGCCTGATCAATATCGTTGGTGGCTGCTGCGGCACTTCACCAGCGCATATCAAGGCGATTGTCGAGGCGGTGAGGGACTATGCGCCACGGAAAGTACCAGATATGGAACACAAACTGCGCCTCTCCGGTCTTGAGCCCTTTGTGGCGGGGTGAGGGGGATACGGAGGAGAGATGGAACCAGCAAAGCTTAAATATACAAATTTTGACGGTGATTGGAATGAGCATTGTCGCTTTTGCGGTAACCTTCAAAAGGATCACCAAGAGAATATCGGTGAGTTGGATGGAGTTATGTATATTCATCGGACACCTTGTGAACAGGAAAAATATGAAATCAGAAAACAAAGTCTCCATTATGCGAATAAGGCAAGGTTTGTATTTTGGGGTGTTGAACTTTTTTTATATGCGAGGGGAAAAATCATAGATTTCTTCGATATTCCGTTGGTGAAATTGGTTATTGGTCTGATCAAAAACGTATGGATTCTTATCAAGAGCCTTTTTATTTTGAGAAAGGGGAAGCCCAAGTGAAGTTCTAGGGCGAATTTTGACCAATTGGGACAGAATTTGTAATTTCTTGCATTTACCCCCTCTCCCTAGCCCTCTCCCCCCAAAGAGAAGAAAAGAGGGGGAGAGGGGGCAAGAGGTGCCAGTTTTCAGGCAAAGAGTTTCAAATAGGCAGGGCTAGATCCCCTCTCCCCACTGGGGAGAGGGCTAGGGTGAGGGGGCGGCGTAAAGCGTGAGGGGACAGCAAAAAATGAAAAACAGGCTGACACCTCTGGCCCGTCAGTTGCGATAGAGCCAGACGGATGCAGAGCGCAAATTATGGTATGAGCTGCGGGCTAGACGTTTGCAGGGGCATAAATTCAAGCGACAAATCCCAAAGGGTGAGTATATCGTCGATTTTGTCTGCGAGGCGCAAAAGCTGGTGATTGAAGTGGGTGGCGGACAGCATGGCGAGCAGATTGAATATGACGAACAACGTACGCAGTTTTTGCAGGAACAGGGCTATCGGGTGTTGCGGTTCTGGAATAGGGACATTTTGACGAATATGGATGGTGTTTTGACGCTGATCCTTAGTGAATTAGGCAAGGTACAGGAATAGAAATTATGGATGTTTATTGTTTACCCCCTCACGCATTTTTACCCCCTCACCCCAACCCTCTCCCCCTGGGGGAGAGGGGGGTTATGCCGTGCCAGCCGCAATGTTTCAATTTTAATAGAGGGCTCCTCTTATCCCCTCTCCCCATCGGGGAGAGGGCTAGGGTGAGGGGGTAAATAAAATGACCAACACAAAAAGCACAGCGCAGTTCATCAACATCGGTGAGCGTACCAATGTCACGGGATCGGCGCGATTTCGCAAGCTGATTGAGGCGGATGATTATGAGGCGGCGCTTTCCGTTGCTCGCCAGCAGGTGGAGAGCGGCGCGCAGATTATTGACATCAATATGGACGAGGGGATGCTGGACAGCGAAAAGGCCATGGTGACCTTTTTGAACATGATCGCCTCGGAACCCGATATTTCGCGTGTGCCCATCATGATTGACAGCTCCAAATGGCATGTCATCGAGGCCGGTCTGAAATGCGTGCAAGGCAAAAGCATTGTCAACTCGATCTCGCTGAAAGAAGGCGAGGAGCAGTTTCGCGAGCACGCCAAAAAGGTCATGCATTATGGCGCGGCGGCTGTCGTCATGGCCTTTGATGAGGTCGGGCAGGCGGATACCGAGGATCGTAAATTCGAGATCTGCGAGCGCGCTTATAACATTCTGGTCGACGAAATCGGCTTTGCGCCAGAAGACATTATTTTCGATCCCAACGTGTTCGCCGTCGCCACCGGCATTGAAGAGCATAATAATTACGGGCAGGATTTTATCAATGCGACAAGGCGCATCCGCGAGAACCTGCCGCATTGCCATGTATCGGGCGGCATTTCCAACCTGTCCTTTTCGTTTCGCGGCAATAATGCTCTGCGCGAGGCCATGCATTCGGTGTTTCTCTATCACGCCATCAAGGCCGGGCTCGATATGGGCATCGTCAATGCCGGGCAGCTGACCATTTATGATGATATTCCGAACGATCTGCGCGAGCTTGTTGAAGATGTCATTTTGAACCGGCGCGATGATGCGTCTGACCGTTTGCTCGATGCCGCCGAGCGCTTCAAGGGACAGGGGGCGAAAGCCAAGAAAAAAGACCTGAGTTGGCGCAAGGAAGCTGTTGGCCCACGTCTCACCCATGCGCTGGTCAATGGTATTGGTGATTTTGTTGAAGAGGATGTGGAAGAGGCCCGCCAAAGCGCCAAAAGGACCATCGAGGTCATCGAGGGGCCATTGATGGATGGCATGAATGTGGTCGGCGATCTGTTTGGCGATGGCAAAATGTTTTTGCCGCAGGTGGTGAAATCTGCGCGCGTTATGAAAAAGGCCGTGGCCTATCTGATGCCGTTTATCGAAGCCGAAAAAATTGAGGCGGGAGGGGAGGAAGGGGCCAATAGTTCGGCTGGTAAAATCCTCATGGCCACCGTCAAGGGCGATGTGCATGATATTGGCAAGAATATTGTTGGCGTGGTGCTGCAATGCAATAATTTCGAGATCGTTGATCTGGGCGTCATGGTGCCGGGCGCAACCATTCTGGAAGAGGCCAAAAAGCACAAGGTCGATATTATTGGCCTGTCGGGGCTGATCACGCCCTCGCTCGATGAAATGGTTGCAGTGGCCAGTGAGATGGAACGACAGGAGTTCGATCTGCCCTTGATGATTGGCGGCGCAACGACTTCTAAAATCCACACGGCGGTTAAGGTCAACCCCCACTATAATCGCTCGCAGGTTGTGCATGTGATTGATGCGTCCCGTGCGGTGGGCGTGGCGTCAAAGCTCATGGATGAAAGCGTGCGCAAGGATTATATGGCCGAGGTCGGCGCTGAGTATCAGCGGATGGCTGATAATTATGTCAACAAGGACAAAAGCCGTGCGCCGATCAGGGTTGCCAGAGCCAACCGGCTGGTGCCTGCCTTTAAGGCGAGCCCTCCGGTCAAGCCCGCATTCCTCGGCGTGAAGAGCTTTGATGATTATGATCTTGGCACATTGGTCAAAACCATCGACTGGACGCCGTTCTTCTCCACATGGGAGATGAGGGGGCGCTATCCTGATATTTTAGAAGACGCACACAAAGGCGAAGCGGCACGGGCCCTGTTTGAGGATGCCCAAAAACTTTTGCAAGAGCTGGTTGATGACAAGGCGCTAACGGCGCGCGGCGTCATTGGCATCTGGCCAGCCAATGCAGTTGGCGATGATATCGAGGTCTATAAGGATGACAGTCGCCAAGAAGTTATCGCGACCTTGCACAGCTTGCGCCAGCAAATGGAGCGCAAGCCTGAAAGTGGCAAGGTGAACCTGGCGCTGGCTGATTTCATTGCTCCGAAAGAGAGCGGCATTGCCGACTATATTGGCGGCTTTGCCGTGACCACCGGCATTGGCGAAGAGGTGTTGGCGCAGCGCTATGAAAAAGCCAATGATGATTATAGCAAGATCATGGTGAAGGCGCTGGCCGACCGGTTGGCCGAAAGCTTTGCCGAACATATGCATATGCGCGTGCGCCGTGAGTTCTGGGGGTATGCCGCTGATGAAACATTGGGCAATGCCGAGTTGATCAGTGAAGCCTATGAAGGTATTCGTCCAGCTCCTGGCTACCCGGCCCAGCCCGACCATACGGAAAAACAGACATTGTTTGACCTTCTGGATGCGGGAAACAATGCCGGGATCAAGCTCACTGAAAGCTTTGCCATGTGGCCCGGTGCTGCGGTTTCAGGGCTTTATTTCGCCCACCCGGAAACCCGCTATTTTGGCCTTGGCAAAATCGGCAAAGATCAGGTCGAAGACTATGCAAAGCGCAAGGGCTGGTCGATGGAAAAGGCCGAGAAATGGTTGTCGCCAGTGCTGGCCTATACGCCGTAGAAGCAGGAGTTTGAGGGATGGAGTTTTGTCGTGGGGCTTCAACAATGATCATGCTTGTCGTGGGAATCCAAATGCTGATATTTGGATTCCTGTTTGGGCGCGATTTCATCAAGGAATGGATGGAGGGTACGGATAGTACCCTTGAAAGCTGGCTTATTTCGCTTGGTAAAACAGGTCTGTTTTTTTTGCTGATTGCCGGTGCTTTGCTTAAGCTGAAATTTCAAATTGATATTGCGAGAGGCGACAAGGCCATGCCGAATATTGAAAGCGAGGTGATCTGGTGCGTGTTGGCGAGTGGCACCCTCACCTTTATCCTGTTTTTCCTGCTCTACAAACATATCGGAAAGCAAAGAGGCTGGTTTTGATCTTGTCCCCTCTCCCTCAAGGGGAGAGGGTTAGGGAGAGGGAGTAAAGCTGTAAGTGGAATTTCAATATAACGCTTTAACCGGTTATTTTATCACTAAGCCATGTGTACGAAATATATGTTATTTATATAACCCCCTCTCCCCAACCCTCTCCCCGTCTGGGAGAGGGGGTGATCAAGGGGGACCGTCTCCTATTTCGGCGCGGGGCCAAAAATTGCCACTGTATTCAAGCCACCAAAGGCCAGAGAATTATTCATGGTATAGGTGACTTCTTTCTCGACGCCCTTGTTAGGGGTGTAATCGAGGTCGCAATCGGGGTCTGGGTCATTCAGATTGATGGTTGGCGGGATGAAATTGTCGTGCATGGCCTTGATGCAGGCCGCACCTTCCACCAGCGATCCACCGCCCAGCATATGGCCGTGCATACTTTTCGTTGAGGAGATGGCGACAGATTTTGCCGCATCGCCAAATACCGATTTAATGGCATTGGTTTCGGTGACATCATTGGTCTTGGTGGCTGTGCCGTGGGCATTGATATAGTCGATATCTTCGGGCTTGAGCCCTGCATCTTTAAGCGCCAGTTTCATGGCTCCAGCAGCGCCTTCGACTTTGGGGTGAACCATGTCACCCGCATCCGCCGTCATGCCAAACCCCATGACTTCGGCCAGAATAGTGGCTCCACGGGCTTTTGCGTGCTCATAGTCTTCCAGCACCATGATGCCTGACCCTTCCGAAAGGATGGTGCCGTTACGCTTCTTGGAAAAGGGAAAACAACCAGCTGGTGAAAGCACGAACAAGGCTTCCCAGGAGCGTTGGGCACCCCAGTTGAGAGAGGCTTCTGATCCCCCAGCAACACCGGCGTCAATCGCCCCGTATTTGATCATTTGATAAACGAGGCCCATGGCATGGGAACCCGTCGCGCAGGCACTGACGACACCAAAGGTTGGCCCCGTGATATTGTACATCATCGAGACATGTGCGGCGGCAGAGCTGCCCAATGTGCGCAGCAAAGTCAGCGGATTGGTGCGCATGATCTTGTCGCGATAAAGGTCGCGATAGCCGGTTTCAAGGGTGGTCAGACCACCAGAACCCGAACCAATGATACAGGCGGTGCGTGAACCGTCTTTTTTCAAAGTGTCGGCAATGCCGGATTGCTCGACAGCTTCCATGGCCGCTTTGGCAGCCAGCTGGGAAAAGCGGTCAGCGCGTACCACATTAATATCGCCCACGTCTTTTTGTACGTCGAAATCGTGGACTTCACCGGCTATTTTACAGCGCAGATCATCGGTTACCTCATAATAGGTGATCGGGCCAATGCCGCTTTCGCCTTTTTTGAGGGCCGCCCAGAATTTATCGACACCGGTACCAACAGGAGAAACGACTCCCTGTCCGGTCACAACAACGCGACGTTGTTCTGCTGTTTTGCTCATTGAATGCTTTGCCAGTTTGAAGCCGACCAGATTATTTAAGATGACCAAAGACAAGGACGGGCGATCGGCAAGCCCGCCAGCGAATTGCACGATAAAAATATCGCGCAATTCAGGTCACTTTGTTTGTTCGTCCTGTGCGTTCGCTCAGGCCGTTGCGTCAGAAGACTCAGCGACCAGTTCACGCACTTTATTGACGACACTGCCGACGGTATTGAAGTCACCGCTTTCTTCATTGGCATTATACGGGATTTCAATCCCGAATGTGTCTTCAATATCGAACACGATAACAGCCAGATCAAGACTTTCAATATCCAGATCTGTCAGCTCTGTATCCATGTCGATTTCCTTGTCAGGATTCGACTTCATATTCTTTTTCAGGATCTCTACGATCTTCGTTGCTACTTCATCCATAATGCACTCCTCAACCCCTTTATGTTTATCTGGGGCTTACATATATACGGCACTCTACTTACCTATAACTGCTGGATTATCAGAAATGGTAACTTATTCAAGCCGCTTTATGAAATAATCTTAATAGCTTGCAGAGTCCAGCTTTGAGTTGAACCTTGAAGCTACATGGCTTTACCTGAAGCAACATTAAAAAAGAAAAAAGTCCATGTATAAATTTGTCGCGACCTGCAAAAATAATCAAAACCCCCATTTTTATGCGGATTTTATTTGCCTGGATAGGTGGGTTTGATGTGAAATTTAGCATGTAGCGTATGGAAGTACATGGCAAACACTGGTTTTGTGCTATGATAATTAGGCAACTGTTTGACAAACAGAGAAGAATTGCAGCGCAGGCAAATCAGAAAAAAAAGGGAGCGACCGCGATATGCAAGAAACCTCAAGCCAGTATCCATGGATGAAGCATTATCCTTCAGGGCTTATATGGGACAAAATATATGTTCCGCGCAGCCTTCCTGAACTGTTTGATGAAGCGGTCGATAAATTTGGTCCAAAAACCTGCTCGGATTTTCTTGGTCGCAGGCAAAGCTATAGCGAAATCGGTCAGCTGGTAGACCGGGCGGCCAAGGGGTTGACTGATCTTGGCATTGGCAAAGGCAGCAAGGTCGGCTTGATGCTTCCCAATAGTCCCACCTATATTATTTTTTATTATGCCATATTGAAGACCGGCGCCTGTGTGGTCAATTTCAATCCACTCTATACGGTGCGTGAGCTTAAATATCAGGTGAAGGACAGCCAAACCGAATTGATGATCACCTTTGATCTTAATCTGATGTTCGACAAAGTGGAGACCTTGCTACAAGAGGGCGTTTTGAAACGGGCTGTCATCGCCAGTTTTAGCGCGCTTTTGCCCTCTGTGAAATCCTTTTTGTTTAAAATGGTCAAGGGTAAAGAAATCGCCAAATGGCAAAAGTCTGCAGCCTTGGGCAAAATTATTGCCGCCGAACAGCTTTTGTTTAATGCCGGAGGATTTGTCAATGCGCCGATTGATCCGGCCAATGATCTGGCGGTTTTGCAATATACTGGTGGAACCACTGGTGTGCCCAAGGGAGCCATGTTGACCCATGCCAATCTGACCATCAATGTGGAACAGATCATTGACTGGGTGACAAATCTGGAGGAGGGCAAGGAGCGCATTATCGGCATTTTGCCGTTTTTTCATGTGTTTGCCATGACCACCATATTGAATTTTGGCATTTCTCATGGGGCCGAGCTGTTGCTGGTGCCAAAATTCGAGATTGACGACACCCTCAAACTGATCGGCAAGCGCAAGCCAACCGTTATGCCAGGCGTGCCGACCCTTTATACGGCGATACTCAATCATCCCAAAATAAAAAACTATGATTTGTCCTCGCTCACGGCCTGCATTTCCGGTGGGGCTGGCCTGCCGGTAGAAATCAGAAACCAGTTTCAAGATCTGACAGGGTGCGCCCTGATCGAAGGCTATGGCCTTTCTGAAACCTCGCCCATGGCCACCGCCAACCCAATTGATGGCGCTGTGCGTGACGGCTCCATTGGCCTGCCGGTTCCGGCAACGTCCATATCCATTCGTTCCATTGAAGACCCTAACAAGGAAATGCCGCTGACCGAATCGGGTGAAATCTGCATCAAAGGTCCGCAGGTCATGCCCGGCTACTGGAATAAACCCGAGGCCACGGCGCAAGTCTTTGTCGATGGCTATTTCCGCACGGGCGATGTGGGCTATATGGCGGAAGACGGCTTTATCTATATTGTTGATCGCCTCAAAGACATGATCATCGCTTCTGGCTTCAAGATATATCCCCGACAGGTCGAAGAGGCCATTTATCGCTTTCCCGCCGTAGAAGAGGTCACAGTGATCGGTATCCCCGATGACTATCGCGGCGAAGCGCCCAAGGCCTTCATCAAGCTCAAAGAGGGACAGAGCGCGACGCAAGAAGAAATACTGGCTTTCCTGAAGGACGAAATATCAAAACTGGAAATGCCAGCGCAAATCGAATTCCGTGATGAACTGCCCAAGACGATGATTGGCAAACTGTCTCGTAAAGAGCTGCGTGAGGAAGGTTAAGGAAGAAATGCCCTCGCCGGGCGGCGTCCTATGCGGACAGCAGCAGGGGATGATCCCCTGCACCCCATTACGGGATGCAGCATGGTGCGAGGGAGAAAACCTTGGAGAGCAATTGGGGTCTGGGGACAAGTCCCCAGCGCTGTCTGCGAAGACATTCAAAAGCGTGAGTCCATTCACAGCATTGCAAATTCTATATCAGCCCTAGTCCCTTGAAGCTGGCATGGCCCTCTTTGGCCAGAATAATGTGGTCGTGAACTTTGATGCCCAACCCATTGGCGACCTTGACGATTTCCTTGGTCATTTCGATATCGCCGCGTGACGGGGTGGGGTCGCCCGAGGGGTGGTTGTGGGCGAGGATGAGGGCGGTGGCGTTGAGTTCGAGGGCGCGGCGGCAGATTTCACGCACATAGACCGGTGTGTGGTCAATGGTGCCGGTTTGCTGGACTTCATCGAGGATCAGCCGATTGCGCTTGTCGAGGAATAAAATCCTGAACTGTTCGCGCGGCTCAAAGGCCATGGCGGCGCGGCAATGGTCCAGCACCTTTGCCCATGAGGTCAGCACGGGGCGTTTGATGACCCGACTTTTCAACAATCGTTTGGTTGAGGCACGGATCAGTGCGAATTCGCCAATAGCGGCATCTTTGATCCATTTGATCTTGCGCAACTCGCCCTCAGAGGCGTTGATGACTTCGGCAAAGCTGCCAAAGCGCTGCAATAATTCCTTGGCAATCGGTTTGGTGTCGCGGCGCGGCAGGGCGCGAAACAATATGGCTTCCAGCAACTCATAGTCGGCCAGCGCTTCGCCATCGCTTTCCAGCAATCGCTGCTTCAGTCGGTCGCGGTGGCCATGATAGTGCGGCGCTTTGTCAGCACTCTTTTTTGGCAAAGAAGGGGCGGGGAATTCGGCTGCAACATCAGGCAGTTCTATTGCGGGCAAAATCTCACCAGCGGCAGGCGAAAACTCATCAAACAGATTGTCATCTTCTGTCAGCTCACGAGGCTCGACTGGCAGAAATCCCAGTTTTTTGGCGCTTTCGCGGACCAGCCGGGCGGCTTTGTCTTCAATTTCATCAGATGCCGGTGGTTTTTTGCTCATGCCGGAAACTTACAGCCAATCAGCCCCGTTTATAAGGGGGGCAATCAAGATTTTTCAGACTTTTGGTGAAAATTTCGCATCCCTCATCTGTCACGGCCAAAGAATGTTCGAATTGGGCAGACAGTGATTTGTCGCGGGTCACAGCGGTCCAGCCATCCCCCAGCACCTTCACATCGGCCCGCCCCAGATTGATCATGGGTTCGATGGTAAAGAACATGCCGGTTTTTAAGCGCGAACCCTCACCAGGATTGCCATAATGCAGAATATTGGGCTTTGTATGGAAAACACGGCCCAGCCCATGCCCGCAAAAATCACGGACCACAGAGCAGTTTTCGGATTCGGCATAGGACTGGATGGCATGGCCAATATCGCCGGTAGTGGCGCCGTCTTTGACAACGGCAATGCCACGCATCAGGCTTTCATAGGTGATTTCGATCAGGCGCTCGGCCTTGCGCGATATTTCGCCAACCGGAAACATGCGGCTGCTGTCGCCATGCCAGCCATCCTTGATGAAGGTCACATCCAGATTGACGGTGTCGCCTTCTTTCAGTTTTTTGGCTCCAGGGATCCCATGGCAGACCACATGATTGATGGCGGTGCAGATCGAGCCTTTGAACCCGCGATAGTTGAGCGGGGCAGGGACGCAGCCATTGTCCATGGCGAACTCGAAAACCAGCTCGTCAAGCTCATCGGTTCGGACGCCAGGGAACACATGCTCGACCAGCATAACAA
>JAKIUO010000028.1 GCA_021647535.1 Hyphomicrobiaceae bacterium
GTGTGCCCGCTCTCTTTTGCCTATTTGAGAGAGCGGGTCGGCAAGGGCGGGCTTTGGATAAAAAGACAAGAAGTCAATGCAAACGCCTCACGATAAAATGAGAGAGAAGCGCTGCTTGCCCTCTGCCCTCTGCCCTGTGCCCTGTGCCCTGTGCCCTGTGCCCTGTGCCCTGTGCCCTGTGCCTTGTGCCTTGTACCCTTACAACCCACAGTTAGAACCAATATATATAGACGACAGCAAAAATGAATTTCCGGGGATACTATAGTTAATATATATAATTCCATTCACTCAGTTGAGAATAATTAATTTTACTATATAGTAAGAACGATCCGAAAATACCACTAAATACATCACTATATATATTTCAAAGACACTCTTTTTATCTTCATATGATTTAACTATGCTGCGCCCGTTTTTCTACACTTCTGAATTGGATTTTTTGAAGTAAAACAATTAGATTGATACATATGACATGTGATCAAGCGCCAGGAAGGGTTCCATTATGAGGCGGTCTAAAATATTGTTAGTTTTATGGTTTTTGACCATTACCAGCTCAATGGGTAGCGTTTTACTGCCTGCGCGCGCGCAAGCTGCCCCCCAAGTTGCTCCCCAAACGACCCCTATGGAAAAGCGCGTTGCTTTGATTATTGGCAATGCCAAATATCGCTATTCGGGCAAGCTGGTGACGCCTCCAAATGACATGAAACAGGTCGCCACACGGCTCAAAGCGGCCGGTTTTCTGGTGTTTGAGGGGCTTGACCTCGACAAACGCCAGCTCGTGGCGTTGATCCGGCGTTTTTTGCAACAGCTCGACAAAAATACGGTCAGCCTGTTTTATTATTCCGGCCATGCCGTGCAGGTCTCCGGGGCCAACTATCTCATTCCGGTCGATGCCAGGCTGGCCAGCGCCTATGATCTGGAGCAAGAAACCTTCAAGCTCAATAATCTCCTCAAATATATGAAAAGCCTGTCCTCGGCGCAGCTGGTCTTTCTCGATGCCTGCCGCAATAATCCGTTTGAGGGCCGCAATTTTCTGACCGGCGCGCTGACCCGTGGTGGCGGCGTCGCCGGTCTGGCCGCCATGAAAGCCGGGGTTGGCACGCTCATTTCCTATTCGACCTCTCCCGGCGAAGTCGCCTATGACGGCACCAGCACAACCTCGCCCTTTTCAGGATCTTTTGCCAAAAACCTGCTGACGCCGGCCACCGAAGTGCGCCAGCTCTTGTCAAAAGTGCGCCGTGAAGTCATCAGCAAAACAAAAGGTTTGCAGATCCCGTGGGAAAACTCTTCGCTGCTCGATAATTTTTTCTTTGTCCCGCCCAGAAAACCACCGGTCGTCAAAGCCGTGCATGAAGCCAGTGTCGGTATTGGTGTGAAATCTGCCGATCTGCAATTGCCGGTGCCGTTTCAAAAAGCGGGCGGGGCCTTGCGCATCAAGTTCACCAAACTACCCAAAAACGGTCGCCTCCTCCTCAATAACCGGGTGATTGGCAAAGCGGACATTATTGCTGCAGCCGATTTACCAGCCCTGCGCTTTGACGGGCGCACTCTTGGCCCCGGCGGCGTCGAAGTCATCGGCTACCAGGTCGATGATGACTGGGGCAACCAGAAAGATGGTCTGATCATCGTCAAGGCGGTGCAAACCATCAAGCCGATCATCGCCCAGGCCGCCCGAAAACGCGCTGGCCTCGTGCGGCTGGCGTCCTTGCGCCAAAGCATTATTCCAGGGCTGGCCCGTCCCTTCCAGCCCGCCATTGGGGTCGGCTCCATCGCTCTTAATGTACAGCTTCCCGCCAATCTGAAGAGCCAGATTTCCCAAGATAGCAATGCGCGCATTGAAGTGGTCAGCGCCCCCACTGCTGGACAATTGCGTCTGGCCGGTCGCACCCTTGACAAGGGCTCCTCCTTCAAGCTGTCCAACCTGAAAAACCTTCAATATAAACCCCTCGTTGGCACCCAGGGCAAACAGATTGAAGCCACTCTGGTGGTCGCCACGCAAACGGCACGATCCGAAATCATGCCGGTGAAATTCGTGCCGCAAATCAACATATGTGACAAGCTCGCCGGTCAGCCCTTTGATCTGCAAGGCGTTGCTCCTGGTGTCTATGCTCACAAGCTCAAGGGCAAAAAAGCCAAGCGCGCCTGCCTCGTCGCTATGGCCGATTACCCGCGTACGCCACGCTTTATCTTTCAGCTCGGACGGGCTGAACTGGCACTTGGCGAAAATGCCAAAGCCTATCAATTGCTGCAACTGGCCGCCAAACTTGGCCATATCAGAGCCGATCAGGTAATGGGCGGCATGTACGCCACCGGTGCCATTGGCAATGTCAACTATCGCAAGGCTGTTTCGCATTTTGCCGTGGCGGCTCTCAAGGGCGATACCTATGCGATCTACAGCTATGGCAAGCGCATCTTCTATGGTGAGGGCACCAGACAGAACCGTACCAAGGGCCTTGCTTTCATGTTGCAAGCCGCCGAAATGGGCCATACCTTCGCCATGAACGAACTCAGCCGGATCTTCCGCATGGGGCTTGGCGTCAAAAAAGATCCCAAACGGGCTCTGCGTTTTTCCATGGCCTCGGCTCTGCGCGGAGATTTTTATGGCTATAATAATCTGGCCATTCACTTCCTTGATGGCATTGGCGTCAAACGCAATAACACCAAAGCACTCGGCTGGTTTATCAAAGCCTACCGTGAGGGCCATCCAGAAGCTGGCAATAATATTGGCCGCATGTATGAAAATGGCTGGGGCGTGCCAAAAAACATCGAGATCGCTGCCGGCTGGTATGAAAAAGCGGCTCTGCGCGGCAGTGCCTGGGCCGCCAACAACCGCGCCTGGCTCGCCAAAAACGGACCCTCCAGGGTCAAAAGCAGTCTGTTGACTGCCAAATTCTACGCGCTGTCTGCCGCCCTTGAACAAGGCCAGCCCAGCAAAGAAGCTGTCGCTCAATTGCGCGCCCTCACCGCCCGCCAAAAACGATCAGCCACACAGTTTTTTCTCAACGAACTGGGCTATCCCACAAAAAATCGTACGGGCCGTAACACAAGAGCGACACGCAAAGCGCTCTCGCGTTTCCACTATAAACATAAGGACGCCAAACGAGGCAGTGCAGACCAAATATTGACCTCTCTGGCCAAAAGCTGGTGGGTCAAGAACAAACCAAGATTTGATCTGTTCTAACGCAGGGGTCACCCTGCAACTTCACCCGCCGACCATGGGAACGAGGAAACCAAAATGTTTAGACGAATATATACCCTGTTAGGAACCTGTTTGATGGTCGCGCTGCTCTCCAGCTCGTCCCCCGTTTTGGCGCAGGGCCAGCCAGCTGGTGCCGAACAACCTGACCAGACATTCTGGCAGACCATCAAGGACACCACCTTGCCGGACCTGTTCGCCATGTTTATTGAGCGTTATCCCAACAGTGCGCATCGGCCACAAGCAGAGCAAAGGCTGAAACGTCTGCAAGCTGGCAATCAGCCCAGCGCCCTTGAACAGGCCCGGCTGCTGACCGGCAAAACAAAAGCAACAAGCGCCAGAGTGCGCGGCGTCACACCGATGCCCTCATCAGCGACAAGAGCCCCGGTTCTTGCGGCCCCCGTACTGGCAACCGCGCCAGCCTCGGTGCCTGTTCTGGCCCCAGCGCCCGCACCTGCCCCTGCATCAAGGCCCGCATCGGCACAAATAGCGGCGCAGAAAACCGCCCCGCCGCTGATCAGTCTGGGTGCCAACGGCCAGTATTTTTCTGAAGAAAGCAGCCCGGAAACCATTTTGTTGATCCAGTATAACCTCAACCGGGTCGGGTGCACGCTCGAAAAACTGGATGGAAAATGGGGCCCAAATTCTAGAGAAGCAGCAGCCCGCTTTGCCACAACCATTGATCAGCCGCTGGTTACGACAACACCAAACACCGATTTACTGCGCGTTCTCAAAAGCCATCAGGAAGGCACTTGTGCTCCGGTCATCAGACCTGCGCCCCTCATCAAGCGACCGAGCTTCAGAAAACCTCAAAGAGCAAAAAGACGGACAATCGTGCGCAAAAAGCAGCGAGCTGTTAAAAAACGCCGGACGCGCAGGAACAGAGCCCGTGCCAGCAAGAAGGTTAAAACACGCAGGGTCCGAAAAACAGCCCGAACAACCAGAAGGCGCGCCAGAAGACGCGCCAGAACCACCAGGGCCAGCCAGACAAACACCCCGCGCAGGAAAACAAGCCGCACCAGACGCAAACAGCAAAATGTCTCTGTTGGCGGATCGCGCAGAAATGGCGGTGCACGCGGCAATGGCGGCGGTGGACAGCTCTACTCCATAAAAAGACCTGGCGGCAGCAATGGCGGCGGCGGTCAGAAAAGTCGACCACCAGGACGCGGTGCCAGTAATGGTGGCGGTGGCCAAAGATACAGCCTGCCGCCCACAAAGAGCAAGGGATCCAAAGTCAGGTTTCCTCCAAGAGGTCGGGTCCGTCTCCCAAAATTCAAGGGCTTGAAACTGAAATTGAAACCTAGCTTTCGCATCAATCGTCTCAGGAGGAAATGAGACGTTTGAAAAAGACAGGCCCAATGAAAAAAGGCATCACTGGAGATAGCGCAAAACACAGTAACTCAGATTTGCGATATCTTCCCAAAACATTGAAAAATAGGCTATATTGATTGGAATATAGGGCGAGCAACACGCCAATAGAACAATCGAGCGGCCATGTATTGAACAAAATGAATGAGGAATAGCGAAATGTTTAGACGCTTTTGTACCCTATTGGGCACCTGCGCATTTCTTGCACTGGTAGCCCTGCAAACCCCCGTCTCTGCCAGAGACCAAACCGCAGGGGCCGAGCAACCCGACACCACTTTCTGGATGACCATCAAGGATACGGATCTGCCGGATCTGTTCGAGATGTTTATCAAGCGCTACCCCACCAGCGCCCATCGCCCCAAGGCCGAGCGCCAATTGCGCAAGCTGCAAGGCAGTGCCCAGCCCAGCGCTCTGGATCAGGCCAAAGCCTTGATCGGAAATACACCAAAAAGAGCCTCAATAACCCGCTCTGTCACCCCCGGCGCACCTAAAACCCGCGCCCCGGCGCTCGGCGCTCCGATGCTCGCCGTGGCACCTGCCATTGCCAGTGCCGCAACAGCAGTCATCGCCGCGCCCAAGGCCACCATCAAGGCCACCATGGCGGCGGCTGCCCTTGCCAAACCTGCTGTGGTCATTGCTCCCGAACCGGTCATGACAACAACCGCTTCGGATAATGTCACACAACAGGACATCGTCGATGAAAGTCCAGCTGATCAGCCTGTGGCAAATCCCGCCTATCAGCCAGAACAGATCCTTGATGATGAACTCATTATTCTTTTGCAACACCATCTTAGCCGGGTCGGTTGTCGTAAAGGCTCCCTTGATGGCGTCTGGGGATCAGTCTCCCAAAAAGCTGCCGAACGCTTTGCCAGAGCGGTCAATGAACCGCTGGTCACCATTACCCCGACAACCCGCCTGCTGCGGTCGGTAAAAAGCTATGAAGCTGGCGTCTGTTCTACTGGAAATTATAAACGCCCGCCTGCCGTGAGCACTCCGGTCTACAAAAAAAGAAAAACCATCCCTCGCCGGGCGACCAACACAAAACGCCGCCTCAAAAGGGTAAAAGCCAGAAGAATTTATAAAAAACATAAAATCGCAACCACCAATCGGCGGCTGAAGGCAAAAACACCGCGTGCCGCGAGAAAAGTCAGACGGCGGAAAGCAATACCCCGTCAGGCCGCAAAACCAAGAAAGGTTAGAGCCCGCAAAAAGGTCAAGGTTGCAACCCAAAGAAGAGCGCCAAAACGCAAGATCGTAAAACGCACAGTCAAGAAAACATACCGTAAAAAACCTAAAGGGAACCACAATTTTGTCGGCGGAGATCCCTTCAATTCCTCCTTGCGAGCTGTTGGCGCCACAGCAGGCGGAGGCCGGGGCGGCGGCTGGAACTGATCTTGACTGGACAAGGGCTGCTGCCCTTCAAGAAGAGATCAAAACACGCCAAGCTTTAAAAACACCCGGATTGACCCATGCAAAAGCCGGATCTTCATTGTTGAAGGTCCGGCAAATATTTAGATCAACGCTGAGTAGTTCCAGATGTTGGGCATTTGGTCCAGGATTAAAACAACTACCCGTTGGCGACTTGCAGGCGCAATTTGTTTTCGATACGCGCAAACTGTCCCTTTAACAAATCCAGTTCGACTTCATCACGCTGCTTGTGACTATCGGTCAGCACATGAATGTGAATTTCATTGGCACCAAGTCGAGCCGCTTTTTGGCGAATATGAGCTAGGTTGAGGGACGCCGCATCAGCAACGGTCTGCCCGATGCACAAGGGAACAACATCGCCATTATCGAGCTTTCTCACCATGATATAGTTGGCCTTGGCCAGCTCTGGACAATCTTGCAACTGATAAACACTGTGCAGATAACGCAGTCCGGTCAGACCCTGCCAATAGTGAAACTCATGACCAAAACCAAATAGCTCCAGATTTACAGCTTCATTTCCGGCTTTTTGGCCTCTATTTTCAGATCGTTTCAATTTACCAGCTACTATATCCATTGCTCTGGAAGGTAAATCCTTCGCACTCGATACAAGCCTCAAAGCTGTCTTTCCCATAATGTCTCCGCTATCCCTAATGGCATTGGTTACCCACCCAACATACTACCGCAAATGTGATAGATTGTGGCCTCGAACTGTTCTTTTGATGAATAATTCACTAACGCTTGTGCACGCGGAACAGGGACAAAGGACTGTCATACTCCCCAAATCACTTCTTAACTGATCGAAACTTTTTGATATGTCTTGTTCAGAGTCTGTTTAGATACGTTCTCTTTTTGTACCAAATAGAACAAACCATGTCCACCAAAAAAAACGCTACCGGGAGAAAACCCGATAGCGTTTGGAATAACGATACTCTATTTCTGTGCGGTACAGACCTTACCAGCCATAATAGCCGTAGCAACCAGCATAAGCAGAAGAGGTCGCAGCCAGAGAAAGAAGGCCAACAACAACAGTCGCGGAGAGGGTTTTGATCATAT
The DNA here is from genome assembly GCA_021647535.1 of Hyphomicrobiaceae bacterium. Lineage (GTDB taxonomy): Bacteria > Pseudomonadota > Alphaproteobacteria > Rhizobiales > JAKIUO01 > JAKIUO01. The sequence goes on from JAKIUO010000028.1 coordinate 7,046, forward strand.
TCATGGGATTAGTCCTTGTCGTGAAGTTTGAATGAAATTTAAAGCCTGATTGAGTGGACCGAAGCCATTGCAGCGCTCCAGACCGAACCGGTCTTACCAGCCGTAATAACCATAGCAACCGGCATAAGCAGAAGAGGTCGCAGCCAGAGAAAGAAGGCCAACAACAACAGTCGCGGAGAGGGTTTTGATCGTGTTCATGAATTTATTCCTTATCTTAAATATTGTATGAAACCGTTTTTCTATTTGAGCCAGACAATGTTTTTGTCTCGCTTGCCAATGAATTGGAAGCGCCAGAGCAAAATCTGCAGAAAACAGAAAAAATAAGGAAAAAGATTAGAGCAGATTGCGTTCACTCGCGAGCAGGAACAGCTGGAATGAGTGCGAGTTCGGCGCAATTTTCTCTAGGGGGGGATTGAAAACAGCGGGCCGCAAAAGCCGTTGAAGCGCTTGAATTCCTCCAAGTCCCTTAAAATAAGGTGGGCGCCAAATGATCAGGACCACGGCCCTGGCAGCGTCGGCTCCCAATGGAAGATTATAGGCCTGGGGAATTTCTGGTCTTCTGACGCACTCCGCAGCCCCGCCATTCTCGATCACTATTCAGACAGGGAAAGCGTTGTTCGTCAAGTCTATTTGACCGTATCTGCGATCACCGGCACAGGCGGCGGTGTAACAGGTGGGGCGGCAGCAACCGGTTGTTCTGCCGGACGGCGCACTGGCGAGGGTTGTAGCAGCTGAGGTGACAGGGCTGGCTTCTCGCTGGCCACTGGCGCACTGGCTCCCTTTTGCTCCGACCGCTCTTTCAGTATTTCTCTGGTTTTAATGAGCAACTCACGCGCTTCCCACAACTCATCACAGACCATCAAACCGGCCATCAGATAGAGCTGATCATCTCCCGTTTTGCCAATCGTCTCGCGCAAATTGGCGACATGTTTGCCAATATGACCCGCCAATATCTGCAAATGCTCTTCTTCACCATCATCACAGCCAAGTTTGAATGATCGATTATGTATCGTCACTATCACTTCACCCATCACTCCAGCCTTTCTTTTTTGCCCACCTTCGACATCCAGACGTTCTCAAACCTTCCAGACCTGTCCAATCAATGCAATATCCCATTACCCTGCCGGACCGAAGTAAAAAATCGCTCAATTTCATCCCCGCAATACCTTCTTGACCATTGACTCTTGGGGACCAACAAAGCATTAAAGGCGAGAACGGCGTTGCCACGCGCTGCATCACCATTGAGATAAAACAAATTAACAAGGCGTTTTTTTGTTCGAGCGGGACAGATCAGGGGGACGTCACAGCTGTTTTCAACCCTTGAACTTTCGTTTTTTGAGCGTGAGGCTCTTATATCTCAACAAAACCAGCGTTCGCGGCTCACCGCAAACGCAACAGACAGAGGAAATTATATACATGGCTATTAATGTAGCAATCTCGGGATTTGGTCGTATTGGACGTAATGTTCTGCGCGCTATTGGCGAATCAGGTCGTACCGACGTCAATGTTGTTGCCATTAACGATCTGGGTTCCCCCGAGCACAATGTGCACATGATGCAGTATGACAGTGTGCATGGCAAATACCCCAAAGACATCACCCTTGATGGTGACAAAATGAATATTGGCGTTGGCGGCGACATCAAGGTGCTGGCCGAACGTGATCCCACCAAATTGCCTTGGGGTGAGCTTGGTGTTGATCTGGTTATGGAATGCACAGGCATTTTCAATGACAAAGACAAAGCCATGATGCATGTCAATGCTGGTGCCAAGAAAGTTCTTTGCTCCGCTCCTGCAACCAATGCCGACAAAACCATCGTTTATGGTGTGAACCACGACACGCTGGAAGCCAGTGACGTTGTTGTTTCCAACGCCTCTTGCACAACCAACTGCCTGTCGCCCATGGCCAAAGTGTTGAATGACCTTTGCGGTATCGACCATGGCTGGATGACAACCATCCATGCTTACACTGGCGACCAGAACATTCATGATGGTCCTCATAGCGATATGTATCGTGCCCGTGCTGCAGCTCTTTCCATGATCCCAACGTCTACTGGTGCTGCCAAAGCCGTTGGTCTGGTGCTGCCTGAACTGGCTGGCAAGCTTGATGGCGCTGCCATTCGCGTGCCAACAGCAAACGTTTCAGTTGTTGATCTGAAATTCGTACCTGGCCGCGAAACCTCCGTCGAAGAAATTCATGCTGCCATGAAGCAGGCTGCTGAAGGTCCGATGAAAGGCATCTTGCAATATGTTGACAAGAAACTGGTCAGCATCGACTTCAACCATGACCCTCACAGCTCAAGCTTTGACAGCAATCTCACACAGATCGTTGCCGGCAAGCTGGTTCGTGTTGTTTCATGGTACGACAACGAATGGGGCTTCTCCAACCGCATGAACGACACAGCCGTCGCCATGATGAGCGCTTAATTTCGCTCACGGCTAAATCCGGCTATCGCCGGGCCTCCGCGAGGGCGGACTAAGGTCCGGCGGGCCAACACCCTTGCCTCAGCTTCGCTTCGGAATTCATGTTCCCTGCGAGGCTGGTGAATAGAATAAAAGAAAGCGCGTATGGATCATGTCTATGCGCGCTTTTTTGTTTCGTAACCGATTTAAAAAGCCACGCTTTTCCCTGGCGATAAGGTACATTCGTGCTATATGATAAAGAGGTGTTATCTCTCTGGATCAATGACTATATTAAAGGGGCATTCTCATGAGCGAAAAAATACTGGTGGCGGTAGATGGCTCAACACATATGGCGCGCACCTTGAAAAAAGCCATCGACATGACGCGCAAGGACAATTCTGAACTGATTGTCCTGCACGTCATTGCGCCCCACGTCCTATCCCAAGAAGAGGTCGAGTTCGCCGAAAAAAGATGCGGCGAGACATTCAAAAAACTTGTGCGTGGCGATGGCCTGCCTGTATTTCCGGTCGAACAGGATGCTGAGCGCAAATATATTGGCGACTATATAAAAGCCCGCAAAATATTCCAGAATGTGTATGGCGAAGATATTTTAAAGCGAGCCAAAGAGCTGTTGGATGAAGAGGGCATTTCGAACGTAAAAACCCTTCTGGAGAGCGGAGAGGTTGCCAAAACCGTGCTGGATGTCGCCAAAAAACAGGAGGCGGATCTGATCATCGTCGGGCGACGGGGACATAGCCGCATTGCCGATTTTTTTCTCGGCTCGACAGCACAGACAATCCTGCAATATGCAGACCGCTCCGTCTTGACCGTCGAATAGATTTTCTCATCCAAACGCAGCCTCGCTTCGCGACGGGGCCAGCTCTTTTATATTTTGCGCTACCGCTACGCTATTTGAGGTCTGGACCCCGCTCCAGACCTCCGGTTTTTCTATTTTAAAGATCAAAAAGGGGTGGGTTTGGGAGGCCTCCTCCCAAGTGGGTGTGGGCGACAGCCCACTTGCGCAGCAAGCTTTTTGAGAATTGAATTGCCCTAGGTCTTCTTCCAAGCGAGCCAGGAAACAGATAGAGCGCGGCAGCCCATTCGCGCAGCGCGGTTTACCTATACTGGCGCATATAATTCCATTCAAAGGCGCGCTTCGACCAATGCATCAGTTTAGTAGCGGGCAGCAGGGTTTTGCGCTTTTCGTTACGAAACACCATGATACCGGTGTCCAGCGTATCAACAATGCAGATGAGTTCCCATTTGAACGTCTCTTTGGATGCCTTGCCCTTCAGCTCACCCAACAGATTTGCGGCGGCGGCAGCGGCTTGCAGGTCGGCCATATGGGCCTGTTTTGGTCCCCAGTCCGGCGCGTTGGCATAGTTGCCGCTATCGCCAACCACATAAACCTTCTCAAAACCCTTGACGCGCGTTGTCTCGTCGGCTTCGATCATGCCGCCTTTGGAGCGTGGCAGTTCGCTATTATCGAGCCAGCCGGGACCCGTCATGCCGGGCATGAACAAGATGAGATCGGCGGTAAATTCGCCCTCCTGCGTCACCACTTTATCGGCTTCAAAACGCTCTAACTTGACGCCCAGCGAAGCCACCTCAATGCCCTTTTGACCGATCTTTTTGAGGAGGCCGTTATAGGCTTTTTCGCCGAGCCGGATGCCGGGCTTGGGGGCCGGGCTGAAAAATTTCAGGTCAAAATTCTGGCGTTTTTTGTGGCGGCGCAGCATGGTCTCAACGCCAAACATCAATTCAAACATCGGCCCGCCGCGCACGGCCAGCGGGTCGTTGGGATTGCCGCTAAAGCCAAAGGCAATGCTGCCGCCGTCCATGGCCTCAAGCCGGGCTTTGATCTGCTCAGCCGCTTTCACGCCCTCGCACAAGGTTAAGGCATGTTCAAAACCTGGCAGTTTTTTGAGAAAACGACTGCCGCTGGCAATGATCAGCCCGTCATTGGCAATTTCGCCCGCGCTGGTTTCAACCATCCGTCCGCAGTCCTTAAGACCGCTCACCTCAGCGGCCACATGCTCCACCTTCATACGCTTGAAAAATTTTTGCAGCGGTACGGTGATCTGCTTGCCGGTGCGCAATCCCGTCGGGATCCAGATGAGGCTGGGGGAATAGATAAAATCGGCACGCGGCGAAATCAACGTGATCTCACATTTTTTATCGCGCTTGCGCACTTCGCGCACCGCTGAAAGGCCACCAAAACCGCTACCAATAATCGTAATTTTCGTCATGATCCATCCCCTTGAAAAACAGGTTGCGCTACTGAAAAGCCATCCACATCATCTAAACTTGAGTTTTCCAGAGCATATTGCGCTTACTCGCAATCAGATACAGCTGAGTAGTTTTGGTTCGGTTTCAAGTCAATAAATGCAGGATATATCTGGATATATTCAAATTTATTAACGCCGAAAACGGAGCGAAAATGCCAGCTGAAATAGTTTCGAGTGAACGTAATATGCTCTACTATCTTTTTTTCAAGGGGGATGAAACAGCTATATTGTCACCTCTGGCGTTCTGTCCTGGCAAATAGCCGGAGCTGGTGCGCCAGAGTTTCTGGTGGTTGCCAGTCAAAGACGGCTCGAAACTTGCGATCATCCAGCTCAAGTGAGCGCGTAAAACGATCCAGTTTTGCACCAATGCCTGGTAAGCGTGACAAATAGGGCCATACCAATGCGGGCATTTTGACAAGACGCTGCGGGCGCCCGAGCCCGTCGCGTAGCAGTGCCATCAACCGCGCGCTGGAGATGGCCTCATCCTGCACAAGAAAAATGCCCTGCTGCCTGTTCTCAAACGCCACAACGCGCATCACCGCATCGATCAGACTGTGCGATGAAATCAGGCTACGCCGATTGTCGAGCCCGCCAAACGGCAATGGGAGCGGGCTATCAGCAAGCGCCAACAGTTTTTGCATATTGCCGCCGACACCTGCGCCAAACACCACGGGAAAACGCACAATAACCGCAGCCGATCCCTGCGCCTGCGCAGCTTGTAAAATACCCTGCTCGGCCTCAAGCTTCAGGCGGCCATAAAGGCTTTGCGGCTCGGTCGGACTTTGTTCATCAAGCCGGGCACTGGCATAGGTGCCGCACATGGTCTTGATGGTCGAGAGGTAGATAAAACGCACATTTTTGCGGGCCGCCACCTGCGCCAGATCGAGCACCGTTTGCAAGCGCTCCTCGGCTTCTGGATGGCTCTTTGTATGGGGCAACAGCTCATAGCTATTAAACCCATCGGCCAGATGAATGAGTATTTCGGCCCCGATCAGCAAAGCCTCAAAATCACTGCGCGGCGACAGCTTTTCAATCGTGACCTCATCAGCCAGCTGCAAAGCACCGCGATCAGTTCGTGTCACAGCCCGCACAAAATGACCGGCTTGCTTGAGCTGCGCCAGCAAATGCCCGCCAATAAAACCGCCAGCCCCTGTCAGCACTATCTTCATGGCTTGCTTCATGGCTTGTCGGCAATCGTTCGAAGGTCATTGAGGATAAAATACACGACAAGTCCGCCTCCTACCGCGCCGGTAAGGGGAAATTTCAGCGACCACAAAGCCGCCGCCGCCAACCCAATATTGGCAACAACAATCCGTTTGGTGATTTCCTCATGGCTGCCCAGCCGCGCCGCCGCTCGTTGGTAATAATGGGTCTTGTGCGCCTTCCAGACCTTTTCCCCTCGCGCCAGACGTTTCAGCAGGATCACGGTGGCGTCGGCGACAAAATAGGCAGGAAGCAGCAGAGCGGCCAGCAAATGTCCGCGCATGGCCAGCTCAATCAAAAACCAACCAAGCAAAAAACCGATAGGGACCGCCCCCACATCCCCCAGAAATATATGGGCGGGCGACCAGTTCCACCATAAAAAACCAAGGCTGGCCCCGGCCAATACAATGAGAATATGCAGCTCGGCAAAGGGCGTACCAATTTTCAGCCCGACAAGCACAAGTCCCAGCGCCACAAACAGCATTTCGACCCCGGCAATGCCATCAATGCCGTCCATAAAGTTGAACAGATTGACAAACCACAACCAGCATAAACCCGTCAGGAAACGATCCAACCACAAGGGCCATCCGTCCCAGAAAACCGCCCGCTCCCCCGGCAATGTGGCAAGAACAAGCACAATGGCAGCGATCTGAACACCAAACCGCAAGAGCGGATCAACCAGCTGGCGGTCATCCACCCAAGACATCAGCGCCAGCCCCAAAACGCCAAGCGGCACGATCCAACTGGTCACGTTCGAAAGCGGCCAGCTAAAAAACATCCAGCCGACCAGCGTCACCAAAAGCACAGCCCAGCCGCCACCAACCGGCGTTGGCACTTTATGCATACTGCGCTCATTGGTTGTGGCAACAATCATGCGCTTAGCAAGCTGATCAATCAACCAGCAGGTGAGAAAACCAGCCACCACAAAGGAAAGCACAAACAGCCCCAAAAACACCAAGAACTCAGCGCTCCAAAGCATATGAAGAGGATTTATCATAAGATCAAACTGTCTCTGGGTTCACAAGTATTTGGGGCGCAGCGAAAAAAGAGTTAAAGGCCCCCTCTTTTAGCCCGGATAAATGCCCTTGCCAACACCGCAAATAGACCCTACCCAAGGCCACGCAATTCTCGAAAGCTTTGCTTTGCAAGCAGGTGTCCACACCGCCCGCTTGCGAGGCGCCCCTTCAGTGGGGTCCCACGCTCAAATAGCGTAGCAGTAGCGCAAAATATAAAAAGGGCGGGCCCCAGGACGAAGCGTGTTTTCGTTCGCAATGAATGGCATCAAGGCCCCACCACATCAAAGCCCAAATAGATTGTTAAGAAATTGCTAAACAGCTAACGGCTCGTGAGCAGCCATGATAAGTTTTGCTCGTGCATGGGCAATACCAATAGGGGAAACAACCACATGAACCGCAAATTAATCAGCGCTCTGCTCGCTTTAAGCCTCACCGCGCTCGCAGCGCCAACCATCGCCAGCGCCAAGTGCCGCACGGGCAATTTCCAAAGCTGGCTCAGTGATATCAAGCGTCAGGCTGCTGCCAAGGGCATTTCGCGCCATGCTATAAACAGCGCCCTTGACGGTGTGCGCTATGATCCTGATGTGGTGCGCCGCGATAATGCGCAGGGCGTGTTCTCGCAAACTTATTTGCAATTCGCGGGACGTATGGTGTCAGCTTACCGCCTGCGCAAAGGCAAGCAACTCATTAAAAAATACCGCCGCACATTTTCTGAGATCAAGCGCCGTTATGGTGTCCCCGCGCCGGTTATTACCGCATTCTGGGGGCTCGAAACCGACTTTGGCCTGGTTCTGGGGAAATCCTCAACCATCCGCTCTCTGGCCACGCTGGCCTATGACTGCCGGCGCTCGGAGCTCTTTCACAAGGAACTGTTTTCAGCCCTGAAGATCATTGATCGTGGTGATTTAAGCGCTCGCGAAATGCGCGGCCCCTGGGCAGGAGAGCTTGGGCAATTGCAATTCCTACCCTCGCATTATCTGCACTATGGCGTTGATATGGACCGCGATGGCCACGTCAATCTGCTGAAAAGTTCCCCCGATGCGCTGGCCTCCGCCGCCAAATATATCCAGTCTCTGGGCTGGCGGCGCAATGAGCCCTGGTTGCAAGAAGTGCGCACCCCGCGCTCAATGGACTGGGCACAGGCCAGTGTGCATATCAAGTATTCACGCGCTCAATGGGCCAAATGGGGCATCCGCCGTGCCAATGGTCGCCCGCTCAAAGCCGACGGATTGAAAGCCGCCCTCGTCCTGCCCATGGGCAAAGACGGTCCAGCTTTTCTCGCCTATAGTAATTTCACCAAAGTCTATCTGGAATGGAACCACTCCTTGACCTATGGCCTGACCGCTGGCTATTTCGCCACCCGTTTGGGCGGCGCTGGTAAAGTTCACCCCGGTCGCGGCGCACGCGGGCTTAAATATGCGCAGATCAAACAAATGCAACGCCTGCTGCAACGGCGCGGCTTTGATGTCGGCAAGGTCGATGGTATTCTGGGATCAAAAAGCCGCTCGGCCATCAGAAAAATGCAGCGGAAATATGGGCTGGCTGTCGATGCTTATCCAACAAGGGAGTTGTTGGCGCGGATGCGTTAGAGCAAATTGCACCCACCCCCGCCACTCTGTCAGCAGGCAGAGTGGCTCTATGGAGCCGCTGGCAAAGCTGTGAAAACTCTGGAAAAAATGTCTTTAGGCAACTGGCGGCACAAATATCCAGGCTTTGGGTGATTCTTATTGAAAAATCTATGAAAATAGCTTAACTATCAGTGGTCGGATATTGTTAAAAATGACGGTCACGATCAAAAACCGTCAATTGACACGGGGTGGGGATGTGCTTGCGTATCGTTTTATATTGATAGCGTTGATATTACTGTGTGCTATCAACACTGCACATGCAAAAACCCCAGGGAAATATAAGTGTTATCGGACTATCTGCTGGCGTGTGGCCACCACATCTCAGATAGACAGCCTGTTGGGCGCTTCCTTCATGGCTCAAGCCTCCTACTATGATACAAAGTCCCGAGATTTAAACACACCTAACGATTTCACGTCCTCAGGAGAGCTTTTTAACCCTGATGGCCTGGATCGGGTTGCCAGCCCAAATTTACCAAATGGCACAAAGATACTTTTACGTCATCCCAAAACGGGCATTACAGCCTATGCGATCGTCAATGATACAGGGCCATTCAAAGGGCATCGTGTGATTGATGTGCCCATTACCCTGGCAAATACAATGGATTTTACAAAGGCTGGCATTGCTTCTTTGCAGGTCGTCATCATTGCCAGTCCATCATCGCAGGAAATGAGATATCGACCCAACCGGAAATATGAATTCAAGGGTGGGGTATTGGGGCATTTCACATCCCTGCGAAAAGCCGTAGAGGCGTTGTTATCTCCTGAAATTTTGTCTAAATTTGACAGCATCAATATTGAAAAGCCCGAGCTTCGCTCCCTCTCTTTTGGTCGCATTATCAGGCGCCCACAGATCAAACACACGACCAAAACCCCGGAAAAAATCAAACGCTCAGACACTTCTGATGACAAAATGAAACACTCAGAAACCGCTCGTGTAAAAAAGAAAAAAGATGATTGGCGTAAGTCACTCTTTGAATTGTATTAAAACCAGAACGCCAAAACGATTGCCTCGTATTGCCTCCAGCGCCTCCCGGGGGCCAAAATGGTAATGAGTTGAAAGTTCGGAACCGCTTTCATTAGTGGCATCGCCCCCGGGTAAAGACCCAGGGCAATTCAATTCTCAAAAATCTTGCTGCGCAAGTGGGCTGTCGCCCACACCCACTTGGGAGGAGACCTCCCAAACCCACCCCTTTTTGATCTTTAAAATAGAAAAACCGGAGCCCTCCAGCGGGGTCCAGCGCTCAAATAGCGTAGCGGTAGCGCAAAATATAAAGGGTTGGCCCCGTCGCGCAGCGAGTTTGCGTGAGAAGAATTGCCCTAGGTGAAGACCCTCTGGGGAGAGCAGAGAGAAGGTCAGCCTTTTGCGGATTGAGGTATTATACCAGCTATAGGATATGGATGAAAAAGGGGTAAACTTTAATAGCTTGCCGACTGCAGGGTCAGGCGGCCCATGGCCGAAAGCAGGCGAAAATAAGCAATGATGTGATCACTCTTGGCCTGCTGCATAACGACCTTGGCATTAAGCACTTCTTCTTCGGCATTTAGAACATCAAGCACTGTGCGCTGCCCGACTCTCTCTTCATTTTGCACACCAAACAGTGCTTTTTCGGCGGCTTTGATCTGCACTTTGGCCGATTTTATACGCGATCTGCCAACAATCAGATTACCCCAACTGGAAACAGCCTGCGACCGGGCCAGCGCCACGGCAGCTGAAATTTGCAAAGAGTTCTGACGCAAAGTCGCCTGCCCCTGACGAATACGCGCGCCCACAGAGCCACCCTGATAGAGGGGTATACTGCCTCGCAATCTGATATTGGCTGTGCGTCGTTCCTCAATGGTTTTTGTGATATCCCAGCGCTGCGCAAAGCCAGCTTCCAGAGTAAACTCTGGCAAGCGCTCGCCGCGCACCAAGTCTATCCTAAACTTTGCCGCATCTCTTGCATAACGCGCTGCCAGAATAGCCGGGTTCTGACTTTTGCCAACGCGGATGGCCTGCGCCAGATTGGCAACGGGCTGTCTTTTGCGCAATACGGGGAAATGCAATCCAGAAGGCGCACGACTGGTAATACGGATATATTCGGCAATATTGGTGCGCAGATTAGCGTCTGCCAGCGCCACATCAGACTGTGCCGAACTCTTGCGCGACAAGGCCTGCGCCACATCCGTTTCTGTAACAACGCCCGCTCTCTGGCGGGCAATGGTCGCTTCAAGCTGCTTGCCGAGCAAACGCAGATTATTCTCACGCAACCTCTTGATCGCCCGGTCACGCACCAGCGAAATATAAGTCGTAGCCACATCCAGCAAAGTACTTTGCTCTACATTGCGTAAGCCTTCGCGGGCGGCCAGAATATTTGCATCGGCTTCATTGAGAGCCGCAACGGTGCGCCCCCCCCGATAAAGCGGTTGACTGATATTAAGAGAATAGCCACGCGAGGTATATGTATCATCCGTAGCGCCTGATTTTCCAAAATCAGTATAGAGGTTCTCGCGTGTCACATCGCCATTCAGTGTGACATTTGGCCGAAAATTAGCCCCCGCAATGCCAATCGTTTCATCTATGGCACGCAGTTTTTCGCGTTCAGCATTGATGGTTGGATTTAAGGACAGGGTGCGCTGCAAAGCCGAACGAAGTGATTCGGCGCGCGCTTCTGGAGCACTCAAACAAAGCGCCAGCATAACAACCAGACCCGTCATTATGGCACAGCCTGCACTCAGCTTTCCCAGACAGAGCTTCCCCAGACTGGGCATACTGAATTTGGTGTGTTTTATTATACTATTTAGCAACATATAAGTTACGAACCACTCCCCTTGAAAAGGGGTACCCCACACTACAAACAACCACGAACAAATTTTAACACAAAGATGCCAGAACACAAAAAAACTACTGGTTAATAGTATTTTTAATTCATCCCAGGGTCCAGTTTCAAATCACACCTCGTTCAAATCGATCTGATTTCCCCTCCAGACTGTGACATAATTGAAGCTCAGCTTGAAGATTGTGCACACCAATCCACAGCCGTTTGCAAGTCTGCCGGGGCGTTGATATTAAAGAAAGGGTCAATCTGCCCGCCCTTTCTTGTGTTAGGTGGAAAATCGACACGCACCGCCGCTTGTTCGCGCAACCAGGACTGCACACGGCGCTCTCCGCGAATAAGCCAGCTTTCCAGCTCACCAGCCAGAGCCACCGGCCATAATCCAAAAGCTGGATGCAAGCGGTTGGCGCTCGATGGAATGCAGATCCTGCCCTCCTCGCCCTCAAGCCCCTGTTGCAATCGCTCAACAAAATCGGCTGGAAAAAACGGGGTGTCAGAAGCGATGGTGGCAATATGGCTGGCGCCGGCATGGTGCTTTCTCGCCCACATCATGCCTGCCAGAATACCAGCCAGCGGCCCCATCTGTCCTTCGAGTGGGTCAGCAATAACCGGCAGATCAAAAGCAGAAAAACGCCCGGCATAGCCATTGGCATTGATCGCCAAAGCGCAAACCTGCCCCCTAAAGCGCTCAATACCCCATTGCAACAGAGCGCGCCCCTCAAGCTCGATCAGTGATTTTTCAACACCCATCCGAGACGAGCGCCCGCCCGCCAGAATAATGCCCACCGGCTTGGAACGCTGCGCTGGCGAATTCATCAATCAAGGCCTCGCTTGATCTCCACAGCCAGATTGTAAACCTTTGAACGAGGAAGATTAAATCTCGCACATACGGCCTGCACGGCATCCCGCAGGCTCTCAGCTTGTAACGCCTGCACCAGTTCGCGCTCCAGCTGCTCATCGCTCAAGACAAGGCTTTGCGGATCGCAACCAGCCACCAAAATAACGATTTCCCCCTTGACGCTTTCTTTTTGCTCATAATAATCACCAAGCTCCGCCAAAGTCCCCGTGCGCACGTTCTCATGCAGCTTGGTAAGCTCGCGGGCGATGGCCGCCTGACGCGTGCCAAAACACTCAACAAAGTCTCTGATCGATGCCTTCAAACGCTTGGGGGATTCAAAAAATATCAACGTCGCTTCGCTCTGGACGAACTGCAACAAACGCTTTTTACGAGCGGCTTTTTTCGGCGGCAAAAAACCGACAAATGTAAAACAGTCCGTCGGCAATCCGGCACTCACCAAAGCGGCAATCGGCGCGCTGGGCCCCGGAATGGCAACCACATCAAACCCCCTCTTTTTGGCTTCCACCACCAGCTTGTAACCAGGATCAGAAACCAACGGTGTGCCCGCATCAGAAATCAGCGCAACGCTTTTGCCCGCAGAAATAGAGGTTAATAGAGTTTCACCCGCTCGCACGGCATTATGTTCATGATAGGCTTTCAGATCGCCCTTGATGCCATAATGATCAAGCAGCCTCACTGAATGGCGCTTGTCTTCACAATAAATAATATCTGCCCGCGCCAGCACCCCCAGCGCCCGCAGGCTGATATCTGCCAGATTACCAATGGGAGTGGAGACCAGATAAAGCCCGACTGACAGGCGAACGGCAAGCTGACCGGCCAGCACCTCGCTGGCCCGAACAAGCAATGCCGGTGCCTTTGGAGCAGACAATGCCTGCCTCTTTGATAAATGATCTGGTTCCATTAGCCTCTACGCCCAATTCAGCCCTTGTTTTATATGTTTTATTATTGTCATACTGACGACACAACATCCATCATTTGTTAAGGATTGAAACCTATCGGTCATGCTGAAGCCACACTTGATATTTAAATCTTGCAAGATGATGGGGACATAATTGGGTATGGGCGACAAGAACGTGATTTCAAAACAACGAAAATTACGAGCGACAAGCTTGAGGATCAGGCGTTTTTTCACAATGTTCAGACCTGCGCAAATGTACAAACGTCCGCTCTATACCCTGCTCGCAGCTTTGGGACTTGTGTCTCTGGCGCTTTCTGGCTGTGGCGGTCCCAACAAACCGCTTGCCGACAAGGGAAGTATTGTCCAAACTCCAG
>JAKIUO010000263.1 GCA_021647535.1 Hyphomicrobiaceae bacterium
AAGGATACCCGCCCGGCGAGAGCAAGCTCCATAGGTGCTTTTACCGCTCTTAACCCAGCGGATTGTTGATCTTGTCTTTAAGTTTTCTGACCTTGATCATATTCATGATAGCTTTTTCATAAAATGGCTCGGTCGTGCCTTTTTTCATTTTACGCAGGAAGTATTTTTCAAAAGCGATCTTGGCGTAATGCACCCATTTGCCATCAGCTGCCCAGTTAACATTACGCGGCGGATTTTGTGGACGGGCCACGAATACCACGCCTTCATCACCCAGATCAGCCAGACAAACGGCGTTCCATGTTCCCTCTTCGACAGGCTCCTTACCACGCAATACATTGCCGATATTATGGGCCACCGCAGTCACCATACTCTCGATCATGAAACCGGTTTTGGGCACACCTGTGGCCACCGGCGTCGCTTCCAGAGGCGCGATGGCGATACACACGCCAACCGCGTAAATATTTGGATATTTTGGATTTTTCTGCTTGGCATCAACAATCGTAAAACCACGCGGATTGGAAACACCTTCAATGTCTCGCACAGCTGCAACACCTCTAAAGGCTGGCAAAATCATCGAATATTTGAACGGCACTTCATGCTGTCGATAAGGGTTACCATCAAATCCAACCTCGGTCACATGCATCATATCCTGCGTGACCTGATCAATTTTCGCATTGGTGATCCATTTGATGTTGCGATGACGCATCTTGCTTTCCAGCAAACCTTTGGTATCGCCAACACCGCCCAACCCGAGATGGCCAATATAGGGTTCTGCGGTGACAAAAGTGATCGGCACCTTGTCCCGAATTTTACGACGACGCAGGTCCGTGTCCATGATCATAGCGTGCTCATAAGCCGGGCCATAACAAGAGGCCCCCTGTGCGGCACCAACGGCAATAGGACCGGGATTCTTGCAAAATTCTTCCCATGCCGCATAGGCCGTCGTCGCATGATCAACGGTACAAACAGAATGTGTAAATCCGCCCTCGACAGGCCCAAGCCCTGGAATTTCATCAAAAGCCAGTTCTGGACCGGTGGCGATAACAAGAATATCATATTGCACCTGCTCGCCATTCATCAGCTCTACAATATTGTGGTCAGGGTGAACCTTAAGCGCGGCTTGCGGGATGAAGTTGATCTTGCGCTTTTTCATCAAGCTTTCAAGGTCCAGGGTGATATCTGCCTTTGAGCGCCAACCAACGCCAACCCATGGATTACTTGGGGTAAATTGAAAATATGGATTGGCCGAAATCAATGTCAGCGTATCGCCCTTGCGAAGCTCTGCCTTGATTTCATAGGCAGCAGATACGCCGCCAATACCACCACCCAATATAACAATATGAGCCATTCTCACTTCTCCCTTAAAACCAATTTAAGCCGATACTATCATTTCAGCATCCACCTACCATCACATTTTTCTTTTCAGCTTGTCCTGTCGACGCTCACACACATGTCGAACAAACATCTCTCAGCACAAACTTTTTTTTAATCAGAGTGTTCCGTTTTTCCCCAGCACATTGTCTGTCTTGATTAATTTTGGTCTACAATATTTTTGCAGCACCATGTGATCACATCCGCAAAACAACCTCTTTATAAGAAAGTTTCCCCTGCGACTGACCAACACATTTGCGTCAGTATAGTTTAAAATATTCCATTTATCCATAGCTCAGTATGGCCAGAAAGAATAATTACGCAGCCCGGTCAACCCAATAATTTTAGCTGTTTCTAATCAATGAGATGACCTCATGCTCCAATGATTTTATCGACCTTGTTATCCTTGTTCATCAGCAAAACAACGGGCTCATGCCCCGCTGCTTGCTCAGCTTCCAACTGACAATAGGCCACAATGATCACACGATCACCCTTCATGGCGCGGCGCGCGGCAGCCCCATTCAGCCCGATTTCTCCCGATCCCCTGGCAGCCTTGATCACATAGGTCGTCAGGCGTTCACCATTGTCAATATTCAAAACATCTACACGTTCATGGACAAGCAGTCCGGCCTTTTCCAACAACTCGGCATCAATTGAAATGGATCCTTCATAATCAAGGTCACACGCGGTAATCGTAGCGCGATGAATTTTGCATTTAAGAAGAGAGAGTTGCATTTCTGCTTCCTGAGTACTTGTTAACCGGAGTAAACTCCAAGGCCTAATTGACGCTCGTATAACCCCCTCTTGCCCAACAAGCAACAAGGCGCACTATGAAACTCGACAATCATTATGAATGATCATTCATTCATGATATACACACTTACAAGCGTGCAAGCAAGCCTCCCCGATTTGACTGTTAAAGCCCAAACTAATGTAGCCGAGGTCACAAAACAATGAAACTGAGTGAACACAAAATAGTTGAAAAAAAAGCCGAAATTCTGACGGCAGCGCAGGTTTGCTTTGTTGAAAAAGGCTTTCACAACACCACAATAAACGATATTTGTCGCGAATCAGGCATGAGTGCTGGTAATATTTATCGCTATTTCGACAGCAAGGAAATGATCATCGAGGCCTTTGCTATGGAAGAGCTGCAATGGATGACCACTGCCATCAAGGACCTGCCCTCTTCTCCCGATATGCTGCAGGCCATCGTCGACACAGCCTTCTGGACAGCCGCGACCTTGATGCGCGAGGGCCGCCCAGAACTAAATGCAGAGTTATTTGCCGAAGCAGGACGCAACCCGCGCATCAGCGCTATTTATAGCAAATTCAACAGGCAACTGATCACTGAAATTTGCCTGGCTCTCGAGGAGATCGAAAATAATGGCCTGCTTGTCCTACGCCATGAGCGTCAGTCCATTGCCATGCTCATTATTTCGCTTGTCGACGGGCTTGTTCTCAATCAGATCATTAACACCGACCTCGACATCATGACCATGCGTCCGGTCATCGAAACCATGGTGACATCTCTCTTTGCCAAACCCGCTGAAGACAGATAAACACTCTGCTCTCACTTTGTCCAGGGAACCAGACCTTTTTTGATTACGCTACAACTCTTGACCTGATAACCCCGACCCCAACAACATCAGCTATGGGAACCTCTTCAAACGTAAGCGGTGCCGACACCCCACCTTTTTATCTTGGTTTTGATATGGCAGCCTTGCGGTTTTTATGGAAGGATCGTTTGGAGGTATGTTTTGCAACAAACTGAGCCACATTTATTAGCGGGTAATGCTTATCCCCCTGCTTCCGGCGCTATCAACATTTTGTAGGTTACGGGCTGACAGCTGGTTGCGAGCTGCAGCAAGGTTTTAAAAGCTGACGGCCTTGTTATGGCGGCGGTTGGAACGGAAAACATACTCGTCGAGATAGGATTGCAGATGCTTGGGGCGCAAACCGTGATAGGTGCCTTTGGCCCATTCTTTTAAATTTGCGAACATCAGATGGACCAGCGG
>JAKIUO010000029.1 GCA_021647535.1 Hyphomicrobiaceae bacterium
GGCCAAGGAGGGTGCCGAGGTCACCCTGACATCCCGTTCCCTGGAGCGGGCCAAGGCGGCGTGCGAGGCCATGAGACGGCGTTTCGGGGTGACGATCAGACCCGTGGAGGCGATCGATGACGAGGCGCGGGCGGCCGTGATCCGGGAGGCCCGGATCGTGTTCGCCGCCGGTGCTGCCGGGGTGCGGTTGCTCGAGGAACGGCACTGGCGCGATTGTCCCCGGCTGGAGGTGATCGCCGATGCCAATGCCACGCCGCCGCTGGGCATCGAAGGGGTGGAGGTGATGGACCGGGGCACCGTGCGCCACGGCAAGATCTGCTGGGGCGCGATCGGTTTCGGGACCCTGAAGCTTGCGGTGCACCGGGCCTGCATCGCCAAACTGTTCGAACGCAACGACCGCATTTTCGACGCCGAGGAGATCTACGCCATCGCCAGGGAGATGGCGGCGACGTAAATGGCTCAGACCCGGCGCCACAGGGTGCCCTGGGGCGTGTCCTCGAGAACGATTCCCTGCGCTTTCAATTCGTCACGGATCCGGTCGGCCTTGGCCCAGTCCCGTCGTTGACGGGCCTGGTTGCGCTCTTCGATCAGACGCTCGATGATTTCGTCGGACAACCCGGTGCGCTCGCCGCCCTTCAAAAAACTTTCCGGATCCTGGCCCAGCAGCCCCAGCACGTTGCCCAGCTTTTTCAAAGTGGCCGCCAGCCGGGCGGCCTGCGCGGCATCCTCCTCGCGGTGGCGGTTGATCTCCTTGGCCAGATCGAACAGGACCGCCAATGCCTCCGGCGTGTTGAGGTCATCGTCCATGGCCGCCTCGAACCGTTGCCGCCAGATCCCGTCTTCCCCGTCGGTTTCGGCCCCGGGAAGGCCGCGCAGGGCGGTGTAGAGCCGGGTGAGGCCGGCGCGGGCCTGTTCCAGCGATTGCCGGGAGAAATCCAGCGGACTGCGGTAGTGACTGGTGAGGATGAAGAAGCGGATCACCTCGCCGGGGTATCTGGCCAACAGGTCGCGGATGGTGAAGAAGTTGCCCAGGGATTTTGACATCTTTTCCTGGTCGACGCGCACGAAGCCCACGTGTACCCAATAGTTGACGAAAGGTTGCCCGGTGGCCGCCTCCGATTGGGCGATTTCGTTTTCATGGTGGGGAAACTGCAGATCCGCCCCGCCGCCGTGGATGTCAAAATGGGCACCCAGGCACGCGGTGGACATGGCGGAGCATTCGATATGCCAGCCGGGACGTCCCGGTCCCCAGGGGGAATCCCAGGCCGGCTCGCCGGGTTTGGCCCGTTTCCACAGGACGAAATCGAGCGGATCACGTTTGGCCTCGCTCACTTCCACCCGGGCACCCGCGCGCAGTTCCTCACGCGTACAAAGGCGCCGCAAGGCAAGGAAAAAGCAAAGGCGTAGACGCAGAAACAACAAAACCTTTGTTGACTGGCTCTTTAATTAACAGCCTGCCCGCCTCAGAGCTGCTGTTTTAAGGGGAGTGTGGGAGAAAAAATAGGACCAGAACGATTATCAGCCTGTGTCAGGTTTTGATCGGCGAGCTCAATTCGTTCATTTTTAACAATGACTTTCTCCGAGGCGAAAAGTTCTAACGCATGGGGATAGAGCAGGTGCTCGGCAGCAAGCACCCTTGCCGACAGCCGCTCTTCATCATCTCCAGGCTCAACACAAACGGCTGATTGAGCAATGATCGGTCCAGCATCCATATCGGTACGCACCAGATGGACTGTGCACCCAGTAATTTTTATGCCAGCCTCAAGGACACGCTGGTGGGTATGCAAGCCTTTGAAGGACGGCAACAATGAGGGATGGATATTGAGCTGCCGATCATGCCATTTATCAACAAAGTCAGCGGTCAGCAGTCGCAAAAAACCGGCATTGCAAATGAGATCGACTTTCGCCTCAACGAGGGCCTGATGAAGGTCTTCTTCAAAGGCTGTGCGATTGTCGTATTTCCGGTGGTCAATAGCCAGATTTTTAATGCCCTCATCCTGGGCAGTTTGCAGACCGGCGGCCTTGGGGCGGTTGGAGATTACGACGACAATTTGCGCTGGAAAGTTGGGGTTTTTAGCGGCTTCAATCAAGGAGCGCATATTGCTGCCGCGACCCGAAATGAGTATACCTACACGCTTTTTTTTATCCATGTTTAAAACTCCAGCCTGCCGGAGTAAGAAACCTGTTTGTCCCCTTTTTGCTTAATGACGCGGCCTAATCTAAAAGCCTGTTCTCCTTCTACGCCAAACCATGTGAGTAACTCGTCGACATGATGCCGATCAGCAATGACGACCATGCCAACCCCGCAATTGAAGGTGCGTAACATTTCAGATTGTTCAATTTTTCCGGCTTCAGACAGCCATTTGAAACAGGCTCTGGCCGTTGATGTCATAAAGGTGCGCTGGCTCCAGTCGTCCAGATCAATTTCAACCCCGAGGCCATCAGGGAGCACTCGGGGAATATTTTCAGACAGGCCACCGCCGGTAATGTGAGCCAGAGCCTTAATGGTCCCATACTCATCAATAGCACTTAAAATTGGTTTCACATATATTCTGGTTGGTGTCAGCAGGCTTTCTCCAAGCGTATCATCGCCATAGAAGGCGTCACTTAAATTGCGCTCACCCTGTGCAATAAGCTTGCGAATGAGAGAATAACCGTTGGAATGAGGTCCTGAAGAGGGCAGGCCGATAACAACATCGTCTTCCGCAAGATCCTTGCTCGGCAGGATTTTACTGCGTTCAACAGCTCCGACTGAAAAACCGGCGAGATCATATTCTCCGACACTATACATGCCCGGCATCTCGGCGGTTTCCCCCCCGATCAAGGCACAGCCCGCTTGTTTGCAGCCCTCGGCAATGCCCTCGACGACTTTTTCAGCTATACCGCTTTCCAGTTTGCCTGTTGCAAAATAATCCAGAAAAAACAATGGTTCAGCCCCCTGAACGACAAGATCGTTGACGCACATGGCCACCAGGTCGATGCCAACCGTGTTGTGTATGCCAGTTTCGAAGGCCAGCTTGACCTTGGTGCCGACGCCGTCATTGGCTGCTACCAGAACCGGGTCTTTAAAACCGGTGGCCTTTAGATCGAACAAGCCGCCAAAACCGCCGATGGCCCCTAAGACGCCGCTACGGCTGGTGCTTTTGATGAGAGGTTTGATGGCCTCAACGAACTCATTTCCGGCATTGATATCAACACCGCTGTCTGCGTAGGTCAGGCCTTTTTTGGCGGGGGGAGCTTTGTCATTCATGTGAGGTGCTTCTATCTGTTAGCGATAATGCGCTCAACAAGCCCTTTATTGGCCTTACCGTCAAGCCCGTACTTCCGTAATTTGGCCGTATTTTTAGCGATGTTTACATTATGGGGTAGAGCTTTATATTCAGCGGCTCGATAATGCGCAACACATCCGTTTTTGAACGGGCGATGAACGGGGCAATATGATAATGAAGATCAACAGGTTGGAGGAAGTGTCTTTCCTTGCAAAACAAAGGGTCATGGCCTGCTTTTTGGGGACCATGCTACTGCTTGTTCCTGCTGCGGCCAATGCGCGCCCTGTATCCGTTTATACGCTGGCCAAGGTCAAACTTGATGCGCGGGCCGACAATGCGGTACTTGCCAAGAAACAGGCCATGAAAGAAGGTCCCCTGCAGGCCCTTAAGCTGATTTTCAAACGCTTTGCACCATTTCGCGCCTATGATCGCCTGGCGACCATGACACTGGAAGAGGCGGACGATGTACTGGATGGTTTTGCCGTGCGCAGCGAGCGCTATTCCTCCACACGCTATCTGGCTTTGATGGACTATAATTTTTCAAAAAGGCGTTTGCAGGCTCTCATGGTCAAAAAAGGCGTGCCTTTCTTTGATCAACGCTCGCGCAAGCAGATGATCATGCCGGTTTTTACTCTTTCTGGCGATGAAAAAGTAGACCGGGAAAACCAGAAGAACTGGTCAAAGGCCTGGCGCATCATTGATCTTAAACATGCTCTTACCAATAGTCGGTTGCGCAAAGCCAAAGCAGCTGATCAAGAGGGCTGGCAAAAAATCGCCACGGGTGAGGTTGAGCAGTTTGCACAACTGCGCCAGCGCCTTGGGACGAAAAAACTGCTCTTGATGGCGGCTCACCCCACAGCCGAAGGGGACCGGCTGGTTCTTCGGATATTTGGCGAAGATTATATGGGGCCTGTGGATTATACACAAGAAATGCCCATTGAAAACGGGCTGCGCAAAAGCTTTGAAAAAGCCGCTGAGCTGGCCTTTGGAATTGTTGAGGGGCGTTGGCGCGAACCACAGATTACCGGTGAAGTTGTTGCCGTTTCCCTGACGCCTGGGAATGACGGGAGCGATCATTCCGAAGAAATAGGACGGCGATTGGTCGATGAGACGTTTTTCATGCGCATCGCCTTTTCTGGCCTGCGCGACTGGCAACAGATCAAGAAGCGCTTGCAGCGTATTCCGGGTGTGCGCAAAATTGATGTGAATTCTCTTTCACCACGTGGGGCTGATGTGCGTATGAGCTATCCCGGCGGTGTTAATCGTCTGGAAACAAGGCTTTCCCCCTACGGCTTTAGCATTGAGCGCGATGGTAGTAATTTGACATTACGATCAATGTTGCGATAAACGGCGGACATTTCACAAAAATAGGCCTTTACACGCCCGGGGCAATCACCATATCAGTCTTTGCAAACGACAATATTTACGCGAGCTGATATTACAAGTCTGTTATAGTGTCGGCTTATGGGAGGGGCGCTGACTTGCATATCATACCAAATCTTCTGACAATCCTGCGCCTCCTTATGGTGCCCTTGATTGTGTTGCTGATCATTGAACGCCAGATGATGGGTGCCTTTTATCTATTCGTTATTGCCGGCCTCACAGACGGGCTGGACGGTTTTCTTGCCAAGCGCTTTAACTGGAGTTCCGAATTGGGGGCCTGGCTTGATCCGGCTGCCGACAAGGCTTTGCTGGTCAGTATTTATGTGACGCTTGGACTATTTGGGCATATACCGGTCTGGCTGGTCATTCTTGTTGTGTCACGCGATCTGCTCATTGTCGGCGGAATTTTGCTGTCGATGATGATGGAAAACCCAGTGGGCATGAAGCCTTTACTTGTCAGTAAAATTAACACGGTAGGGCAAATATTGCTGGCGGCAGCCATTCTGGCGGATCTTGGCTTTGCGCTTGGGCTTGGAAAGATTGTTACCTTGTTTATTCTGCTTGTTGCCGTCTCAACCATAGTTTCGACGCTGGCCTATTTATATGCCTGGTTCAAGCATATGGTGCCCCACCAATAAACACTTGGGTAACCCCATTGCCTGTATAGCTTGATGAACAGAATCTGGTCTGGTGGCAAACTCATTTGGAACGGGAACACTCTATGAATAGCGTTACGGGGCGTCAGCTGTTTTTCTGGGGAGCGGCATTCGTGCTTTTTGCCGGGGTCATCTTGCTGCTTGGCGAGGTTTTGCTGCCCTTTGTGCTTGGATTGATTCTGGCCTATTTCCTTAACCCGCTGGTCACAGGGCTGGAAAAACGGGGAGTGTCGAGGCAGGTGGCGACGGGTCTGATCGCCGCTATTTTCACCTTGCTTGGCACGCTTTTTGTGCTCATCATTGGCCCGCTGCTGTTTCACCAGCTCAGTGAACTGGCGTCGCAAATGCCGACTTATTTTAGGCAATTGCAAGGGATCATCATAAATGGCAGCGAGTCGCTGTTTGGTAAAATTTTTCCAGGGTCAGAGCTTGGGGCTGAAGAAGCCATGCAGAATATGGCGAAAGAATCGGCCAAACATCTAACCGGGGTGCTGAAATCCGTCTGGACCAGCGGCATGGCTGTCTTCAGTTTTCTGTCTCTTGTGCTGATCACACCGGTGGTGACCTTCTTCTTGTTGAAAGACTGGGATCATTTCATTGGCAAAATAGACAAATGGTTGCCCCGTGACCATGCGCCCATCATCAGATTGCTCGTCAAACGGATCAATCGTTCTATTGCAGGGTTTATTCGTGGTCAGGTGACCATTTCGATTTTTGTCGGTATTTTTTATTCCATTGCGTTGACCATGCTGGGTCTCAAATATGGTTTGCTGATTGGCCTGACCGCCGGGGTTTTGAATATCGTTCCCTTTTTGGGGTCGCTGGTTGGTTTTCTCATTTCGGGGACCATGGCCGTGGTGCAATATTGGCCGGAATGGCAACCCATTCTCTATGTATTAGGGATTTTTGCCTTCGGGCAGCTTGTCGATACCAATTTCCTGACACCTAAAATCATTGGTGATAAAATCAAGCTGCACCCGGTCTGGCTGATTTTTGCGCTGATTGTCTCGGGTTATCTGTTCGGGGTGCTGGGCATGTTGATTGCCATTCCATTGGCGGCGGCCATTGGCGTTCTGGTGCGCTTTGGTCTGGAGCGTTACCTTGACAGTGAACTTTATATTGGCAGCCGCAGTCCCAAAAAGGGGGGGCAAAAGCCAGGTGACAAGGGGGATTTGGTGTAAGTGAGCAGGGCGGTTTCCCATAGCGAACAGCTGGCATTTGACCTGCCGCACCGTCCAGCTTTTGGCGCGGAAGACTTTTACCTGTCGAAAAGCAATGAGCTGGCCGTCAGGTTGATGGATGACTGGCCCAATTGGGGGCAATATGGGCAGATATTGGCGGGACCAGCTGCCAGTGGTAAAACCCATCTGGTCAATGTATGGCGTCTGCAGGCCAAGGCAACGATCCTTTCGGCCAAAGACCTGCAACGCTCAACCTTGCAAAACATCGAGGCGAACAAGGTGATTTGCATTGAGGATGTGGACCGGGGACTTTGCAATGCAGAAAACCTGTTTCACCTGCTTAACCTTGTCAAGGAACAAGGCGGGCATGTGCTGCTCAGTTCACGGGTTGAAGTTTCGCAGCTGCCGATCAAACTGGCAGATTTGCGCTCTCGCTTGCTGGCGCTGCCCTTGGTGTCGATAAATGCACCAGATGATAGCTTGCTGAAAGCCGTCATGATCAAGCAGTTTGCAGATCGCCAGATTGAAATCGATCCTCAGCTTGTTGAATATATTTTCAGGAGAATGGAGCGTTCCATGCAAGCGGTTTCAGAACTGGTTGCCCTGCTTGATCGCGGTGCTTTGCGCAAAGGGCGGGCGCTCACCAGACCATTGGCGCGCGAAATCCTCGCAAACAGGGTCAGTTCTTGAGCTTATTTTCAATTATTTACATAGAGTGTTGTTTTTCAGTGTAAATTGCACTTCATTTGTGTAATTTATCAGTTTTTGGGGTCGCCCCTAACTGTTCTGGAGTTGAAAACATGTCGCAAGAAGGTCAGATGAGGGGGCAGATCGCTCCAATATCGCGGTCCAGCCCTGCGCGTTTTTTCAACAGGGAGCTTTCCTGGTTGCACTTTAACAAGCGTGTTCTGGAAGAAGCTGATAATCCTCGCCATCCCTTACTGGAGCGTTTGCGTTTCTTATCCATATCGGGTTCCAATCTGGATGAGTTTTATATGGTGCGGGTGGCGGGCCTGCGCGGCCAGCTGGAAGCGGGGGTCGAGAAACGCTCGCAAGATGGCCTCACTCCGAATGAGCAATTGCACAAAATCAGCGCCATGGTTTTTGATCTCAACGCCGATCAGGCCCATATCTGGGCCAAGCTGCGTGCTGAATTATCACAGCGCGATTTTCATATTCTTGGTGAAAAGGACCTCGACAAGTCTGACAGGCTTTGGCTTGAGCAACATTTTATGGAACAGATTTTCCCCGTCTTGACGCCGATTGCTGTCGATCCGGTGCTGCCGTTTCCTTTTGTTCCCAATATGGGGCTTACGCTGGGACTTGATCTGTTTAAAAGCGATGACCCCGAACAGGGCATGTATGCGTTGTTGCCCATCCCAAGCCAGCTGTCCCGTTTCATACGTCTGCACGAGGACAAAGACAGGGGGGCTCCAGAAACCATTCGCTTTATCCGTCTGGAAACTGTGGTGGCGCTGTTTATCAATGAGCTGTTTCCGGGCTACCGGGTGCGGGCCAGAGGGGCGTTTCGGGTGTTGCGCGATAGTGATGTCGAGCTGGCCGAAAAGGCTGAAGATCTGGTGCTTTCCTATGAAAGCGCCCTCAAAAAACGTCGCCGTGGCCAGGCCATACGGCTGGAAATAGAAAAAACGACACCGGAACATTTGCGGGACTTTGTCATCAGGGAATTACAGGTCAGCCAAAAAGAAATCTATGTGCAAGACAGTATGGTCGGCCTGTCAGATATTTCCCAGCTTATTATCAAGGATCGAGCGGAGTTGTTATTTGCTCCTTATACACCAAGCTACCCCAAGCGCATCCGTGAGCTGGACGGGGATATATTTGCGACCATTGCGCAAAAAGAGCTGATTGTTCATCACCCCTATGAAAGTTTCAAGGTGGTGCTTGATTTTCTGCGTCAGGCGGCGGTCGATCCTGATGTTCTATCAATAAAATGGACCCTTTACCGGACCAGCGATGACAGTGCGATCATAAAAGCCCTGAAGGAAGCGGCAGAAGCTGGCAAGTCGGTGACGGCCATCATCGAGCTGAAAGCACGCTTTGACGAAGAAGCCAATATTCGCTGGGCCAGGGATCTGGAAAGTGTGGGCGTGCATGTGCTCTATGGTTTTACAAAATTGAAAACCCATGCCAAGCTCAGCCAGATTGTCCGCCGTGAAAAGGGTACGCTGAAAAGCTATATTCATATCGGCACCGGCAATTATCATCCTGTGACCGCCAAGGTTTACACGGATCTGTCCTATTTCACCGATAATGAGGCGATTGCCCGCGATGTCACGCGCATCTTCAACTATGTGACGAGTTACGCCAAACCGGACCGGCTGGAGGTTATGTCTATTTCTCCCCATGGCATCAGGGACCGCCTGCTTGATCATATCCGTGAGGAAATCTATCACGCCAGAGCCGGACGCCCCGCCTCTATCTGGCTCAAGATGAATGCTTTGGTGGATGACCAGACTATTGATCTGCTTTATGAGGCCAGTTGCTCTGGTGTCAGCATTGACCTTATCATTCGCGGGATTTGCTGCTTGCGTCCAGGTGTGCCGGGGCTTTCTGACAATATTCGCGTGAAATCGATCATTGGCCGTTTTCTGGAACATGCCCGCATTTACTGTTTTGGAGCCGGGCATGGATTGCCATCACAAAAGTCTGTCATTTACATCAGTTCTGCCGATATGATGCAGCGTAACCTTGATCGCCGTGTAGAATCCATGGTGCCCATTCTTGAGTCTCGCCTGCATCAACAGGTGCAAGACCAGATCATGCAGGCAAATCTGGCGGATACGGAGCAAAGCTGGCATATATTATCCAACGGGGTTTCAAAGCGCTTCATATTGCCAGAGGAAGACAAAGCGTTTAACGCTCATAATTATTTCATGAAGTGTCCCAGCCTGTCTGGGCAGGGAAGGTCTGGGCAGGGAAAATCTCGTGAGGAGAGTTTTCCTGAAAAGAGCAAAAACGAAAAATGATGAGAGGGCTGTATGGGGAATGACAAGGGGCTGGAAACAGGCGTTTACAAGAAAAAAAAGAAGAAGAAAAAGCGGAAAAACAAGCCGGTAGCGATTATTGATATTGGTTCGAACTCTGTACGACTGGTTATCTTTGATAGCGCCAGGCGCAGTCCTGACACCCTGTTTAACGAAAAAATTTCCTGTGGTCTTGGCCGCGAGATCGCCTCCACCGGGCGTCTGCCTGACAAAGCTGTGGAGCGCGCCCTTGAAGCTCTGACCCGGTTTCGGGCCATTGCTGACCGTATCGGTGCCAAAAAAATACATGTCATTGCCACTGCAGCGGCCAGAGAAGCTGAAAATGGTCCTGATTTTTTGACCTGGGCGCAGGGCATTTGCGGCTCGAAAATCCAGCTCTTGTCGGGGCGCGGTGAAGCTGAAATGGCTGCCAACGGCGTCATGGCGGGTATGCATCATGCCGATGGGCTGGCAGGGGATATGGGCGGTGGTAGCCTTGAGCTCATAGATATTGATGAGGGGGTGCTGGTCGGCGGTGACACCTTGCCGCTTGGCAGCTTGCGCATGATGGATATCACCAAAGGGGATATGCAAAAGGCCAAAGAATTTATTGATGAGCACCTGGCGACCATCGACTGGCTTTCCAGAGGAAAAGGCCGCCCGTTTTACGCGGTTGGTGGCACTTGGCGCGCCATGGCACGGCTTTATATGAAGCAATATGACTATCCGTTGCATGTCATGCATAATTTTTCGATTGATGCGGATGAAGCCCATCGCTTTGCCGATTTCGTTTCTTACAAAATTCTCAAATCTCCAGAAACGCTGCTCGGGTTTGATGAGCTGTCAAAAGTGCGTCAAAGCACCTTGCCCTATGGCGCTTTGCTGATGGAGCGGGTGATCCGAAAAATCGAACCCTCAAAGATCATCACATCGTCTTTTGGAGTGCGCGAGGGCTTGTTATTCAGCCTGTTGCGACCCGGCGAGCGCAAGCGTGATCCCCTTATTGCGGCTTGTGAGGATCTGGCGGAAATGCGGGCGCGTTGTCCAAAGCACGGACGCGAGCTTTGCGAATGGACTGACAAGCTGTTTATGCAAGAAGAAAGCCTTGAAACAGAGGAAGAAAAGCGTTTGCGTTACGCCGCTTGTCTTTTGTCGGACATTGGCTGGCGCTCTCATCCAGATTATCGAAGTATGCAGACCCTTGATTTTGTCGCTTATGCCTCATTTTCGGGCATCGACCATGCGGGCCGGGTTTTTCTGGCTTTGACGCAGTTTTTTCGTCATGCGGGGGTCAAAGAAGAGCCTGATGCGGCGATTATTGATCTGCTTGATGAGCGCGCCCTGCAACGCGCGCGCATCATCGGGGCGGCAATCCGGGTGGCCACTATGGTATCAGCAGCGCTTCCCGGCTTGATGGAGAACACCCCCATTTTGCTTGACGAAGATCGGCTCTATCTGACCTTGTCGAGTGAAAATGCTGTCCTTGAAGGGGAGAGGCTGCAAAAACGGCTTGGTGTTTTAGCCAAATTGCTGGGGTGCAAACCGGTGGTACGTGTCGAACACGAACTGGTTTAATACCAGCCTGCAAAAATCCAGACTTTCTCTGCGTTCCCTGAGGCCCCCCCCGGGGCCATTCAATTCTCAGGCAACTCGCTTCGCGAATGGGCTATCGCCCACACCCATTCGGGGAAAGCCTCCCCGAACCCCTGCTTTTTTTACTTTCAAATAGAAAAACGGGAGGTTTGGAGGGTGGCCCTCCAGCGGGGTCCAGCGCTCAAATAGCGTAGCGGTAGCGCAAAATATAAAGGGCTGGCCCCGTCGCGGAGCGAGGCTACGTTAGAATTGAATTGCCCTGAGTCAACATTTTGCGGATTGGTATGACACACTGCGCCTGAGCCAATTTGCGCTATCCCTCTTCTGGATGAGCTGTTTTATTGATTTCGATGGCGCAAATGGCCCCATCGCGCAGGCCAAGAGAAATTTTGCCATTTTTGAGGGCAAGGGCATCGGCGCCAAACAGATCGCGCCGCCAGCCTTTCAGTGCCGCTACATCTGCTTCATCATCTAAGGCGATTTTTTCGATATCTTTGGCGTTGGCGATGATTTTGGAAGCGACATTGTGTTTGGCTGCTGTGGTTTTCAGCAAGACCTTGAGCAATTCGACGATGGCCTGTGTCTGGCTGTTCAGTCTTGGCGGGCGTTTTATGACTGGCAGCAGGTCAAGATCAATGGCCAGCCCGCGCTGCACACCTTTCAAAAGTTCAGCGCCATAAGAAGAGCGCACAATACCTTTGGTAATCGAGCGCAGATTGCCGAGCTCACTCTCATTGGCCGGGGCCTGATTGGCAACCTCATAGAGCACATCATCTTTTACCACCCGGTTGCGTGGCAGATTTCTGGATTGCGCCGTGGCTTCGCGCCATTTCGCCAGTTCAATCAAGATGCCAAGGCGGTTCTTTTTGATATTGCGCAGTTTCAGCCTCTTCCAGGCATTGTCGGGATGCTGGATATAGAGATCAGGATTGACCAATGCCGTCATTTCTTCGGTGAGCCAGGAGGAGCGCCCCGCTTTGTTGATCTGCTCAACAAGCTTGGGATAGGCCCTGGCCAGATAGGTGACATCAGCCAGCGCGTAGGTCAATTGATGCTCATGCAAGGGACGACGACGCCAGTCGCTATATCTGGAGGTTTTATCAATAGGCGTGTTGAGAAGTTTTTGAATGAGGTCCGCATAGCCAACCTGCTCACCAAACCCGCAGACCATGGCGGCGATTTGCGTATCAAATACGGGCGCTGGCAGGGAATTTGACAGATATTGAATGATTTCAATATCCTGGCGTGCAGCGTGAAACACCTTGGTGACCTGCTGATCGCGCATCAGTTTAAAAAAAGATTCCAGATCAAGATTTGCGGCCAGCGGGTCAATAATGACCTCAACATCTCCGCCCGCCATTTGTATAAGGCAAAGCTCTGGCCAAAAGGTGCTCTCGCGCATGAATTCAGTGTCGACACATACGAAGTCTGTTTTTGAAAGCTCTGAACAGACCTGCTCCAGCTCATTTGTTTTTGTGATAATTTTCATCTCACATATATAGCCCAGTCTTTTTTGTTTGTCTTGTTTTAAGCCTTCTAAAAGTGTGAATTAACAGGCTTTGGACCCTAACTTATTGAGTTTCCCCGATTCTACAGGGCTGATGTTTTCGGCAATCAAAAAGAGCCAGCCTGTCAAGAGGCTGAGGTTTAAATAAAAATAATTTGTTCCCCATTTGTTTTTCCTGTATGCTGAAAGCGCGAAGACACGCTCTCGCAGATTTTGAGACAGTTTCTGTTGGCAAAAACCACAGCCCATTTCAAAACCGGTGAGGCAGGGGAAAAAACCCTATGAGTCAAAGGCTCTACGCCAAAATAGTTCCGAAACGGATCACAGATTATCCACATGATTTGAACATGACAGGAAGATACCCACAACATATAGTGCCCCATTGTCGGCCGACACACAACGACTTGTGTATTGAAAAGGAATCGGCTTATAGTGGTTTCATCAGCAGCGAGAGAACAGGTTTTGATTTCGTACTCTCAAACACTGATGAAAAAGGCTGCTATCTGGCGGAAACAATGAATTTGTCCCCTCAAATTCAAACCTTTCAACCAGATGAAAGATGCAGCGCGGAAGTAATGCGTCGTCGTTCCACAAGGTGTTGTCGCGTGGTGGTGTACCGGTCAGTTGCCGGAGTGAAAGTTGCGTTGTTTCCTTTACCGCTAAGGATGATCAGTGAAGTTGTTGTGAACGTTAAGAGTAGTGAAGTTGTAATGTGTGCCGGTCACCGCCTCAATGAATATAGGTGATTGCGCCACAGAGTACCCGGGAGGAATTGACACTCCCAAATTGAGCCCCTGAGCCATCTTTTGATGGTTCAGGGGAACTGTCCAGACGGGCTCTTCGTTTCATCGGGGGGATGGCCTGACTGGCACAAGGATCTATAAGAATTAGCACGCGGGGATATGAAAAATGCGCATCGAACGGCTTTTTACCAAGGCAAACCAGTCTGCCTATAAACAAATCAATTTTCGCAAGGCCACCAGCGAAATTAAAAACCCGGATGGGTCGATTGTCTTTCGTCTCGATGATATTGATGTCCCCGAGCAATGGTCACAGGTTGCCGCCGATATTCTGGCGCAAAAATATTTCCGCAAGGCTGGCGTTGCGGCCTGTCTGAAAAAAGTCGAAGAAAACAGCGTGCCGTCCTGGTTGTGGCGCAGTGTTCCAGATGAAGAGGCGCTGGAAAAGCTGTCCAAAGAGGAGCGCTATGGCTCTGAAACCGACGCCCGGCAGATTTTTGACCGGTTGGCCGGCACCTGGACCTATTGGGGCTGGAAGGGTGGTTATTACGATAACGAAGAGGACGCCCGCAGCTTCTTTGATGAAATGCGCTTTATGCTGGCCAAACAGATGTGCGCGCCCAATTCCCCACAATGGTTCAATACAGGGCTGCATTGGGCCTATGGTATTGATGGACCGGGGCAGGGGCATTTCTATGTTGACCCTTTGACCCGCGAGCTGGTGAAATCGACTTCGGCCTATGAACATCCGCAGCCTCATGCCTGCTTCATCCAGTCTGTATCTGATGATCTGGTCAATGAAAACGGTATTATGGATTTGTGGGTCAGAGAAGCCCGTCTGTTCAAATATGGCTCGGGAACTGGTTCCAATTTCTCTGCCATTCGTGGCTCGGACGAACCCTTGTCTGGTGGTGGTAAATCATCCGGCCTGATGAGCTTCCTCAAAATTGGTGACCGGGCCGCCGGGGCCATCAAATCGGGTGGCACGACGAGACGCGCGGCCAAAATGGTGGTGATTGATATCGACCATCCTGATATTGAAGAATATATCAACTGGAAGGTCAAGGAAGAGCAAAAGGTTGCCGCATTGGTCACCGGCTCGAAAATCTGTTCCGAGCACCTTTCGCGCGTCATGCAGGCCTGTGTCAATTGTGAAGCGGATGGCGATGACTGTTTTGACGCCAAGAAAAACCCGGCTCTGAAACGCGAAATCCGGGCGGCGCGCAAGGCGTTGGTTTCGGACAATTATATCCAGCGGGTCATCCAGTTCGCCAAACAGGGCTATAAAGATATTGAATTTGCCACTTATGACACGGATTGGGATTCAGAAGCTTACCTTACCGTATCAGGGCAAAATTCCAATAATTCGATCCGCGTCACCGATGAGTTTTTGCAAGCCGTTGAAAACAAGGGCGAGTGGTCCCTGAAAGCCCGTCGAAGCGGCGAGATCACCAAAACCCTTGATGCCCGTGAACTCTGGGAACAGGTTGGTCATGCAGCCTGGTCCTGCGCCGACCCTGGTATCCAGTTCCACACGACGATTAATGACTGGCATACTTGCCCGCAATCTGGCGAGATCACTGCATCGAACCCTTGTTCGGAATATATGTTCCTTGATGATACGGCCTGTAATCTGGCCTCGCTCAACCTGATGGCGTTCACCGATGAGCGCCACAAGCTTGACCTCGATGCCTTCGAACATGCGATCAGATTGTGGACCATGGTGCTGGAAATCTCTGTGATGATGGCGCAGTTCCCGTCGAAAAAAATCGCTGAGCGTTCCTTCCGCTATCGCACGCTGGGACTGGGATTTGCTAATATTGGTGGTCTGCTGATGGCGATGGGCCTGTCTTATGACAGTGAGGAAGGCCGTGCCCTGACCGGGGCCATCAGCGCCTTGATGACGGGGGCCTCTTACGCGACCTCTGCGGAAATGGCCCGCGAACTAGGGGCATTTGAGGGCTATAAGGATAATAGTACGGCCATGTTGCGCGTCATCCGCAATCACCGTCGGGCGGCTAATGGCGAGCGTGAAGGCTATGAAAATATCAGCATCAACCCGGTGCCGCTTGATCAGGCTTCATGCCCCGATCAAGCGCTGGTCGAGCGCGCTTGCAAAGCCTGGGATACAGCGCTTGAGCTGGGGCAGATCCACGGCTATCGCAACGCACAATCGAGCGTTATTGCGCCAACCGGCACCATTGGACTGGTGATGGATTGTGACACAACAGGCATCGAACCAGATTTCGCCATCGTTAAATTCAAGAAGCTGGCAGGCGGCGGTTATTTCAAGATCATCAATCGCACAGTGCCCATTGCCCTTAAAACCCTTGGCTATACAGATGCCGAGGTCAAGGCCATCGAAACCTATGCCGTTGGCACGGGAACCCTTAAAGGTGCCCCCCATATCGATCATCAGGCCCTGAAAGACAAGGGCTTTGGTGCGGATATGATCAAAACGGTTGAGGCCAGCCTTGAAACCGCTTTCGACATTAAATTCGTTTTCAATAAATGGACACTGGGTGAAGCGTTCTGCCGCGATCAATTGAAGCTTGATGAGAGCCAGCTCAACGATACCGATCTCGATATTTTGGCCGTCCTTGGTTTTTCGGCCAAACAGATCGAAGAAGCCAATGAATATTGCGTGGGTGCCATGACGCTGGAAGGCGCTCCCAATCTCAAGGACGAGCATTTGCCGATCTTTGATTGCGCCAATCCGTGTGGCCGTAAAGGCAAGCGCTATTTGTCAGCGCAAAGCCATATCCATATGATGGCGGCGGCGCAGCCCTTTATATCGGGGGCGATTTCGAAAACCATCAATATGCCGAATACGGCCAGTATTGAAGAGTGTAAAGATGCTTATATGTTGTCCTGGCGTCTGGCTCTAAAGGCCAATGCGCTTTATCGCGATGGCTCGAAACTGTCGCAACCTTTGAACACCCAGCTGATCTCTGAGGATGAGGACGAGCACGAAGATTTCATTGACGCGATGGCCAGTTCGGAAGGCATGGTGAAAAAGACCGGCATGATTGCCGAACGTATTGTCGAGCGGGTGATTACCCGGGAGCGCCTTGAATCTGAACGCGAAAAACTGCCACACCGCCGCACCGGCTATACGCAAAAGGCTATTGTTGGCGGCCATAAGGTCTATCTGCATACCGGCGAATATCAGGACGGGCGACTGGGTGAAGTGTTCATCGACATGCATAAGGAAGGGGCGGCTTTTCGCTCTTTGATGAATAATTTTGCCATCGCCATTTCCCTTGGTCTGCAATATGGGGTGCCGCTGGAAGAATTTGTCGATGCCTTTACATTTACGCGTTTTGAACCGGCGGGCATTGTGCAAGGCAATGACAGCATCAAGAATGCCACCTCGATCCTTGATTATGTGTTCCGGGAGCTGGCGGTTTCCTATCTGGAGAGGAATGATCTGGCTCACGTTGACCCGGCCACTATTGGTAATACCATCACAGGTGGGGGGATCAATGAGGGATCTGTCAGTGCCGATAGTTATATTTCTCGTGGTCTCACACGTGGCAGCTTTAAAAAAAGCATCATGCTGGTGCAGGATAGCGGTCAGGCCGTAGCTGAAAAAATTACGGATATAGCCCCGAGCAGCGAACTTTATAGTCAAAAACCACAAAGCGAAGCTGATATTGGACAACAAACAGCCCCGCAAGAGGTTGTTGTGCAAAAGGCTCGAACTCAGGATAATCTGCGTCAGGAAGCGCGGGTCAAGGGCTATGAGGGGGAGGCTTGCGGCGAATGCGGGAATTTCACTCTTGTGCGCAATGGTACTTGTATGAAATGTGACACTTGTGGCTCAACAAGCGGTTGCTCTTGACCGGCACGCAAAATCAGACGACCTGCGCCCCGGAAGAAACACAATCTTGTTTTTTTTGGGGCGTAATGATCTTTGCATGGAAAATATTCACGAATCACCTAGTATGGTACGAGCAAGCAGTAAGGCTTTTTGTTTTGTCCTGTAGATTTGAAGAGTGTTAGATTATGGTTCAGCCCGCCCACCTCGATAGTTTCCTGCGTTTGCTTGTCTCCCATATGGGAACGGTACTCTCTCAAGGAGAGATGATGATTGAAGGGCAATCTCATCAGAACCGCATGGATCAGCTTCTTTATGCAATCGAACAGATTGATTGCAACAAAGCTCATGAAAAAAGCATCAAACTCCAGCGCAACAATGAAATCCTGTTTGTTCAGCAGATGCAGCTCATGCGTGAATGGGTGGATCAGCTAGGCTGCTTTGACCCCGTTGTCGAACGCAGTATTGATGAATTTTTGGCTTCCACCCTTTTTATGGAAAACCTTGTTTTTGATCACCACCATGGTGATCTGGCCAATCAGCTCAATATAGAGGCTGTTCTGGTTGCTATTTTTGAATTGCTCGGTCGTTTGGAAGAGCAATATGACATGATGGAAATCATGTATGATGATGAAGAGAGACAGGTTGTGAATGGCGTGTCTTTTCGCGACCAAAACTTAACGAAACAAAGTGCTAAAATCATCCCCTTATTCTCTAAACGGACATAATTTCATTTGAGATAAATGGTTGATCTAAAAGAGAACTATTTCCTCAAAAGCGCTTACCTATAGGCCTTTTGAGGTGGTCGCCAGAGGCGCGTCAACCATTTGTTAATGTTATATCGACATAATATATTCCAGTTGTAGTGAAGTCAGAATGGAGTAAATATTATGCAATTTTTAGATCGCTTCTCTCTTGGGAACTTTCAAATCGTCAAAGTTTCTCGCAGTATGCGTATCCTGTCGATCATTTTCATTTCTGTATCTTTGATCGCCATTACCACCAATTTTTATATGGCTGATGCTGTTTATGCTCAGGCGACGACTCTGCCCTTTTATATTTTATTCTTTTTGATGATGTATCTGGTCGGCATTTTTATGGAATATGCTTCCCTATGGTGTAAACGAGATTATAATTTTCACTGTGCAAGTGTGGCTGTTCATTGCTTGGCTCTGATGCTTGTTACCTACGAAATCGGTGCCTTTTACAGTGCAGATAAAAATGTTTATTCCCACCCACCGTCCTATTCTTTGACATCAGCTCTTTCGCATATTGTCACATAATGTTTGCAGCTTGCGTGTTGCAAGCAGGGGGCATGTCGAGCGGGAATGAGTGCAGAAGGGGAATGTTTCTTTGAGCGGGACAGCCGCTTTATCCGAGCATTGAATGGGTTTCAAGGAGATCCAAATCTATATAATAAAAAAACCCGGCTTCAGGTGATCTGAAACCAGGTTTTTTGCATTGAATCTAGAGCAAATTGCCCTCACTCACTCACTCACTCATTCTAGCTGGTTTTGCGTTGCCACCAGCCTCTTTTCTTTGGAGCCGTTGGAAGCTTTTCAGCTTCGGGTACTTTGGCTGTGACTTTTGGGGCCGGCTTTTCCTGAGCTGGATCGTTTTTGGCAGCTGGCCTTTTTCGATTACCACCTTCATTGTCAGCAACTAAATTCGGGGCATCATTTGCAGGCGATTTAGCGGCAGGTTTTGCAGGAGCGGCTTTCCTTCTGACAGGTTTCTTTTCGTCAGCAGGTTTCCTGTCTGCGTCCAAGCCTGTCTTTTCAGTTCCGGCAGTTTCCTGTTTCTGGCTGTTATCGGCATCACTATTATTGCGACCGCGCCCACCACGTCTTCCTCTTCGACGTGGTCGACGAGGTTTCTCTGTCGCTTGTTCATCACCAGTAGCGTCCGTAGCAGTCGTTTTGTCTTCTGCAGTTTGTTCGGCAGGTGATGTTTTTTCTTCACTTCTGGGCTTGCGGCGTCTTGGTCTGCGCGTCCGTTTGCGCGGACCTTCCTCCCCCCCAGCTTTATTATTATTATTATTATTATTATTATTATCATCATCATCAGGATGCTCGGTATTTTTGTTGTCCAGTTGTTCATCGCCTTGATAGGCCCAGTCAATACTCACAACTTTGCTATCAGGGCTGGCGGCCGTCGGCAGTCCTTCACCACCCTTTTCGATGGTCATATCGACGCCATGCAAAGTGCTATTGCCGATGATGGTCACTGTGATCCCGTAATGGCGCTCAATCTCTTTTAGATAAGCGCGCTTGTAATTGAGGATATACAGCGCTGAATCTGTCATGGTGTTGACGGTGATATTCTGCGCTTGCCCCGTCAGCAAGGCATCTTCCACGGAACGCAGCACATAAAGGGCGACCGATTCTGTCGAGCGGACAATGCCGGTGCCAAGACAATGGGCACATTCGCTGGTTGAGCCTTCCAGCACGCCGGTACGCAGGCGCTGGCGTGACATTTCCAGCAGACCAAAAGCACTGATATGACCAACCTGTATGCGGGCGCGGTCATTTTTTAGGCTGTTTTTCATCATGTGTTCAACAGCACTATTGTTTTTGCGTTCATCCATATCGATGAAATCAATGACAATCAAACCGGCAAGATCGCGCAAGCGCAATTGTCTGGCCACTTCCTTGGCCGCTTCCAGGTTGGTTTTGAGGGCCGTTTCCTCAATGGAAAACTCTTTGGTTGATTTACCTGAATTGACATCAACGGCAACCAGCGCTTCGGTCTGATTGATGACAATATAACCCCCCGATTTCAGTTTGACCTGAGGGTTGAACATGGCATTGAGCTGGCGCTCCACCTGATGGCGCATGAACAAGGGTTCCTGATCCTTGTAATGATGCACATTCTTGGCGTGGCTCGGCATGATGAGGCGCATGAAATCCTTGGCCTCGCGATAGGCTTCATCGCCTGCCACCAGCACTTCATCAATCTCCTTGGAATAGAGATCACGGATGGAGCGCTTGATGAGATTGCCTTCTTCATAGATCAGTGTTGGCGCCGAAGAATTCAGCGTATATTCGCGAATATTTTCCCACAGGCGCAATAGATAATCAAAGTCGCGTTTGATTTCGGCCTTGGTGCGGCTGGCACCAGCTGTGCGCACGATAAGGCCTGTGCCTTCGGGCACATCGATATTATTGGCGATTTCGCGCAGGCGCTTGCGATCCTTGATATTGGTGATTTTGCGAGAAATACCACCACCGCGCGCCGTATTGGGCATCAGTACGGTGTAACGACCGGCCAGAGACATATAGGTGGTGAGCGCCGCACCCTTATTGCCACGTTCTTCCTTAACGACCTGGATCA
>JAKIUO010000264.1 GCA_021647535.1 Hyphomicrobiaceae bacterium
TGGTGCGCAATGGCTATCATCCTGAACGCCAGTTGCAAACCGGTATTGGGCCGGTGAGCGTCAGGATTCCCAAGGTTCGCACCCGCGATGGCAAGCCCGTGAGCTTCCATTCGGCGCTGGTGCCGCCCTATGTGCGCAAGACGCAATCTCTGGAGGCCGCCGTGCCATGGCTCTATCTCAAAGGGGTTTCCAGCGGCGAGATGAGTGAGGCGCTCAAGGTGCTTCTGGGGCCCCACGCAGAGGGATTTTCGGCCTCCACCCTGTCACGTCTGAAGCAGCAATGGGCTGGAGAATATGACGACTGGAACAAGCGGCGGCTCGACAAAGACAAATGGGTTTATGCCTGGGCGGACGGTATTTACAGCGGCCTGCGCGGCGAGGAGGACAAGCTCTGCGCACTGGTCATTATCGGTGTCAACGAGCGCGGCGAGAAGCATTTTCTGGCCATTGAAGACGGTGTGCGCGAAAGCACCCAGAGCTGGCGGGAGGTTCTTTTGCAACTGAAATCACGGGGCATGAACGAGCCGAAACTGGCCATTGGCGACGGCGCACTGGGCTTTTGGGCGGCGCTTGAAGAGGTGTTTCCAGAGACCCGTCAACAACGCTGCTGGAGGCATAAAAGCATGAATGTGCTCAACTGCCTGCCCAAATCGGCACAACCCAAAGCCAAAAGCGCCCTGCATGAAATCTGGTAGGCTGAGACGAAAGTGCAGGCAGAGCAAGCCTTTGATCTGTTTGTAAAAACCTATGAGGCGAAATATCCAAAGGCGGTGCTTTGTTTGCAAAAAAATCATGAGGAACTGTTGGCCTTTTACGATTTTCCGGCCCATCACTGGCAGAGCATCCGCACCAGCAATCCGATCGAGAGTAGTTTCGCGACCATCCGCCATCGCACCAAACGTACAAAGGGCTGCCTGACAAAAGACGGCATGCTGCACATGATGTTCAGACTGGGCCAGTGTGCCGAACAAAAATGGAGGAGATTACGAGGATTTGATCATCTGGCAAAAGTCATCACCGGCGTCAGATTCAAAGACGGAATAGAGCTGACACAAACCAACCAGTCCGCCGCCTGACGAAATGCCTGCACACCAGATTTGACAATAGCTCCTGACAATAGCATTGTAAGCGGTGCCTGCACCCCATCTTTTCAGCTTGGTTTTGATGTGGCAGCCTTGCGATCTTTATGGAAGGATCGTTACGGTGAATATATTGCAACAAACTGAGCAACATTTGTTAGTGGATTCCCAAAACCACATTGAGCGCATTGAGGTTCTTGAGGGGCCTACGGGGCGGCGGAACTGGCCGGATGAGGTCAAGGCGCGGATTGTGCTTGAGAGTTTTCAGCCTGGTGTTCTGGTTCGCGATGTTGCAAAGCGCAATGGGGTTGCGCCGCAGCATTTGAGCACATGGCGCAAGCTGGCTCGTGACGGCAAGCTGGTACTTGATGGTGATCTTTCCGGTTTTTCCGAACTGGTGGTGGAGGATGACAGGTCTGCCGCCACGAGAACAGGATCGCTAATCGAGATTGAGGTGGGCGGGGTGACTGTGCGATTGCCGAATGATGCTCCGGCTGAACGAATTGCACAAATTGTTACAGCGCTAGGGAAGCAGAAATGATCACCCCCGGCCAGCATGTCAAAATCCTTGTCGCCACCAAGCCTGTCGATTTTCGCAAAGGCCATGACGGTCTGGCTGCTGTGGTGCAGAACGAGCTTGCTCGTGATCCGCATTCGGGCATCATTTTTGTGTTCCGCGCCAAACGCGCCGACCGCATCAAAATTCTGCTTTGGGATGGCACCGGGCTGGTGATGACCTACAAGCGGATGGAAGAAGGCAAGTTTGTCTGGCCGTCAATAAAGGATGGCATCATGCATGTTTCCAGGGCGCAATTTGAGGCGCTTTTCGAGGGGCTGGACTGGCGGCGGGTACAGGCAAAAAAGCTGTGCAAACCCGTTGCGGCAGAGTGAATCAGGCTGGTTTTAGAGCATGCCATTTGGTCTTGAATCGGCTATGATTTCAACCATGAAAACGCTCTGGGACAATCTTGATCTTGATGCTCTGCCCAATGATGTCAAGGCCGTGCTTCTGGCTGTTGATGCGGCACGGATGGTTGCCGAGAAACGCGCCGATCTTCTTGAGAAAAGCAATGGTCAGCTTGAAGGATATATCTCCCGGCTTGAGCATCTGATCAAGGAAATGAAGCGCGCCATTTATGGCAAAAAATCCGAAAAAATTGATCAGAACCAGCTTGAGCTGGCGCTTGAGGAACTGGAGGCCGCTCTTGCCGAGACACAAGCGGCGCAGGCTGAAGCGCAGGCCCAAAACGGCGCTTCAAACGACAAACCCCGCAAGCCACCAAAACGTAATCTTGGTCGTCTGCCCAAGGAACTGCCGCGCATCGAAAATATCATCGAGCCGGAAAACAAAAATTGCCCATGCGGCTGCGACAATGAGATGGTCAAAATCGGTGAAGATCGCTCGGAACGCCTTGATATTACCCCCGCGCAGTTTCGGGTGATCGTTACCATCAGGCCAATTTATGCTCCTCGCGGTAATTGTGACGGCAAGCCGGTGCAGGCTCGCGCCCCCGCCAATCTGATTGAGGGTGGCCTGCCGAGCGAAGCCCTGCTTGCCCATGTGATCGTCAGCAAATATGCCGATCATTTGCCCTTGTACCGGCAGGCGCAGATATTCGCCCGAAACAGTGGTCTTGATCTGCACCGCTCGACGCTGGCGGACTGGTGCGGCAAGGCGGCTTTTCATCTGCGCCCGGTAGTCGAGCGCATGGCCGAACAGATCAAAATTTCTGGCAAATTGTTTATGGATGAAACCCCGGTGCCGGTGCTCGATCCGGGGCGCGGCAAAACCAAAAAGGGATATTTCTGGGCGCTGGCCCGCGATGACAGGGGCTGGGACGGCCCCGATCCGCCGGGAGTTATTTTCAACTATGCGCCGGGGCGTGGCGGCAAATATGCCGAACAATTTCTCATCGGGTTTGACGGCACCTTGCAGGTCGATGGCTATGCGGGCTACAACCGGCTGACCAAAGCGGAGCGTGAGGGCGGTCTGGCCCTGCTGCTGGCCAATTGCTGGAGCCATGCGCGGCGCAAGCTGTTTGAGCTGCATGACAGCTCGCCAATTGCCCGCGAGGGTCTGGCGCAGATCGCTGCGCTTTATATAATCGAGGCCGAGATACGCGGTCAGTCAGCAGCTGAACGTCTGGCTGTGAGACAAGCCCGCTCGGCACCCATCGTGGCGGAATTTGGCGTCTGGCTTGAACAGCAACGCGCGCGCGTCTCGAAAAAATCCCGACTGGGTCAGGCCCTGACCTATATTGCAAATCAGTGGGACGGCTTGCAGGTCTTCTTGCATG
>JAKIUO010000030.1 GCA_021647535.1 Hyphomicrobiaceae bacterium
TCGCCGTGATGAGGAAACTGCTGGTTCTGGCCAATGCGCTGATTCGCGATGATCGTCTGTGGAGTGCAAAAGTGCCAGCGCTATCGTAGTCAAAAAATATCAAAATAGGTGCGAAAAGCCATCCTCCTGGTGAGCGTAAAAGGGAGTTTTTTATGCTTGACCATCAACACAGATGCTCCAAACCTCCCGTTTTTCTATTTTAAAGATCAAAAAGGGGTGGGTTTGGGAGGTCTCCTCCCAAGTGGGTGTGGGCGACAGCCCACTTGCACAGCAAAGTTTTTGAGAAGTGAATGACCCTTGGTTTTAACCCACCAGGGCCATTTTTTTCTGGCGGCGGCGCTGTACGCTGGAGGGGATATGCAGAGCTTCGCGATATTTGGCGACGGTGCGCCTGGCGATATCGACGCCGTCTTCTCGCAACAGGGCGACGATTTTGTCATCTGACAAAATTTTAGTCACCAGTTCGGCATCAATCAGCTGCTTGATTTTATAGCGCACGCTTTCGGACGAATAGGCCTCGCCATTGTCAGAAGAAGAGATCGCCGAGGTGAAGAAATATTTCAACTCAAAAATACCGCGCGGCGTACCAATATATTTGTTTGAGGTGACACGGCTGACGGTGCTTTCATGCATCTCAATGGCATCGGCGACGGTTTTGAGGTTGAGCGGGCGCAAATGTTCGATGCCGTGGGCAAAAAAGGCGTCTTGTTGGCGCACCACTTCCTGGCCGACTTTCAATATGGTGCGGGCGCGTTGATCAAGACTTTTGGTCAGCCAGTTGGCGGTGTTGAGGCAATCGGACAGATAGGTCTTGTCTTCACTGGAGCGTGCGCCTTTGGCAACCGTTGCGTAATAGGTGCGATTGACGAGGATGCGCGGCAGGGTTTCGCTGTTCAGTTCTACATGCCAGCCGCCATTTCCAAGCTGGCGCACAAAAACATCCGGCACCACGGGTTGCACCATGGCCTGATCAAACTGGTGGCCGGGTTTGGGGTCGAGCTGGCGAATATGAGCGATCATTTCGGTCAGCTCATCCATTTGGACACCAACGGCGCGTTTGAGCTCATTGATTTTGTGCGTGCCAAGCAGGTCGATATTATCGCACAAGGCTTTCATAAGGTCGGTGAGGTCACCCTGGTCGGCCAGCTGCAAAGCCAGACATTCACCAATATTGCGGGCAAAAACGCCGCTTGGCTCAAAGTTTTGCACGGTTTGCAAGGTGTCCATCACCAGCTCTTGCGAGGCCCCGAGGCGCTGCGCCAGTTCCTCAAGATCACCGCGCAGATAGCCGCCATCGTCAATCATGTCGATGAGATTTTGGCCGATTATCAATCTCACAGGGTCGGTCATGGCCAGATGTAATTGCTGCTGCAGATGTGCGCGCAGACTGACCTGATCGGCAACATAGGCTTCCAGATTATTTTCACCGCTTTCAAAGCCGCGACCGCCACCAGAGCCCGTTTGTTGCCAGCCGCCATCAAGGCCGGCGGAGGGAGCGAGGGGGCCAGCGTCGGGATAGACATTGTCATAATCCGTATCGAGGTCGGAAACGCGTTCCTGTTGCGAGTTTTCGCTGGACAAATCGGTAAAGCTATCAGGGGCGTCTTCGCCATTGGCATTGCTGTTTTCAGTTTCGGATGGAGCGGGGTTTTCTTTTTTATCAATGGCCTGCGCGCTACCATCGCCGGGGCGGTCATCTTGTGGACCTTGCTCGCCAAGCTGATTTTCGCTGCGCTCAGTACGCTCCAGCAACGGGTTGCGTTCCAGCTCGGCGTCAACATATTCGCTGAGCTCAAGATTGGACAATTGCAACAGCTTGATTGCCTGTTGCAGCTGCGGCGTCATCACCAGAGACTGGCTTTGCCGAAATTCCATTTTTATTGACAGTGCCATACCCGTATATCCCTGAGCGTTTTTACACCCTCGATTATGGTCCATATGGCCTGTTGGTGCAAACCTTGCATGGTCGGGTGGTTTTTCGACTATATCTCAGTTTTGCTTATAAGCCCAATTCGTCAACAAGTTCTAACCAGAGACATCAGCGAGCGTAGCATAAAAAAGGATAATTCGATAAAAACACCAGTAAAAATGGCAAAAATAGTCAATCAGGAAAGTCTATCCTGTGTTGTTTCATAGTTACTAAAAACTAAAGTCATCACCAAGATAGACCCGTCTGACCTCTTCATCATTGGCAATCTGGTCCGGTGTGCCCTCGGTCAGCACTTGTCCTTCAGCAATAATATAGGTGCGATCGGTGATCGACAGGGTTTCTCGGGCACTATGATCGGTAATGAGAACGCCGATGCCGCGCTTGGTCAGATGGCGCACCAATATACGAATATCGTTGATGGCGATGGGATCAACCCCGGCAAAGGGTTCATCCAGCAGGACAAATGAGGGGCGGCTGGCCAGCGCTCTGGCGATTTCAAGGCGTCGTCGTTCGCCACCCGACAGGGCGATGGCGGGAGATTTGCGCAGTTTGGTGATGTGAAACTCTTCGAGCAGGGCGTCGAGTTGGTCTTCGCGCTTTTTTTTCTGGGGTTCCACCAGTTCGAGGACGGCACGGATGTTTTTTTCGACCGACAGGCCGCGAAAGATACTTTCTTGTTGCGGCAGATAACCAACACCCAGACGGGCGCGGCGGTACATGGGCAGGCGAGTGACATCATGGCCATCAATCGAAACCTTGCCCTTGTCCGGGGTCACCAGGCCGGTAATCATGTAAAAAACGGTGGTTTTTCCGGCCCCATTTGGACCGAGCAGGCCAACAGATTCGCCTCGGCCCACACAAAGGGAGGCGCCGCGCACCACAGGACGACCGCCATAGGATTTCCAGACGGATTGGGCGGTCAGCCAGCCTTCACCAACATAGGGCTCGCGCTGGGGTCTGATCTGCAGATTGGATTGGGGGCTGGAGGGGGACGCGTCCCCTTCTTTTTTTGAAGCCTTTTTTCCAAATGGAAATATTTTAAGCACGAATGATTAATCCTGTGAAGCGCGATGAAGTTTTGCGGGGCTCGTGTTCCAACTTCAACAAATGGTCTGCATTTGCCAGCCCGGAGCACCAGCTGTTCTTGGTGGGTTGATTTTTCCAAACAGGGCCGCAGTTTCATCGGGTTCAGTTGTTTGGGTCAAAACGCTAGCGATTGCCTTGCCAGGGCAAGGGAACATTGCTGCT
The DNA here is from genome assembly GCA_021647535.1 of Hyphomicrobiaceae bacterium. GTDB lineage: Bacteria > Pseudomonadota > Alphaproteobacteria > Rhizobiales > JAKIUO01 > JAKIUO01. The sequence goes on from JAKIUO010000030.1 coordinate 3,179, forward strand.
GGCTCTGGGGTTTTTCTTTGGGACAGGGGGCGAGGCTGCCGCCTTGTTTGACTTTGCCTTGGCTGGTGAAGAAGATTTGCCGAGCGGGTTCTTTCCTTTAAATTTCCCTGGATAGAATACACCGGAGATCCTGGGTTTTTTCTGTTTCGTGCCTTTTTTCCCCGAGGTTTGGGTGCTGGTGGAATGAAATTTAGAACGCCCGGTATTGAGGTCAATGACCAGCTTGTCGCCCTTCATGACATTGCCGCTTTGCGAAAGAATGACATTACCGCCAATGGTGACGAGCTTGGCCAAAACATCAAATTTGGCCCAGTCGGCTGTCGCAGACTGATTGTCCGGGGTTGAGATCACCACTTTTCCGGTGGCATCAATCCATTTGATGCCTTTGGGTTCTCCCCCTTTTTGCTCACTGCCTTTTTTCTTGCCGCTGCTACCGCGTGAATAGGTCACTGTGAGTTTTTTGGAAACCAGATTGAACTTGCCCTGCCGGACTTTGACATTGCCGGAAAAGATGGCGATATTCTTGTCATCCAGCACTTCAAGCGTGTCGGCTTCAATATTGATGGGTTCCTTATTGTCTTTTGACAGGCCGCCAAAGCTGTTGGCAATGCTTTGCGCTTTGGCAGTGTGACCGGCAGAACCAGACAATAATGGAGTGATAAAGAGCGCAAAGGTCAAAGCGCAAAGCATTGCTGCTTGACGACGCTTTTCTATCAAGGTCTGCTTTGGGGGACGGACGGTCATATTTTTCATCATCATGATTTTTTCACCTGCGAGAGGCAGGCTAATCTCCATTTTTCAATGATCTCTTCATGCAGAGCTATTGTGTCATAGATTTGCTCTTTAGCAATCTTACCTTTACACCGCCGCCAAACAAGACACTTTTTCGTGCAATATCGAGATGCATATTGGCGGCATCTATGACATTTTCATTCATTTTCATCCGCACAGGCTTGTCTGAGATGATGACCTGTTTCTTCATATTGATTTTGGCAGTTTGCAAATGAGCCTCCATACCTTGATTGGTGGTGATGACGATGCCGCCTTTGAGCTCCATGAATTCTTTCTTCGTGTCGTATATTCCCTCATTGGCTTTTAACTTCAACGTCTTGTTGCCGGGCTGCAATATATTTCCAGTGATCATATGCAGCTCCAATATATGGGTCGCGGTAATGTTTTGTAGCGCATATTCGGCTTCGATTTTATATCGCCCCAGTTTTTCGTTGCCGCCACTATAGCGCGGATTTATCATTTTCAGGCCTTTGCTCGAAAGATTAAGCCCCTCAATTGAAGCCTGGCCGTCGGCAATCTGTATTTTTCGACCATCGGGCAGAAAATAAAGCCCAAAAATGCCAAATGAAACCAGTGGTAGAAAGAATTTCATGAATTTTGCGGCCCAGGTATGACGCTTGGCTTTGCCAAATGCCCTGCGCTGTTCCTTTGCGGAAACAATGCCGGGCAGGTCGTCAAGGTTGCTTGAAGCTTGTTGTGTGAGGCCAATATTCATGAGTGCGCTTGATCAGGTCCTTTATTGCCAATGTCATTGGTACGGGCTTAATGCGGTTAGAATTCGGCAAACGCGCAAAATAGAGGCGTGTGCTCACGAATGTGCAAATATATCGGTTTCAGGCCATCCCGCCAGGTCAAGCCGGGCTCTTGTCGGCAGAAATTCGAAACAGCTGGCCGCCAGCTCGCTCCTGTTTTCGCGCGCCAGACGCTGTTCGAGCACCTCGCGCAGTCTGTGCAGATACAGCACATCGGAGGCCGCATATTTCATTTGGTCTGGCGAAAGTTCATCCGCCGCCCAGTCCGAACTTTGTTGCTGCTTGGAAATCTCTACGCCAGCCAGCTCCCGGCACAGATCTTTCAGCCCATGGTAAGAGGTGTAGGTACGGGTCAGTTTGGAGGCGATTTTTGTGCAATAGACCGGTGTCGTCATGACATCAAGGTGATGATAAAGCGTGGCGATGTCAAAGCGGGCAAAATGGAATATCTTGGTGATCGCTTCATCGGCCAACAGGGCTTTAAGATTGGGAGCGTCATACTCACCCCTTTTAAGCTGCACCAGATGGGCATTGCCATCTCCCGACGAGAGCTGTACCAGACACAAACGGTCGCGCAAAGGGTTGAGCCCGAGGGTTTCTGTGTCAATGGCGACAGAAGAGCCCCAATGTAGCCCATCAGGCAGGTCACCCTTGTAAAGTTCTATACTCATTCTGCGAAAGCCTTTCTCTTGAGGGCACTTGTGTTGGTTTTGATTGTTATGACATGAACTCTTGAGCCTGTCATCAAGCGGATTGCGCTCCGATGCCGGAATTAATCTATCACGGTACTGAATTTAACAGGACTTTAACTATAGCCTGCGTTGATTCTTTATTAAGGATAGCTCCTAAGCAAATCTTATCCGGTTTACCCTAAATTTCAATCATATGAGGCGGCGATGAATTGTGGTTCAGTTGCTGTCTATGATCAGATCTGCGAGGCTTGTCAGTCAAGGGAATATACCCGACAAGGCGTGTTTGCGGATCACTTGGGGCTGGTGGTTTTTTTTAGTAGGGGTAGTTATGCGTAAAAATATTGCACTTTTGGGTGCTACACTTGTAGCAGGTTTGGCGACAGGACCAGCTTTTGCTGCGGATAAAGCAACGGGTAAATCAATCAAGCTTGCCGCGCTTGAAGTTTCAAAAACAACATCAATATCAGAAAAGTCTGTGCAGGTTGTTGGCGCTCAGACGGCAGCCAATGCCTCCAAAAGCGTGCGCATCAAGCCGAAAAAAAGAAGAAGATATGAGCGGCTGATCGCTAAAATAAATCTGAGCACACAACGTATGACGGTGCTGGTAGACGGCAAGGTGCGCCATAGCTGGAAAATCTCCAGTGGGGCACGTGGCTATCATACGCCAACCGGTTCTTACAAACCCTATTTGGTCAAGCGTATGCATTATTCAAGAAAATATAATAATGCACCGATGCCTCATTCAATTTTCTTTCGCGGTGGTTATGCCATCCACGCCACTGGTGCAGTCGGGCGTCTTGGTAACCCAGCCTCCCATGGTTGCATACGTCTGTCACCAGGAAATGCCCGTCAGTTCTACAAGCTGGTACGTAAATATAAAAAAGCAGGAACAGGCATAAGAATTTCCGGTCGCACCCCGGCTTCTCGCCGTTTGCGCACATATGCCAGCCGTAACACCCGCCGTGTGCGCCGTAATAATAGCACAAGCTGGAACAATTTTGGCAGCTATGGCAATAATCGCGTCAACTATCGCCGCAACTCGGTGCGCCGCATCCGCGTTGGCCAGAGAAGAAGAAGCAATAGCGTCAGTCTCTGGAACTGGTAAACCCTTTCCCGATCACTAACCGGGATACACGAAGAATCAGGATGCGGATTAGAGCCCCGTGTCCTGATTTTTTCGTTTGTGTGGTGCGCAGCTCGCCCTCGCCGGCCCACCTTTCTCTCTGCGAGGCTTGGCAGCCTACGCGGCTGGCGTTGGGGACCAGTCCCAGGGCCATTCAATTCTCAAAAAGCTTGCTGCGCAAGCGGGCTGCTGCCCGCACCCGCTTGGGAGGAGGCCTCCCAAACCCACCCTTTTTTACTTTCAAATAGAAAAACGGGAGGTTTGGAGGGCGACCCTCCAGCGGGGTTCGGGGCTGGCCCCGTCGCGCAGCGAGTTTGCGTGAGAATTGAATCGCCCTGGGACCAGTCCCCAAACCCCTTGAATCAAATGGGGATGGCGAGGACAAGCGACGCCAGTCGCTTTTGCCGGTCTTGCATAAAAAAATGGCCCCCTTGCATTTGCAGGAGGGCCATTTTTGTTTGTGAATTTTTGTGCTGACTAGTCGTCAGAACCTTCTTCGATTTCCTTGCCGGTTTCCTGATCGACGACTTTCATCGACAGGCGCACCTTGCCACGATCATCGAAGCCCATGAGCTTGACGTAGATTTCGTCGCCTTCATTGACAATATCGGTGACTTTGCCAACGCGGTGATCGGCCAGCTGCGAGATATGCACGAGGCCGTCTTTGGGGCCAAAGAAGTTTACGAAGGCTCCAAAGTCAACGACTTTGACGACTTTGCCTTTGTAGATTTCGCCAACTTCGGCTTCGGCAGTGATGCCCTTGATGGCTTGCAGGGCCGCTTCAATGCTGGCGCTATCAGAAGAGGCGACCTTAACGGTGCCATCATCAGTGACATTGATTTTGGCGCCGGTTTCTTCGCAAATGCCACGAATGACATTGCCGCCGGGGCCGATGAGATCACGGATTTTGTCGACTGGAATGGTGATGACTTCAATGCGCGGGGCAAATTCGCCAACCTTCTCGCGTGAGCCATGCAACGCCTTGTCCATTTCGCCAAGAATATGCTCGCGGCCCCCTTTGGCTTGAGCAAGCGCTGTTTTCATGATCTCTTCGTCGATGCCGGTGATCTTGATGTCCATCTGCAACGAGGTGATACCCCGTTCACTACCAGCCACCTTGAAGTCCATATCGCCGAGATGATCTTCGTCACCCAGAATATCGGAAAGCACGACATAATCATCGCCTTCCTTGATCAGGCCCATGGCGATACCAGCAACGGGACGTTCCAGCGGTACACCGGCATCCATCAGAGCCAGTGAAGTACCACAAACGGTGGCCATTGAAGAAGAGCCATTACTTTCGGTGATTTCAGAAACCACGCGAAGGGTATATGGAAAATTCTCTTTTTCAGGAAGCAGTGGATGAATGGCGCGCCATGCGAGCTTGCCGTGGCCGATTTCACGACGACCCGGTGTGCCAAAGCGGCGGGCTTCTCCAACAGAGTAGGGGGGGAAGTTATAATGCAGCATGAAATTGTTGCGGTACGATCCTTCGAGCGCATCAATGATCTGCTCATCTTCACCAGTGCCAAGCGTTGTGACGACCAGCGCCTGTGTTTCGCCACGGGTAAACAGGGCGGAACCATGGGTGCGGGGCAGAACGCCAACTTCAGCAACGATAGGACGAACCGTTGTGAGGTCACGCCCATCAATGCGTTTTTTGGTTTTGATGAGATCGCCGCGCACGACTTTCTTTTCAAGCGATTTGAAGGTATCACCAAGCAGAACGGCCTGCGTACCATCGTCTTTTTCGGGCATGAGCTCGTCAAAGACTTTCTTTTTAAGATCGGACACCATGGTCTGGCGTTTGGTTTTTTCGGTGATCGCATAGGCTTCACGCAGACCGGCTTCAGCCATAGCGGCCACTTTGTCCTTGTAAGCGCTATTGTCAATCTCGACCAGATCCCAAGGTTCTTTGGCAGCTTTTTCGGCCAGCTTGATGATCATGTCGATGACCGGTTGGCTTTCCCTGTGACCAAACATCACGGCGCCCAGCATAACTTCTTCAGAGAGCTCTTTGGCTTCTGATTCAACCATAAGCACGGCATCTTGCGTACCAGCCACAACCAGATCGAGATCGGAACTGTCCATTTCTTCGCCGAGCAGCGGGTTCAATTTGTATTCGCCATCAATATAGCCAACACGTGCGCCAGCAATCGGCCCCATGAACGGAACGCCGGACAAAGTAAGCGCGGCAGAAGTGGCGACCAGAGCGACGATATCAGGATCATTTTCAAGATCATGCGAAAGCACGGTGATGATGATCTGCGTTTCGTTTTTGAAACTATCAGGGAACAGCGGGCGGATCGGACGGTCAATCAGACGACAGGTCAGCGTTTCTTTTTCGCCAGGACGCCCTTCACGCTTGAAAAAACCGCCTGGAATTTTACCGGCGGCGAATGTTTTTTCTTGATAATGTACGGTGAGCGGGAAGAAATCCATACCGGGGCGCACTGATTTTTCGGAAACAGTACAAGCCAGCACAGTGGTGTCACCATATTTGGCGAGGACAGAGCCATGCGCCTGACGGGCAATGCGGCCAGTTTCCAGAGACAGAGTGCGACCACCCCATTCGATTTCTTCTTTGTGTATTGTAAACATATGTTTTCTTTCGGTCTGACTGTTTGCCCCTGACCCCCATGGTCAGCCGGGCACAGTCTTGCTTGCGGATATTTATTGTGTGCGAAAGCCGCGATGCGGCTTGCCCTCGCCGGGGGCATCTTCGCAGATGGCGTTGGGGACTAAGTCCCCAAACCCCAGATTGCAAAATGGTTTCCAAAGTGCTCAAATAGCGGAGCGATAGCACAGCTATAAAGGCTAGCCTTTGGTTCCAGCTGAATAAGCTGCCTGTCTGGCGAAGACAAGCAGCGGCAGGCAGCTTTTAGCGGCGCAGGCCGAGACGTTTAATGAGGCTCTCATAGCGCTTCACGTCTTTTTTCTTGACGTAATCGAGCAGGCGGCGGCGTGTGCTGACCATTTTCAGCAGACCACGACGGCTATGATTGTCTTTTTTGTGGGTTTTGAAATGTTCGGTGAGGGTGACGATGCGCTCTGTGAGCACGGCCACCTGCACTTCGGGGGATCCTGTATCGCCGTCCTTGATGGCATATTCTTTCATCAGTTCGGCTTTGCGTTCAAGAGTAATCGACATCGAAGCTCCTTTAAAATTGTTGAGTCTAGCCCTATAAATTAAAGACCCTGGTTGGCATGAGCGCACCGCGTTTGATCTCGCCAATCGCGATGAGGGTGCCGTGCAGGGTCGCATAGACAGGTCCAGAGAGGATAGGGGCGTTCGCGCCGCGTATCAGCACGGACTGTCCCTGTTGTAAACGAAAGGCATCATTGGCGTTTATGGCCAGCTCCGGGATGTCGTCCAGGGCGGTCTCCACGCCAAGCAAAGTTGCCAGCAATGCCGTTCGATCCGGCGCACTATGGCTCAACTCACGTAGTTTATCCAGCGAAATCGACATGTCCTCATGGAAGCGCCCGACGCGGGTGCGGCGCAGCTTGGCGACATGGCCAAAACAGCCCAGTTTAACGCCCATATCGCGGGCAATGGCGCGCACATAAGTGCCGCTGCCACAGTCCACTTCGAACTCGCAATGGTCGGCATCGGGAGTGTTGGTGACGCGTAGATCGTAAATATTGACCAGACGCGAAGGCATTTGCACGCTTTCACCACGTCGCGCCAGCGTGTAGGCGCGCTCGCCCTTGATGTGGATGGCCGAAAAAGCGGGGGGGATCTGTTCGACTTCGCCGATAAAATCATCGAGAATATCATAGATCTGCTCGGCGCTTGGCCGCTGATCGCTGCTTTCAACGACCTCACCCTGCGCATCATCCGTGTTGGTCTGCTGGCCCCAGCGCACAGTGAAGCGATAGGTCTTTTCACCCTGCGCCACAAACGGCATGGTCTTGGTGGCCTCGCCAAACGCCACGGGCAAAACACCAGTGGCCAGCGGATCGAGCGTCCCCGCATGTCCGGCCTTTTGCGCATCAAAAATACGCTTCAATATATTGACCGCCGTTGTCGAGGTGATGTCGAGAGGTTTATCGAGGATCAACCAGCCATGCACCGGCTGCCCCCGCTTGCGCCTTGCCATGTTTACCCATTCTCTTGCTTGTTGCGATGTTACCCAGCGCTTCCACCTTCGTCATTCCCACGCAGGCGGGATCCAAGTGCGGTTCCACTTGTGCCGCTTTTGTAGAGACAAAAAGCCTTACAGCTTGTCAGATCTGAGGAACGTCATTTTTGTTTGATGACCGCTTGGGTTCCCGCCTACGCGGGAATGACGGAGTTATTGTGTTATGGCCCTAATGTCAATAGGGGGCGGTTTTTGGCAAGCATATTATTCTGGTTCCCAAGGATCTATGTTTTGGCTTTCAAATCATATCTGGCAAGAGAGGTGACAAGCTCACGAGCGCAGCCTGCCACCATATTGCTCTGCTGGTAGATAACCTTGTTGATGCGCCGTACCTGCTCGCAATGTGTAAAGCTAATTAGTGTTTCAGTTTTCGTAGCTCCCCCAGGAGAAACAGCTACTTTGGTATCAATTGGCATCCATAACTCTGTTGTCGCCTCATGCAAATCTGATGTGGCCCCCATTCTGGCATGAGGATAATCGCCGATGATGAAGCTCCATTTGTCGTTGGGAATGACAGCAATTGCGATGCCTCGCTGCGCAAGCATACGGATAATTTCTTCGCACCCTTTGCCTCGCACATTTACATAGCAATTCTGCTTCATACGCTGCAAAGTTTCAGGGGAATTGATTGCTTCAGATTCCTTTTTTGATAGCGCTCTGCCTCGTGCGCGCTCCAATACTTTTATCAGGCGAGCTACTCTTGCTTCAAAATCCTCGCCCTCTATCACCTGATCCAATCTGTCAGGTTGCCTCTTGTGCTGATGATACGTAAAGTTATACCAGACATAGCGTTCGCGACGGTTCAAGTTTGGTTGTTTACCCAGCAAGGCGGCTGAAACTATTTTTTCAACAAGAGGCGCGGTCTTATCTTCAAGTTCGCCATAGAACTCTTCCAGGCCAGCATCTAAAGTGCCATCCTTGTTAAGGCTTGAATACAAATCACGCTTTGCAAACGCATTTCTTGGATTTGTTGAGTACAACCCTTTGTCAGGGTACTGCTTGTTGAAAACATGTATTCTTCCATGCCCATCCGCAAAGCGACGCAGAAGAAACTGTGGCATGTAATGATGGTTGCGCTTTTCATTCATCCGAAGATTTCAGCATGATTCGCTTACCCCTTAAAGGCACATTTTGTTTGGAGCATTTTTTTCGAAAATCTGATGCCCCAATGTCAGGCGGGGTTTGCAACTCCGCTTGCTTGTTCATGCCTTTGTTGAGTTATTATCATAACCCTTTGGTTTTTGTATGCACCTTAACGGCAAAAAAATACCTGATTACCCCGACTGCTCCGTAAGATTCAGCATAATGCATTGAAAGTAAATGGAAAAATATCACATTTCAAGAGCCTTGCTGAAAGTGGTATTATTCCCTTTAATATCAGTGTTGTAATTCATTATTGACGGAGCAGTCGGGGTAATCAGAAAAAAATATGCTGGAAACCTGCTATAATCAACAAATGAGCGACACAAAAACTGACATTGACGCGAGTTGACGACGCCACAACCTTCGGCCAGCGATCTTGCCAGCTCAAAGGCGCACCCGGAAAAGCGTATTCCCCAGCATGTCATTATGAAGAGGTTTGGTCTGAAGATTAATTTCACGCCAGACTTTGAAGCTGATCTTGAGACGATTTAAAAATATATTGCGAAGGGCGGTCCTGGTAGAGCAGGCCGTATTATTTCGCGGATCTGGCAATCCGTCTCCATTCTGGAGAATTTTCCTCTTCTGGGCAGAGTTGGAAAAGTAGAGGAGACCGGTGAGTTTTCGATAACGGGCTTGCCTTATTTTGCTGTCTATACGCTTCCCGATGAAACACAAATCGACATCATCGCGATCATTCATGCAAGCCGCCAATGGTCAGTGCTTAGAGCGGTTGGTATTAGCTGATTCTGATCTTGTGTGAACGTAATCGGCTCTAATGCGCTCGGCCAATCAGGCGGGTGCCCGCCACATCGGTGATGAGGACGCCAGCACCTTTTTCAAGATCTTCGTCGCCTTCAAGCTGCACCTGCCAGATGCTGTCGCCAACCTTAATGCTGCCCCGGCCATGGCTGGTTGGTGTGACCAGCTGGTAGACTTTGCCCAGATGAGTGTGGGCGCGTTTGTTGAGCAGCGGGCGGTCGGTCTTGCCGCTTTTTGAACCAGCAAAGCGTTTTGAGGCCATCAGCAGGCCGATGCCAATCAGTGCAAAAAGCACCAGCTGCAGCTGCCAGACCATATTGATGGCTAGGGCCAGCGCGCCGATCAGCAGAGCGGCAACGCCAAACCAGATCAGCAGGAAACCTGGCAGGGTTAATTCGAGCACACCAAGAATAGCGGCCAGAATGAACCAGTTCCAGGCCCCAAGGGAGACGAAATATGAGTTTTCCATTACTGTTCCCTATGTTCTTGGTACAGAGCCGCTGCCACCTTTTTTATCATCATCCTTGCCAAAGGCTTCCTTGGTCAGCTCGGCGATGCCCCCAATAGCACCAATGAGATTGGCGGCTTCAATGGGCATCATCAGGACTTTTTGATTGGGCGAGGTGGCCAGTTCCTTCAAGGCATCAACATAATTATTGGCGACGAAATAGTTGATGGCCTGCACATTGCCCTCACTGATGGCTTTTGACACCATGGTTGTGGCTTCGGCTTCAGCCTTGGCGGCGCGTTCTCGCGCTTCAGCATCTCTAAAGGCGGCTTCCTTGCGGCCTTCAGCGGCCAGAATAGCGCCCTGTTTCTCGCCTTCGGCACGCAGGATTTCGGATTGGCGTGAGCCCTCGGCTTCAAGAATTTCAGCACGTTTCAAGCGTTCGGCTTTCATCTGGCGGCCCATGGCTTCAACCAGATCGCGCGGCGGGGTGATGTCCTTGATCTCTATGCGCGTGACTTTTACGCCCCATTGATTGGTGGCTTCATCAACGACATGGAGCAAGCGGGCATTGATGGTTTCGCGTTCCGACAAGACTTCATCAAGGTCCATGGAGCCGATGACGGTACGAATATTGGTCATGGTCAGATTGAGCATGGCGCGGTGCAGATTATGCACCTCATAGCTGGCTTGCGCCGCATCGAGCACCTGAAAGAACGCCACACCATCGACGGTCAGCATGGCATTGTCCTTGGAAATGACTTCCTGAGAGGGAATATCAAGGACCTGCTCCATCATATTGATCTTGTGACCAACGGTTTCGATAAAAGGGGTGAGGATGGCCAGTCCCGGTTTGAGAGTACGGGTGTAGCGGCCCAGACGTTCAATGGTATAATTAAAGCCCTGCGGGACGATTTTAAGAACGGAGGCGGCAACGACAAAGAATAAAACGACAAGCACAATAACGAAGATATCTAATCCTGCAGGCATTGGTGGAGACCCCTTTTTGATGATGACTGATCATTATTTGGTGATTCAAGGACGGAATTTTAAGAGGCAATCGTGCAAGGGCCTGAAATATGGATAATTGATCGACCTGCTCTGGTTTAAATCCAGCCGTTTAAGTCACGCAAAACAAGCGTACGCATCATTTTTATAGCATCATCGCTGTCGTTAAGGCAGGGGATAGCTTCGAAATTTTTGCCACCAGCGTTAATAAAGACCTCTTTATTTTCCATGCTGATCTCTTCCAGGGTCTCCAGGCAATCAGCGGCAAAGCCCGGCGTGATGACGGCGATGTTTTGAACCCCGTCCTCTGCCAGTTTTTGCAGGGTCTTGTCAGTATAGGGTTGCAGCCATTCTGCCTTGCCAAAGCGCGATTGATAGGTCATGTGCAGCTTGTAGCCCTCATCTCCCATAGCCTTTTTCAGCAGAGCAAAGGTCTGTTCGCAGTGCTCTGGATAGGGATCGCCGCGCTTGGCAAACAGTTTTGGCAGGCCGTGAAAGGATGAAATGATGACATCTGGCGTGAAGTCCAGTTTTGCCAGACCGCTTTTCAGGGAAGAGGCCAGCGCCTCAATATAGGCGGGGTCTTTATAATAAGGGGCAACCGACCTGATTTCGGGTTGGTGGCGGATTTTTTTCAAGGCATCGCCAACCGCATCAATAACGCTGGCCGTGGTGCTGGCGGAATATTGCGGATAGAGCGGCACCAGTAAAATGCGCGCGCAACCTTGCTCCATCAGCTGGTCAATAGTGGCGCCGATGGTGGGTTCGCCATAGCGCATGGCCCAGTCAACCACCAGATCGGGATGATCGCTGGCCACAGCCGTAGCCAGTTTTTCGCTGGACTTGCGGGTGATGGATATCAGCGGGGCGCAGTTATTTTCTTTGTCCCAAACCTCTTGATATTTCTTGCCGCTTTTTTGCGGGCGGGTATTGAGGATAATACCGTTCAGGATGAGCCACCAGATCGGGCGCGGGATTTCAACGACACGCCGGTCGCCAAGAAATTCTTTCAGATAGCTTCGAACGGACCAGAAATCGGTGCCGGACGGGGAGCCCAGATTGATCAGCAGGACGCCGATCTTTTGCCGTTCAGCCATCTATTGCGGTCCTTTTGTTTGCTGCGGCACCCCGGGCTGCTGGTGAGCAGCTGGCTGCTGGTTAACAGCTGGCTGCTGGTTAACAGCTGGCTGTTGTGGTGGTGCAGGCTGTTGGTTAACAGCTGGCTGTTGTCCAGGTGTTGCCATTGATTGTCCAGGCGTTGGCAGGGGTTTGAAATCTGTCAATTCCTTGATCCCGGTATCCAATGGCATTTTATAGGTGCCATAGCGAAGGACCAGTGTTGCGATGGTTAATATCAAAATGGCACCAGAGGCGACCACAATCTCGATATCGGCCTTGTGCGTGTGGGAGAGCATACCGATCATGACGCGGGTAATGGCGGTAATGGCGATATAGATCAAAAAACGCACAGGTAATTTTGCCGTTTTGAAATAGATCCCCACCATGGCGGCAAGCTCAAGATAGATAAAGAGGAGCAGGATGTCTTCAATCGAAAAATGCTGGGTTTTGAACATGGTCCAATACGTATTGCCAGCGCCCCAGACAACAGCGGCACCAATGGCGAACAGCGCCAGCGTGTGGAAGACCTGAACCAGCGTATTGCCAATGAAATGGATCAGATTATCCAGCCATGTGGTGACTTTATCCATGAAATTTCCCCCTTATCCCCGTAGATCATCTCAATTTATGAGTTGTTGCTTGCATTGCCTATTGCTTGTAGCACAAATAATAAGAGGACTAAAGGTTCATTGGAGCTCCTTATTATATGTCAGCCGATCACTCACAGTTTCATCTTTTGCGCCAGAGACGTTTTTGGCCGCTTTTTATTACCCAGGCGCTGGGCGCGTTTAATGATAATGGCTTCAAGCAAGGACTGGTCATTCTGGTGACGTATGGTCTGGCCACGGCAGGCGGCTATGATGCCGCTTTGATCATCACCATTGCGGCAGGGCTTTTTATCCTGCCATTTTTTTTGTTTTCGGCAACCGCCGGGCAGATGGCCGATAAATATGACAAGGCCGTTTTGATCCGACGCATCAAGCTTATCGAAATCTTTTTGATGGCGCTGGCCGCCTTTGGTTTTTATTTGCAAAATATTCCATTTTTGCTGTTTGTTTTGTTTTTGATGGGTACGCAATCCTCGTTTTTCGGGCCGCTGAAATATGGTATTTTGCCTGAATTGCTTAAAAAAGACGAGCTTATCGGCGGCAATGCGCTGATTGAAACCGGTACTTTTCTGGCCATTTTACTCGGCACCATGTATGGCGGCGTGCTCATTACGCGTGATTTTGGGGTGCCGATGGTGTCGTTGACGCTTATTGGCCTTGCTGTGCTGGGCTGGCTGTCGGCGAGTAAAATTCCTTCTATCGCACCGCGCACACCGGATTTGCCGGTGAGTTATAACATGTTTAGTGAGACGCTTAAGATCATCCGCCATGCCGGGGCCAACCGGGTGATCTATCTGTCCATATTGGGAATTTCATGGTTCTGGCTGGTCGGGGCGCTCTATCTGGCGCAGTTCCCGACCTTTTCCAACGCGTCCCTGCGCGCTGATGAGATGGTGAGCACGCTTTTTGTGGCTATTTTTACCATCGGTATTGCCATTGGTTCGCTGGCCTGCAACAAATTGCTCAAAGGGGTGATCTCGGCGAAATATGTGCCGTTAGCCGCTTTGGCCATTACGGTTTTTTCCATTGATCTTTATTTTGCCAGCCGTAATGCTGTGAGCGCCAGCAATGGGGCCGGGCTGACAGATCTTTCGACATTTTTAGCGCAGCCCGGCAATTGGCGCATCCTGTTCGATCTGCTGATGATCGCCTTTAGCGGCGGGCTTTATGCAGTGCCGCTTTATGCGCTCATTCAGGAACATTCCGACCCGGCGCATGTCTCGCGCAATATCGCCGCCAATAATATCGTTAATGCTTTGTTCATGGTGGTGTCTACGGTGCTGGCTGGCATGATGCTAAGCGCGGGCTATACCATTCCTCAGCTGTTCCTGACGATTGGCATCTTAAACGGGTTTGTCGCTGCTTATATTTGCAAACTGTTGCCGCAAGAAGTGGTCAAGGGCATCGGGCGGCAGGTCTTTCGTTTGTTTTTTCGCGTCGAGATCATTGGCGAGGAAAATATTCCCAAAGAGGGGGAAAGAGCGGTGATCGTCGCCAATCATGTGTCGTTTCTGGATGGCCCGCTGCTGGCTTCATTCTGGCCGGGCACGCCAAGCTTTGCCATTAATACGCAGATCGCCGAGAAATGGTGGGCGCGTCTGGCCTTTCCGTTCTTTGATTTTCTGCCGATGGACCCGAGCAATCCAATGGCCATTAAAACTCTGGTGCGCACCGTTGAAAAAGGCCAGCAGATCGTTATTTTCCCCGAGGGGCGCATAACAGTGACGGGGGCCTTGATGAAGGTCTATGAGGGGCCGGGCACCATCGCCCTCCATGCCGATGCGCCTATTTTGCCGGTGCGTATTGACGGGGCGCAATATTCCAAATTTTCCAAACTGGGCAAGCGTTTGAAGACCCGCTGGTTCCCCAAGGTGACGATCACCATTATGGAGCCGCAAAAGCTGACAGCGCCAGAAGGGGTGACGGGCGCCCGGCGCCGCGAGATTGTTGGCAACAAGCTTTATGATCTGATGACCGACATGGTGTTTGAGACCAGCAATTATAAGCGTACTTTGTTTGAAGCCCTGCTGGATGCGCGCGAAACTCATGGCCGCAAAATGCCCATATTGGAAGATGTGGAACGTGTGCCTTTGTCTTATGATCGTCTGGTGCTGGCATCCTTCGTGCTGGGGGGACACATCGCCAAGCGAACAGAGCGCTTTGAGCGCGTCGGGGTCTTTTTACCCAATACAAACGGTATGGGCGTGACCTTTTTCGCCCTGCAGGCCTATGGCCGTATTCCGGCGCATCTCAACTATTCCACTGGCAGCAAAAATCTGCGGTCGGCCTGCAAGACGGCAAAGCTGAAAACAGTGCTGACATCAAAGCGCTTTATCGAGGTGGGGGAGCTGGAGCCTCTCATTGAGGCCATGAGTGATCTTGTGGAGATTGTCTATCTGGAAGATTTAAAAGCTGAAATCGGTACGACAAGCAAACTGAGGGGCTTGTTGCAGCGCCGCGCCGCCCGTTTTGCTTATCACCGCGCCAGTGGCAAGCCATCCTGCGATGATCCAGCCGTCGTGCTGTTCACCTCTGGTTCCGAAGGGGTGCCAAAGGGCGTTGTGCTGTCTCACACCAATCTGCAGGCCAACCGGCTGCAGGTCAGTGCCCGTATTGATTTGAGCGAACAGGATGTGGTGTTTAACGCTTTGCCTTTATTCCATAGTTTTGGCCTGTCAGGGGCGTTCCTGCTGCCTTTGCTTGGCGGGGTCAAAGTGTTTTTGTACCCCTCGCCGCTGCACTATAAAATCGTTCCGGTGATGGTGTACGAGACTGACGCCACCATTCTTTATGGTACCGATACTTTTTTGGCCGGATATGCGCGCATGGCCCACCCTTATGATTTTTATTCGGTGCGCTATGTCATTGCCGGGGCCGAAAAGGTCAAGGAAGCAACGCGCCGCATCTGGTCGGACAAGTTCGGTATTCGTATTTTTGAAGGCTATGGGGCGACGGAAACCGCACCGGTTCTGGCCGTCAATACGGCCATGCATTGCAAGGCGGGAACCGTGGGTCGGCTGCTGCCCTCCATCGAACATTTGCTTGAGCATGTGCCAGGGGTTAAAGGGGGAGGCCGTTTATTCGTCAAGGGACCAAATATCATGCTGGGCTATTTGCTGGCCGATCAGCCGGGCCAATTGCAGCGCGTCGAAGATGGCTGGTATGATACCGGAGATATTGTCAATATTGACGAGATGGGCTTTGTTACCATTATCGGCCGGGCCAAGCGTTTTGCCAAAATCGCCGGGGAAATGATTTCACTGACTGCAGTTGAGGCCCATGTCAGCACCACCTGGCCTGACCTTTCTCATGCCGTCATTGCCATTCCCGACGACAAGAAAGGCGAGCGTTTGGTGCTGATCACCGAGCATGAGGAGGCTGATCGTGGCCCCTTGCTGGAGGCCGCCAGAAAAGCCGGACTTGCTGACATCATGATCCCGCGCATGATCCTTAAAATCAAGCAACTCCCCTTGATGGGCACCGGCAAAACCGATTATGTGAGCATCATGGATTATGTGCGCGATAAGCTGAGTGGCAAGAAATAGAACCAGGGTCATATTTTGGACGGACAACCCGGATAGGCATTGACCAGAATAATCAGTGAATAAGCCCGTTGGGTAAAACACGCCATTTGGACTAGAGACAGTATGGACAGGTATCAAAAAGCACAGGGCCAACCGGAAGATGAGCAACCAGAAAAGCCGCGCAAAAAACGAAAGCGCCGGTTAGGGCGGCTGGGGCGGTTGCAAACCGGGCTTGATCAGGCTGTTGACCGTTACGTCAAGCATGAGGTTGACAATTGCGAAATCATGCTGGTGCCCAAAGACCTGAAAACCTGCGATCCCAGTCTTTTGGGGGAAATCCAGTCGGGGCATTTTGGACTTGATGGCATTTTCCTGGAGGTTGGCGAGGGCCACCCGAACATTTTCGAGCACCCCGATGCTGATGAT
Organism: Hyphomicrobiaceae bacterium; assembly: GCA_021647535.1. Lineage (GTDB taxonomy): Bacteria > Pseudomonadota > Alphaproteobacteria > Rhizobiales > JAKIUO01 > JAKIUO01. The sequence goes on from JAKIUO010000030.1 coordinate 19,718, forward strand.
AGTTTTAATCGTCGCTTGCTGAGCTTTGGCTGGCTGCGTGATTTGCGGGCCAGGGGTGACCATGAAGCCAAGCTGGCAGCGCAAAAGCTGGTTTTTAGCTGGATAGATTTTTATGCGACAAGCCATGAGGGTGTGGGCAATGAGCCAGAGGTTATTGCCAATCGTATCCGGGCTTTCCTCACCAATAGCCCGTTTGTCCTGAAGGCTGTCGGGCAGAAAAATGGCTGGAAATTTGCCAATTTTATAGCCAGCGAGATTAACAGGCTGAATATCAAGATGATGGACACGCCGCAGGGTTTGCCACGCCTGCATGTCGTGAGCGCTTTGGTTATGGCGGGGCTTTGCTTGAGCCGACAGGACAAGTTGCTGAAAAATGTTGAGTCTCTGCTTATGCTGGAGCTTGACCGTCAGGTGCTGCCCGATGGGGGGCATTGCTCACGTAACCCGGCGGCCCTGAACGCGTTATTATTTGATATTATCCCATTGCGAAAATGTTTTAAGGGCCGGGGGCGTGTCGTGCCCGCGCAGCTCGATAATGCCATCATGCGCATGTTGCCGATGATCCGCTTTTTCAGGTTGGGGGATAGTTCGCTGGCCCGATTTAACGGCACCAGCACAACACCAACCGATGCGCTCGCCGTTTTGCTGGCCAATGATGAAACCAACCGGGCCTTTTATGGCTATGCCAAA
>JAKIUO010000265.1 GCA_021647535.1 Hyphomicrobiaceae bacterium
GCAAAGGTACTTTGCGGCCTCACGTTGCGGTGCGCCAATCCCCGCGCGCGATAAAGCGCTAGCGAAAAACAAAAAATTTGGGTGCGTTTGTTTGGGTGCGTTTGTGCATTTTTATAGCTCGAACAGCCCAGTGGATGGGGCTTTTGTGAGAAACGAACCCAAAACAAACGAAACTGAACCCAAAACTGCCAGACAGCCCCCGGACAGCCCAAGCACTGGGCGCTGTAAGCGAAACGAACTCAAAATTCATGAAACGAACCCGGAGAGAAGATGAGCACAGATCAAACGAACCCAAATTTCGATGTGGAATATTGGGAGATTGACAAGCCCCAGCCCTATGAAAACAATCCTCGGGTGATTTCCGATGAAGCGGTTGAAAAGGTCGCCGCCTCAATTGATCAGTTCGGTTGGCGGCAACCAATTGTTGTCGATACGGATGGCGTCATCGTCATCGGCCACACCCGGCTGAAGGCGGCGCAGAGCCTCGGGCTCAAACAGGTGCCGGTGCATGTCGCCAAAAACCTGTCGGCCGAGCAGATCAAGGCGCTGCGCTTGGCTGACAACCGCACCGGCGAATTTTCCGAATGGGACGAGGACAAGCTGGCGCGCGAACTGGCCGAACTGGAGGCAGCCACCGATCTTGATTTCGATCTCGATGTCATCGGCTGGGACGAGGACGAGATCGGCGACCTGATTGCCGGGGACGCCAGCGAAGAAGATCTCGATCAGGCCAACGAGGAAGTCGCGCCGCCAGAAAACCCGGTGGCGCGCGAGGGTGATCTGTGGATCCTTGGCGACCATCGCCTTGCCTGTGGCGACAGCACCGACAAAAAACATGTCGCGCGCCTGCTTGATGGGGCCAAACCTCACCTCATGGTCACTGACCCGCCTTATGGTGTTGAGTATGATGCCGAATGGCGGCTACGGGCTGGGCTAAATGATGTCACTGCCGCCCACGGCAAGGTGCTCAATGACGACCGGGCCGACTGGCGCGAGGCCTGGGAATTGTTCCCCGGTGACGTTGCCTATGTCTGGCATGCCGGGCTGTTTGCGCAGGTGGTGGCCGAAAGCCTGCAGTCCTGCGATTTCCAGCTTCGCTCGCAGATCATCTGGGCGAAAACCCGCTTTGCCTTGTCGCGTGGACACTACCATTGGCAGCACGAGCCTTGCTGGTATGCAGTCAAAAAAGGCGCAAAAGGCCACTGGCATGGCGATAGAAGCCAAGCGACCTTGTGGGAAATCGAGCATATCAAATCCGAAACCGGCCACTCGACCCAGAAACCTATAGATGCCATGCGCATCCCCATTCTCAACAACTCCAAACGTGGTGATGCCATTTATGAACCGTTTTGCGGCTCCGGCACCACGCTGATTGCCTGCGAACTGGAGGGGCGCAAATGCTACGCTTCTGAACTCAGCCCACCCTATGTCGATGTCATCATCCGCCGCTGGCAGGAACTGACCGGGGAGCAAGCCGTGCTTGATGGGGATGGGCGCAGCTTTGAGGGAATGGCTGATGAACGTCTCAATGAAAAAGAAGCAGCCTGATGAAAGGAAACCCATGTCAGAACTGATATCACACACCCGCATGGCCAAGATGCTGGGTATGAGCCTGAGCGGTCTCAAGAAGCATGTCGAGGCGGGCAATATTCCGGTGGCCAAGGTCAGGGGGAAGCGACGACTTTACGACCCGGAAGCGGTCAGGGCGGCCTATCACGACAATGTTGACCTCTCCAAGACCCGCAAGGAAACGCTGCCAGCGCAGCCTGCACGAAACAGGGGGACACGCAAGCGCTCCTTGATGGATGAGGCGGCTGCCTCAGCGCCGACAACCATCTCCAAAAGCCCCGACAGCGGCCAGTCCTTCAACAAGGCCAAGACAGCGGAGAAGATTTTTCAGGCCAAGCTGAAAGAGGCCCAGTACAAGGAGAAAATCGGCACATTGGTACCATTAGCCGAAGTCAAGCAGGCTTCGTTTGATGCCGCCCGTACATTACGCGACAGGCTGATGGCGTTGCCTGCACAACTTTCGCCCTTCGTCTCGCAGGAAGATATGCCGATTGTCACGAAAATGATCCATGAATTTATCAAAGACCTACAGGAGGCCGCCAAAAACATCGCGGGCTGATATTTTCGACAGCTGGGCGGGCGGAATGGCGATGCCGCCGGACCTGACAGTTTCCGCATGGGCAGACAAATACCGCATCCTGCCCCCCGAGAGCCCGATTGGCGGCAAATGGCGTACCAGCACAGCGCCCTATCAGGAAGAGCCGATGAATATTGGCGCTGACCCCGATGTTGACGCCACCGTCTTGATGTGGTCGTCGCAGGTTGGTAAATCAGAGGCGCTCAATAATGTTATCGGCAAGCATGTGCATGTCGATCCGGCCTCGATGATGATGGTGCAGCCGACCATCAAACTGGCCGAGGATTATGCCGACGAGCGTATCTCGCCCATGCTGCGCGGCGTGCCGGAAATTGCCAGCTTCATGAGCAACAGGACGCGCGACAAGACCAACCAGAAGGGCAAAAAGACTTTTCCCGGCGGTTATCTGGTGTTTTCCGGTGCCAATTCGCCCGGCTCGCTGGCCTCACGGCCGATCAAAATCATGCTGCTTGATGAGATCGACAAGTTCAAGGCCAATATCGGCAAGGATGGTGACCCGTTTACTCAGGCGATCCAGCGGCAGGAGAATTTCTGGGACACCGAGCTTTATCTGACCTCGACACCAACGATTGCCGGTAAATCAGCGATTGAGGACTGGTGGCACAAGTCGGACCAGCGCTATTATCTTGTGCCATGCCCCCATTGCGCCGAGTTTCAGTTTCTCGACTTCTTTCCCCAGCGTGACCGCGAAAGCAAAGAAGAAATCGGTGGCGTGCACTGGCAGGAGGGCAAGCCTGAAACGGCCGAATATTGCTGCAAGCATTGCGGGGCCATGTGGAGCCAAAAACAGGTGCGTGGTTCGGTCAAGCACGGCTACTGGAAGGCTTCAAAACCGTTCAACCGCATTGCCGGGTTCCACATCAACTCGATCTACAGTTTTTCGCCCAAGACCTCCATGGCCCGGCTGGCTCGCCAGTGGGAGGAGAGCAAGGGCGAACCGCTCAAGGAGCAGACTTTTTACAATCTGAAGCTCGGACTGACCTATGATCCGGCAAAGGGCTCTGAAACCACGCCCGATCAGCTTTTCGAGCGCCGCGAGGATTTCGGTCTCTATTTGCCGCCGCAGGTACTGCTAATCACCGCCGGTGTTGATGTGCAGCACGACCGGTTGGAGATCCAGTGGGTTGGCTGGGGTTCGGGCGATGAGAAATGGATACTTGACCACGTCAAGA
>JAKIUO010000266.1 GCA_021647535.1 Hyphomicrobiaceae bacterium
GGGCGTCGGGGCCGGTTCGGGCGCAGGGCTCGGCTCTGGTGCAGGGGCCGGTTCGGGCGCAGGGCTTGGCTCTGGCGCAGGGCTCGGCTCTGGCGCAGGGCTCGGCTCTGGCGCAGGGCTCGGAATGATCAGCGTTTCCGTCTCATCAGAAATCGGCAGGACCTCTGTTTCACCTTCACCGTTCTTGGTTGTTCCGGTCTCTGGCTCTGTTGCGGGGACAGGATCAGGGGTTGACGGCGTCTCACTTCCCTCATCAACAACACTGCCACTGTCTGGAAGTTTGGGAACGACTTCGCCAATCGGTTCCGCTGGCGGCGTCACTGCTTCACCCGGTGTTTCACTGGTCTTCGTGTCGACTATTGATCCAGGCTCAACTGGCTTATTGTCATTTTAGGCAGCCCCTTTTGGTTGCTCCTCGCTATCAGCTTGACCTTTGTCCGCACCTGTTGCCCCTTCAGCCCCGAGCAGAAATGGCACAACTTCGTCTTCTTGCGGGTCTGTTTCTGGTCCCTCTGTCGTTCCTGGCGGGATCACTTCTGGCCGCGTTGGTACGGGGGGCGTTGGCTGTGGCGCATCTGACGCAGCCAGCAAACGAATGGCTTTGGCATATTTGCGACCATAACCAGCTATCCGATTGCCATTCTTGCGCAGATCTCCATTTATGATATTGCGCGCCCGATACCAGTTGGCCGTGCGTTTGTTGAAAAACATGCTCAGTTTCTGCCAGCCCTTGGGCGCCCCTCTGCGGCTATAGCGAAACTTGCCTTTTAACATGCCGACAAACAGCACTTTGGAAGCGATTTCCGGGTCAAGGACCAGGTCGGGGTTGCGATAAAGCTTATCGCCCATACCAATCGCCCGCCCCATTTTTTTGTAATTTTCTGCCCAGGTGAGCTGCACATAGCCGCGCCCGTAATAAACCTGCCCGGTTACTGGATCTGCACGGTGATAAGGCAAGGTGATAATGCGCTTGTTCCACATCCAGCGTACATGTCGCCGCGCCGCTGCATCGCTTTTCTTAAAACCCTCTCGCACCGGCCTTAACTGGGTTTCATGATAGGCGGTGGCCATAACATAGGCCAGCCAACGCCGGTCGCTCATATTATTGTGGCTGTTCCAGTAACTGATAATCTGCTTATAAGTCTGAAACTGGATATCCTTCAGGCCCCGACGGTGCATGAGCTGGCGCACTTTTTTAAAGAACAGCTTCTCATCAACAATATGCGCCGCTTTTGCAGCCATCGCACCAGAGTGCAGCCCCGGTCCCACCAGAGGTAGCAGCGAAAATGTGCCCATCAGAAAACAATGAGTAAAGAATTTTCTGCTCTTTAACAAAACCATGCTCTCTCGCCCTCATCTCATTCGCAAACCGTTACTTTACAAGCTCTTCTTCATATGAGCCGAACCAGCAAACCTTACAAGCGCCCTAAAAGATCAAAACCCCTCAAACCTTATCAAAAATCGATCAGATACAGATTCTCAAGGGCGATTGACGGGATAGTTGAGCGCCTGCCAAGAGAGCATACCGCCCTGCAATTGCCGAACGTCACTATAGCCAGCCGCGCGCAACAGGCGAACCGCCGGGATGGAACGACGGGCCGAGCGGCAAATGGCAATCACCGGTTTCGAGCGATCATAAGGCAGCGCCTCAATCCGGTTTTTCAGGGTGCTCAAGGGCATCAGCAAAGCCCCTTTGATGGCCCCTTGTGCATATTCACCGCTGGTGCGCACATCAAGGATCTGCAAGGCACCGCGCGTCTTTGTTATTTCTGTCTGCAAATCTCTGGCACTCACTTCAGGGACAGAGCCCATCGGTAACCACCAGAAATATTTGTCCATAAATGTGCTCATGCAATCCTCTTTATTTTCCAGAACCAATCGGTAGCTAAAGCCCCCGGCCGGTCATGATGCGTTCTTTATAGTCATGGATGGTCTCTCCGTCAGGTATGCGTATTTCATCCATCAACTCCTTGATCTCTCCGGTCTCTTCTGGCTTTAAATAGCTCAGAGCTATCGTCGCAATAAACGCTATCGGCACACCAAGGATCGCGGATGTCAGGCTGTCAATACCAGCAAAACTTGGAGAAATACCACTCCAATGCAACCAGATTAGAAAATTTGAACTGAAAAAGCCAGCCATCATCCCCACCCATATAGCAAACCCGGACACAGATTTCCACCAGATCGCCAACACCATAGGCGCAAAGAAACTACTGGCCGATATGGACAAGGCCCACAGCAAAACCTGCAAGACATCAAAATCCTGCGAGATGGCAGCAAGGCTGGCCAGTAGGGTCACAAGGATCATGGAAAGTCTTGCCAGTAACAGCCTTTTGGCGCGCGAGGCCCGCACCCACAAAACACCATGAAAAACATCTTCCGCCAGCGAACTGCTCATGGAAACCATATGCGCGCTGCCTGCTGACAAAGCCGCCGCCATGCCAGCCGCCGCCATGAAGCCCACCAATACAAAAGGCAACTCACCAACAATGGGCAAGATCAGGGATATGCCATCACGCGTCACGGCCAACTCCTTGACCCCCAGCACCCCGTCCCTGTTCAGGTCAAGAAAATCAATCATGCCTGCCTCTTTCAGGCCGTTAAGCCAATGAGGCAAATCGTTAAAAGGCTGACCTATAACACCTTGATAAATAATATATTTTGCAAAAACTGCGATGGCTGGCACTGTCATCATCAACAAGCTCACCAGCACGACCCCCCAACCAATCGAGCGCCTGGCCTCAGCCACACTGGAGGCCGTGCCAATACGCATGATTGAGGTCGGCAGAACAGCCGCGCCCATCATCACACTCAACATCAATAAGAGAAAGTCAAAGCCCCCGACAGCCCCAAACATTTGCGCTATGGGCTTATTCACCGGCAGGATATTTTCTCCCGGAAGGGCAGATGACAAAGCACTCGACTGACCAGCCAGCAGGCCCCCGGCCTTCTCGACACTGGCAATATCAGCAAACAGACTGCCATAGGTCAGTTGCGGCACGGGCAAGGTCGTATGCATGATCGACAAAATGACCAGCGGCGTCAGCATCCCCAGTAACATAACCAGCATCTGCGCCCCGGTGGTCCATGTCAGCGACCGCATACCACCAAGGATAGTGGAAACCACAATAACACCCGCCGTCATGAAGATCAGCATACTAAAATCAGCCGAGGTGAACTGGCTGATAACCTCGGCAACAATACGGATCTCGGCGCTGAGCAGCATCAGTGACGGCACCAACAGGAACAGAGCCGCTGTCAGGCGGATCAGCTTGCTGTCAAAGCGCTCGCCCAGAAAAGAAGCCAGCGTATAAGCCCCGTATTT
>JAKIUO010000267.1 GCA_021647535.1 Hyphomicrobiaceae bacterium
GAGCGCTCAAACGACGCATCCAGCGAATGAACCACCTGTCCTTGAATTGCAGCTTGGCTTTCAACAAAGCGCCTGTGCAGCGGTCAATGCGCAGATTATAGGTCAGCTCGCGCCCCTCACCGATCTGATATTTCTGGCGGGCCTTGAAGGCAAGCGCATTGGCACGAATGCGTAGATTATGAAAATCCGTCCATCCCTGGCGGTGCAAGCGACGGTGGATCTGGCGCGGTGTGGCGCAACTCATCACCAGGTCTTCTTCATAATATCCGCTTCCATTTCCACGGCGGTTCGCACGATTGTAACGAGAACCACGACGTTGACCTGAATACTGTCTTTTGCGCGTCTTGCTCAGAGTATTACGTGGAGCTTCACCATCAAAAAAACCGCGCAGGCTCTCATTGGTTGTTTTGGCATTGCCCTGATATTTTACCTTGACGACCTGATCAAGAAAGTCCCATTCGCTTTGCGCTGGTCTGGCATTGCCACTGGTTGGGATCAACACCAACGGCACAACAAGGGCTGTCACTATTGCAATTACTCTTCGTGTAATTATTGAATTCTTGCGGGGCATAATCCGGTCTCCTTGTTGGAATGGCGGGGCGCTTTTACAGCTCATGATACAATACTGCACCAAGCTGCCTGAACGACACCGGAAGGGCGCGTTCACAAACCGTTCAGAGACAAGGAGGTTTTTAGGCCATTTAAAGGCGAAACAAAGACAAGGGGCAGGTCAGTTGCGTGCAAGCTCACTTAGAAAATGCGCCAGATCCGGCGTCGCATGGTCCACATAAGGTTCAGCGCCAGAGCCCAGATCTATGGCCCCGGCATCAGCATGGTCACTAGGCGTTTTGACCAGTACCGTTGTCATACCCATATCATGCGGCACCAGAAGATTACGGGCAATATCTTCGAACATCGCCGATCGTTTGGCCTCGATACCCGTCGCAGCGATCATCATTTCATAAGTCTGGCGCGCCGGTTTAGGCGTATAATCAGCCATTTTGATATCAAAAATATCGCTCATCATGCCCTCGATACCCAGTCGCACCAGCACGCGCTCTGCATGTGACGCCGACCCATTGGTAAACACCAGCTTGCGCCCCGGCAAAGCGCCAATCGCGCTGGCTAACGCTGGCGATGGATCAATGGAAGAATGATCTATATCATGCACAAATTGTAAATAGGGCTCCGGGTCCATCTGGTGATGGAGCATCATGCCGTTCATCGTCGTGCCATGGTCGCGAAAATAGCTCTTTTGCAACTTGTAAGCCTCGTCGCGCCCCACCCCAAGATAATCCGACAGATAAGAAGTCATGCGCTGGTCGATCTGATCAAACAAACGACAACTGGCCGGATATAGCGTGTTGTCGAGATCAAAAATCCAGTTTTCAATATGATCAAATGTGCTCATGATCACTCCCAATAAATGCGCTCGCCGCGCGGCGTCTTGACAGACAGTCAAGGGGGACTGGTCCCCATAGACGCTAAGTTAAGAATTCTGATTCCCAAGCTCTGCTTGGGAATCCGTGGTGGGGACGCTCGAACGTCCCTTGATAAGGCTTATATTAGCCTGAAACGCGACGCAGAGCGTCTTGGCCATGCATTCCCACGCAGAGCGTGGGAACGAGAAAGGGAGGAATTATCCCGACAACATCTTAAAACGATTGGGGTTTGGGGACCAGTCCCCAATTCTGTCTGAAAAGACGCCCGCCCGGCGAGGGCATTCTCTTCTCGCCTCACAATAACACCATATCATCCCGATGGATCATCGCCGCGCGCCCCTGATAGCCGAGCAGCGCAGATATTTCCTTACTGTGCCGACCGATGATTTTTGCTGCATCCTCGATCCCGTAAGCACAAAGGCCGCGCGCCACTTCCCTGCCCTCAGGGTCACGGATGATCACCACATCGCCGCGCCCGAAATCGCCCGACAGGCTGGTGATACCGGCGGGCAGCAGGCTCTTGCCTCTTTGCAAAGCCGTTGCCGCGCCCTCGTCAATAATCAGCTCGCCGCAACTTTCCAGCCCCCCCGCAATCCAGCGTTTGCGCGAAGTCACAGGGTTGCCATGGGCGTGGAACCATGTGTGCCGCCCCCCCTCAAACAGAGCGCTAACAGGGTGGTTTCCCTGCCCGGAGGCGATCAGCATATGCACCCCGGCCTTGGTGGCGATTTTGGCGGCGAGGATCTTGGTGGTCATGCCACCCGAACCATAATCAGACCCTACAGACCCGGCCATCGCTTCAATCTCTGGCGTTATTTCGGGAACTTCAGACAGGTGCTCGGCCCCCTCTTCTTTTTGGGGCGGCTTTGTATACAGCCCGTCAATATCGGAGAGTAAAATAAGCAGATCAGCGGTCATCATGCTGGCGACGCGGGCCGCCAGCCGGTCATTATCGCCAAAGCGGATTTCACTAGTGGCCACCGTATCATTTTCATTGACCACCGGCACCGCACCGATTTTGAGAAGGGTCGAAATGGTGCCCCGCGCATTCAGATAGCGCCGCCGCTCCTCTGTATCCCCCAGCGTCACCAGCACTTGCGCCGCAATAAGGTCATGAGCTTTCAGTCGTTCTTCATAAGCATGAGCCAGCGTGATCTGCCCCACACTTGCCGCCGCCTGACTCTCTTCCAGCTTCAGCACCCCCGCCGCCAGCCCCAACTGCCGTCGCCCCAGCCCAATGGCCCCAGACGACACCAGCACAATCTCGCGCCCCTCCCCAGAAAGCCTAGCAATATCAGAGATCAGCGAAGACAGCCATTCAGCTTTCAAAAGGCCGCGCTCATCAATCAGCAAAGACGAGCCAATTTTAATAATGATGCGTTTTGCGCTATGCCATTCAGGTTTCATTTCGGCAGGTTTCATTTCGGCAGGTTTCATTTCGGCAGGTTTCATTTCAGCAGGTTTCATTTCAGCTCTCTAAAACCCGTGACTATTGACATGTTTTTCTTTCGGCGCGCGGGCTTCGCGGATGATTTCGCCGGTGCGCAGCATCAAGCGCTTGGTGCCTTGACCGCTGACCGCTGAAATGAACCAGGGGCGCTGGCCGCAGACTTTTTCCAGCTCGTCCGCTTGCATGTCCTGCAGCTCTTCATCGACGGCATCGCATTTGGTCAGGGCCACCAGCTCGCGCTTGTCTTCCAGTCCACCGCCATAGGCAGCAATCTCGGTACGAATGGTTTTATAATCGCCAGCAATATCGTCCGACAGAACATCAATCAGATGAATGAGCACGCCGCAACGCTCCACATGACCAAGGAAGCGCGAGCCCAGCCCGATACCATCCGAAGCGCCCTCAATGAGGCCGGGAATATCAG
>JAKIUO010000268.1 GCA_021647535.1 Hyphomicrobiaceae bacterium
ATATTTTCCAAAAGGAACTGATTTTGCTAAGCTGACACAGGCTGAAATTCAGATAATTGAAGACAGGCTGAACAGACGACCCAGAAAATGTCTCAACTACAAAACCCCATATGAGGTGTTTTCAAAGGAACGTAGACAGAATGTTGCATCTCAATGTTGAAGGGGCGAATGATATTACAGGCAGGGGGTTGGACTTTGCTTCCAGTGTGTCCCCCCTGTGTCCCCGATAATTTACACGCTGGTTTAAGTCGGTCCATCAATCTCCTGAAACGCCCAACCCTTGGGTGTTTGACGTGGTGATCCCGGCAGGAATCGAACCTGCGACCTTGAGCTTAGAAGGCTCCTGCTCTATCCAACTGAGCTACGGGACCGTTTCAGGGGCTGGCCCTGTTTTTGAGTTGCGGTTGGCGAACCAATCAGGAAACTTATTGTCACTGAATGAGAAATAGCCAAGACCAATAGGGTTTATTGACGCTCCTTCGTGCAAAACGCAATATAAAAGTGTCAATATTCAACAAATTACCCCTCGAAAGTCTGGATATCGGCTGTTGACAGTCAAATTGTGGGATATTTTTATACAAATCAAGAGGGAGCTGGCTTTGGGATTGGCGGATCACGGGATGAGGATGTATAAGGAAGATAAGAGGGGGCGGTTGATGAACTCGTCCTGCGCCTGAATATTGTAATTTTAAGTGAGAGAATGCCAATGCGTTGGAAAGGTCGTCGCCAGAGCGACAATATTGAAGATCGTCGTGGACAGGGTGGAGGCGCGGGAAGATTTCGCATTCCCATGGGAATGGGAGGCCGAGGCGCTCAGCAGGGCGGGGGCATGGGCATAATTGGCATAATTGTTGTGATTGGCATCATGCTTTTTTTTCCTCAGTTTGGCAAGATGATTTTGGGCGGTGGCGGCGGGGGAATGGGCCTGCCTAAAATTGATTTGCCAGGTATGCCGGGCTCTACTTCAACTCGTCGCTCTGCTTTCCCGCCACATACAAGGCGCAGTGCCGGTTTGCCGCGTGGTGGTATGGAAGACAAGTTTAACCCGGGTCAAAGAAAAGCGGTGGCCAGCGATGAAATGAAGGGATTTCTGGCGGTTGTGCTTGGCGATACCGAAGATGTCTGGCGTGAGATTTTTGGTCGGCTGGGCAAGCGCTATAATGAACCGCGTATGGTGATGTTTTCCGGCAGAACACAAACAGCCTGTGGGATTGGTATGCAGCAGATGGGGCCATTTTACTGCCCCAACGACAACAAGGTCTATATTGATACAGCCTTTTTCAATGAGTTGAAGAGCAAATTTGGTGCATCGGGAGATTTTGCCCAAGCCTATGTTGTTGCACATGAAATCGGACATCATGTGCAAAATGAACTGGGCATTATTCAGAAGGTGCAAAGGTATAAGGCACGTTTCGGGCAGCGCAGTAAACGGGCAAACGCAGCTCAGGTGCGCGTCGAATTGCAAGCGGACTGCTTTGCGGGGGTCTGGGCAAAACGGGCTGACCGAGCCAAGAAATTCCTTGAGAAAGGCGATCTTGAAGAAGCGCTCAATGCAGCCAATGCCATTGGGGACGATAAAATTCAGAGACGGACAACGGGGTATGTGCGCCCGGACAGCTTCACCCATGGTTCATCGGCGCAACGCGTGCGCTGGTTCCGGCGTGGTTTTGATAATGGCAGTATATCCGCATGTGATACATTTGCTTCGCGGTGATCGCCCTGTGTTCAAACTGCGCACCGGGCAGGCGAAAAAAGGCGAGTTTCATAGTGAGTGAGAGCGCAGAACAGATACCGGGGCTGGACCTTGCAGCCAAGTCACTGGTTGCGGCCAAGGGGATGTGGATAACGGCGCCGCGAGGGACGCGGGTCTTTGAACCGGGCAAGCAATGCGGCTTGTTTTACCTTCTGACACGCGGCGTCATCAGGGTTCAGATCGTTGCGGAAAGTGGACGCGAAATTGTGCTCTATCGTGTTGGGCCAGGGGAAGCCTGTGTGATGACCGTCTCATGTCTGATGGGGCATAGCCTGTATAATGGCGAGGGGATTGTCGAGGAGCCTCTTGCAGGTTACGCCATCGGCCTTCCTTTGTTCAATGAGTTGATGTCGACCTCCCCGCATTTTCGCAACACCATATTGAGTGATTATTCCGAACGGTTTCTGGATCTTGTCAATGTTCTGGAAAATGTTGCTTTCAGGCCTTTGGAATCACGGTTGGCGGCGCGCCTGTTGCTGCTTGGCGAACAGGAGGGCTGCATAGAATGTACCCACCAGTTTCTGGCCACAGACCTTGGATCTGCCCGTGAGGTGATCTCGCGCTTGCTGAAACGATGGGAAGAGCGTGGCCTTATACATCTTGAGCGTGGGAAAATCATTTTATTGTTAACAGACAAACTAAGAGGAATAGTCTAGGTTTTTTGCACTGAAACTTGAGAATTATGGCTCAAACTCTCTTTTGCTCATCAAGTTTGGTGACTAAGTCACCGACTAGAGAGAGCCGAATGGCTAAGGTGATGTTAAGCAGTAGTGAGAGACAGTCCTGTCTTTCATGCTGGTAACATTCCATGAGAGGATTTTTATTATGGGCAAAAACGTTGGATCATTTGACCGGATTTTCCGCATTGTTGTTGGGCTTGTCTTGCTGGCAATGACACCGCTTGCCGTTGGCTTTGGATCGCCTCTTGGTAATATATTGCCAGCAGCCTATGCCAATATCGCCTGGATCGGTGTTGTTCCGCTGGCCACCGCGCTGATTGGCTGGTGCCCGCTCTATTCGATTGTTGGCCTCAGTACCTGCAGCCGCTAATCTCTCAACAAGTAAAAAGGGAGTGCAAACCATTTCGTTTGCACTCCCTTTTTTTATTGACTGATTACGCAAAAGAAGAAAAGAATGCCTCCGGCGGTTCGCTACGCGCGAAAGCGGCAAAGGGTCGAGACCCTTGTGCAATCCCAATTATTGGGTTTTTAGGGACTGGCCCCTGAATGTCCGCTGCATAAGCGTTGCCGAAGGCTCTTTTTCAAGACCGGCCCAAAAGTTGGGTGGGTAACATCAGTTATTTATAAGCCAGCGGCTATAAGCGATTTGGCTACTGACGGGTGAACCTCTTTGATCGGACAACGGTTTTTCGCAACCTTTTTTCGGGTTTTGAGTCACTACTGTCCGGAGAAAAATTTATAAAATTTTATAACCTAATGAATACACACACATTTTAGCCACGACACCCTGTCCTCGATTCCGACATGGGTTAGCTTCAAAAAAACGGCAAAAACCGCTATTTTTGGAGGAAAATCATGGCATTGGGGCAACT
>JAKIUO010000269.1 GCA_021647535.1 Hyphomicrobiaceae bacterium
TTTTCGAGTATGTCGATCTCCAGCCCCTCCATCTCTTCTGCCTCTTGCTCCTCTATGTGGTCAAAGCCTAAAAGATGCAGCACCCCATGCACAACAAGGTGGCTGATATGGTGCTCAAGCACTTTGTTCTGTTCAAGGGCTTCACGCCAGATGGTTTCATGTGCGAGCATCAGATCGCCAAGCATAAGTGGTCCTGTTGCCAGTTCCGGGAAGTCTTCTTCAAAGGGAAAAGACAGCACATTTGTGGGCTTGTCCTGGCTTCGAAACTGTTGGTTGAGGGTTTGGATGCGGGCATCATCCGACAGATTGATCGCGACTTCAAATGCCTGTTGGGCGTTCGGCGCAGGCTCGCTTCTCGCCGCCTCCATGGCCGCAGTGCCAGCGCGTTCAATGAGGTTTTCAAGGTCTTTGACTTCGCGCCACGCCGGCGCTTCAACCAGTAGCTCAATGTTAAGCATCGCGATTATTTCTGGCTCTGTTCTGGGTGCGTTTGGCATCGTTTGAATCATAGGCATTGACGATGCGGGTGACGAGGTCGTGGCGCACCACATCCTTGCCGGTAAAGGCGATATGGCCGATGCCCTCAATATCGTGCAGCAGGGCGTTGGCCTCGACCAGCCCGGAGCGTTCGCCGCGCGGCAGATCAATCTGTGAGGGATCACCGGTGACAATCATGCGCGACCCTTCGCCAAGCCGGGTCAAAAACATTTTCATCTGCATGGGTGTGGTGTTTTGCGCCTCGTCCAGAATGACCAGTGCGCGCGACCAGGTACGCCCGCGCATAAAGGCCAGCGGGGCGATTTCAATGACACCGCTTTCCAGGCCAAGCTCCACCTTTTCAGCCGGCAGCATATCGTAAAGGGCATCATAGAGCGGCCGCAGATAGGGGTCGATTTTTTCGCGCATGTCGCCGGGCAAAAAGCCAAGGCGCTCTCCCGCTTCAACGGCAGGGCGCGACAGGATCAGGCGTTCAATGAGGCCAAGCTCAAGAGCGGCGGCGGCATAGGCCACGGCCAGATAGGTTTTGCCAGTGCCAGCGGGGCCGGTGGCAAAGGTCAGCTCAAAGTTGTCAATGGCGTGCAGATAGTCGCTTTGTGTTGTCGAACGAGCCGTGATCAAGCGCTTCTTGGTGCGGATCTGTGCGGCGCTGTTCGGGCCGTTTTTGATGAGCTTTTTTTCAGCACTGCCTTTGCGGGTTTTGTGCAGGTTGGGCTTGGGGTGGGCGCGGCGTTTGGCGACGGGCATCATCGGATCAAGATGGCGGATGGTGCCATCGACATCAGCCGGAGTGATGTCTTCTCCATGGCGCAGGCGATGATAAAGCCCTTCGAGCACGGATTTGGCTGTTTTGATGGCATGGTTCGAACCAGAAAGAGTAATGAGATTGCCATTCGTGTGGGCGTCAATGCCCAGCCGATCTTCAATGAGCGCCAGATTTGCATCAAACTCGCCAAGCAGTTCGAGCATGAGATTATTGTCCTCAAACTCAAGGGTGAGCTGTTTGACCTCGCCTTTTTTGGTCTGCCCTCGTTTATGTGAGTCTGGTCTGTTTTGATTTGATCCGGCAGTTGAGCCCATGAATTTTCCTGTTCTCTTTGGTCTTTATATACTCAAAACACTCGCCGATCAGACAAAGTTTGCGAAGAACCGTTGTCCGATCAAAGAAGTTCACCCGTCTACAGCCAAAGCGCTTGTAGCCGCTGGCTACACAAGTGCTTCTCTGTCGACTTTGCCCATCTGTCCAGCCATTTGACCGGTCAGGCTGTTTCTTGTGGCATCGACAATCTCGACCTCGATGATTTCCCCGAGCAAGGACTTGTCAGCCATCACATGAACGAGCTGCAGATAAGGCGAGCGCCCCACCAATTGCCCGTCCATACGGCCATATTTTTCAAGCAATATAGGTAGTTTTTGGCCGATCACGCCTTGATTAAAGGCAAATTGCTGCTCTTTTAGCAAGGCTTGCAGTTCCTGCAGGCGGGCGCTGGCGAGCTCTTTTGGCACCTGCCCGTCCATATTGGCGGCTGTGGTGCCGGGGCGGGCGCTATAGGTGAACGAATAGGCCTGCGCATAATTGATGGTGCGGACGAGCTGCATGGTCTCTTCGAAGTCCTGGTCCGTTTCGCCGGGAAAGCCCACGATAATATCAGTAGAAAGAGCAATGTCGGGGCGCGCAGTTCTCATGCGTCCGATGACATCAATATATTTATCAATGTCATGCGTGCGGTTCATGGCCTTCAATATTTTATTGGAACCTGATTGAAACGGCAGATGCAGATAGGGCATGAGCTTTGGAATATCGGCGTGGGCATTGATCAGGTCGTCGGTCATATCATTGGGATGGCTGGTGGTGTAGCGGATGCGTTGCAGTCCCTCAATGTCGGCCAGCTTTTCGATGAGCTGCGCCAGGCTGGCGGCTTGCCCTTGCGCATCCGCGCCATGATAGGCGTTGACGTTTTGCCCGAGCAAGGTGAGCTCGCGGGTGCCAGCTTTGGCCAGAGCGCGCGCCTCGCTGGCGATCTCGTCAACCGGGCGCGAATATTCGCCGCCTCTTGTATAGGGCACGACGCAAAATGTGCAGAACTTGTCACAGCCTTCCTGTACGGTTAAAAAAGTCGTCAGCTTTTTGGTTGTGCGCTCCGGCAGATGGTCAAATTTCAGCTCGACGGGAAAGTCCGTATCGACAATGCGCTGCTTGTGCTGCTCGGCGGAAAAAATATAGTCGGGCAGACGGTGAAAACTCTGTGGGCCAATGACGATATTGACCACCGGCGCACGCGATAAAATCTCGCGGCCCTCGGCTTGCGCCACGCAGCCCGCCACCACAATGGTGGTATCAAAACCCTCTTGCAAACGCTTGTTGCGCACCAGCTTGATGCGCCCGAGTTCTGAATAGACCTTTTCGGCGGCTTTTTCGCGGATATGGCAGGTGTTGAGGACAATGACATCAGCTTTGCTCATATCATCCGTCGCAGAAAAGCCAATCTCGCCCATCACTTCAAACAGGCGATCGCTGTCATATTCATTCATCTGACAACCATAGGTTTTGACAAACAGTTTCTTGCCTTTTTTTGTGTCCGACATGTTGCCTGCTCCTCCAGCTATGCTGGTCCGCTTGCTGTTTCCTGATGATTGTTCTGGCTTGTAGGCCCATTCCTGAGGCAGGTCTACACTAAACAGAATTGACCTTTCTTCCAGAATAAGCGCAAAAGCGGCGATTTGATGCGCAGTGTGCGCTTTATGGAGAAGAATGGCTCTGGACGAAAAAGAAAAATTGACTCAGCGCGGCAGC
>JAKIUO010000031.1 GCA_021647535.1 Hyphomicrobiaceae bacterium
TGAGCTGCCAGGGTTGGGGAGGGGGGCGTTGGTCAGGGTGATGCAGATGACTTCGCCAATTTCGGGGATTTCTTTCTCAATGGCGCCAATGAGGATGCGCGAGTTTTCAAAGCCCGGCAGGGTTTTATAGCTCCAGCTCTGGCCGACCTCGTAATTTCTTGTCATTTTGCGATTGCTCCTCGTGGCTTGACTGATTTTCGCGGATCCCTAATTTTCGCAGATCATAGGGGGATTGGAGTTCCAGCACAATCTGTAAAAGTGGAAGCCGGTTTTTAGATAAATTGTGCAGTGCAAAAGAAGTTTATAGCCATTTGTGAAGTAAACATTTCGCTTGTTTGGCAGTAAGTCTTGCGAGCTTGTTGATCGTCATGCATAGTTTATGGGAGTTCTTTTTTTTGTTTAGAATTGTAAATAGTTGTATTTCGGGGGGCGTGAGGTGTTTTCGCGCGGCGTAAAGTTTTTGTTGGTGGGGATGCTCTTTGCTTTTGCGGCAATGATGAGCCGCGCTGGTGCATCTGATCTGGTCGCGGCAGATCCGACGGGAGAAATTTTTACGGGCGGTAATTTTACTAAAAATGCCTGGATCAGCTGGGCGGGAGCGGTGAAGAGTTTTGCGCCCGGTTTTTCTAACTCCCCTTTCTCAGGCAAGGCCAGTCTTTATGATGAGGGCTGGCGACTGCGTGTGCTTGGAGCCTATGGGCAATATGGGCTGATCACTGACGGGGAGGCCAATACCGCGACGCCACAACTGTTCGAGATTACACCGGGTTATCAGTTCAAGTCCGGGCCGCTCATATCGAAAGTCTATCTGGGGTTGCACGGCGAGCAGCATAAGCTTAACCTGCCAGACCCCAATAGCACGCTGCGCGATATGGGCTTTGGTGTGAAATTCATCTCGGAAAACTGGCTGGATCTGCCACAAAACAGTTTTGCCAGTCTTGATGCTTCTTTTTCAACGCTGAATACCAGCTACCAAGGCATGTTGCGTGTCGGTTCGGCGAAATATGTGGAGCGACTGACCCTTGGGCCAGAGGCGCAGGTCGTGGGTAATGGCGAATATTATCAGCTGCGCGTTGGCGCTTTTGCCCGCTGGAAATTGGGCAACGGGCAGATCGAAGCCAGCGCTGGCATGGCGCGAAATTATGATAAAAACACGACGCCCTATTTTAGCGCGTCATGGTTGAAACGCTTTTGAGGTAGTGCTGTCTATGCGGTCACCTTCCCCATAGGCGCTAAGTTACCCTAAAACTTGCTTCGCAGACGGGCTGCCGCCCGGACCCGCCCGGGGAACGAGTTCCCCAAACCCCTTACTTTTTTGAATTTGATGATAGAAAAACGGGAGGTTTGGAGGGGCTCCTCCAACGGGGTTCGGGGCTGGCCCCGTCGCGAAGCGAGTGAGAGCAAGAATTGAATTGCTTTGGGGAACAATACCGCTTGGTATAATTTCTTAGAGCCTTTGCAATATAAAGAAGATCACAAAGGCGATTGAGGCGGCGACGGGCAGGGTGATGAGCCAGGCGAGGATGATTTGTTTGATCATCTGCCAGTGTCCCGAACCATTGGCGATGCCGATGCCAAACAGGCCGCCGACCGAGCAATGTGTGGTGGAGACGCCCCAGCCAAATAGGGCGGAGCCTGTGACGAGGATCGAGGTGACAAGGTTGGCGGTAAAGCCTTGCCCGGCGTTCATGTCAGCGATTTTGTTGCCCAGCGTATCAGCTATTTTTCCAGCTGCGAAATAGCCCCCCGCCGCCATGCAAACCCCGACCAGCACGATGCCCCAGATGAGGCTTGTGGGATCAGACAGGGCAACGACACCAGCCCCGACCAGCAGGCCGGTGATTTTGGCGGTGTCCTGTAATCCACGGGCAAAGCCGACGGTGCCAGCCGTGGTAAAATGCAGGACATTGAGGATTTTTTCGGCGTTGATACCGGCCACTTTACCATCATAACGTTGGCGACATTCCGGCTCCTCACCCATGCTCAGTTTGAGATCTGTTGTGACGTTTTGTGTGCCGCAGGCCGATTGCATGGACAGAGTGCCATTATCACTGATCACGGGGTGCAAGGGCGGGGCATTGAGCGCGACTACATGCTCTTTAGTGCCAATACAGACGCAGGTTTCGCGGTCGACACCAAGCGCCTTGCGGGCGCGTACAAATAGGGCATAGAGCCCCAAAGTCAGGGCGACGGCGAGCAGAGGGGCGATCAGTAAAGGCAGGGCAAAGCGTGAGCCCAGCAGCAGCAGTTCAACACCGCCCGGGGCAATCAGTCCGGCACCGACAAGGCCACCGACAATCGCGTGGGTGGTGCTGATGGGAAAGCCGATGCGGGTCGCCAGATAGACAGTGCTTGCGGCAGCCAGCGTCACCGATAGCAGGAAATTGCGGTCCGCCAGGACTTGCGCCTCGACCAGCCCCTTGCCGCTAAAGGCTTTTATCAGCGCTGTGCCGAGCAGCAAGGCGGCGATTGATCCGGCCAGTGTGGTGATCATCGCCCAGTTGATGGCGCTCTGATAGCTGGTGGTGCGGCTGGCAAACAGCGTCGCCACCCCCTTGAAATTATCGTTGGCACCATTGGAAAAAGCCAGCCAGGCAACGGCCAGCAGCATCAGGGCAAGGGACAGGGACATGTTTGGAGCTCCACGCAAAGTTTTTCAGGCAAGATTTGTCATCAGGTTTGTTTTGCGACAAAGTAGCACAGGAAATATTGTTTCCAGCCTGACAAGTTGATCACATTTTCGCGAGTTGTGGAGGGCGCGGTGCCGGGCGGTGGCGAGGCATCTTGTTTCAGGCACATTGTTGTGAATGGTAAGTTCTGAAAAAATACGCTAGAGAGAGCGTCAGATTTAATATTCACAAAAGGGAATACCCATGCGAAGAACCATTTCGATTGTTTCCGTGTTGGCGCTCACATTGTTTGGGCTGGTCAGCGGGGCCAGTGCAGGCGAGTTGAAAATCAAGGATCTGAAAAAGGGCGATGGCGCTGTAGCGGTCACCGGCTCAAAGGTTTCGGTGCATTATACCGGCTGGTTGCTGAACGGCAAAAAATTTGATTCAAGCCTTGATCGCGGCAAGCCTTTCTCGTTCACACCAGGAGAGGGCCGGGTTATTCAGGGCTGGGAAAAAGGCGTGCTCGGCATGAAGGTTGGCGGCAAGCGTGAGCTGATTATTCCGCCAGAGCTTGGCTATGGCAAAAGAGGGGCCGGGGCCGCTATCCCGCCAAATTCGACATTGAAATTCGAGATTTCGCTGCTCAAGGTGTCAGCGCCAAAATTCAAGAATATCAATAATACCGAGCTCAAGGTACTGCTGAAAAAAGGCACGCCGATCATTGATGTGCGTCGTCCAGACGAATGGAAGAAAACCGGCATCATCAAAGGCAGTCAGTTGCTGAGCTTTTTCGATCAGCGCGGGCAGGTCAATCCAGGGTTTCGCGCAAAGTTCGAAAAAATGGTCAAGAAGGACGATAAGGTGATTTTCATTTGCCGCACCGGCAGCCGCACCCGGGCGATCGTCAATTACCTGGCAGAGCGCGAAGGTTATAAGGGTGTCTTCAATGTCACCCGTGGCATTCAGAGTTGGATCAAAGAGGGCAATCCGGTGGAAAAAGCCGTCATGCCAAAAGACTGCTGGTTGTGTAATGCTCCGGTACGAAGAGGTTCCGGTGCCAGATAATCGGGTTATCAAGCAGATCGTGGATTGATACTTGTTGGAAAAAGGAGGCTGTACGGCCTCCTTTTTGTGTTTTGTACCGGGTTTGAGGGGCCACAGGCACCATTTGCAGCATGAGGAGTGGAATAGTGTTGGCGGTTCTGGCTGGGTTATGTAATATTCCGGGCATTAGCTATATTGAATATAAGCCTCAAGACATGGATGGGTCGCCGTGCATAGATTTTTCTTTTCGCTCCTGTTGGGTGCAGCTGTTAGTATTTCGTCTCTTGTTAGCCCGCTTGGCGTTGTTGCCAATGCGACGGCGAAGACAAAAGTCGCAACTGAAGCTGCCCGTGAGCCGTTTCTTTCCAATATCCGGCAGATGACGCTGGTGGGTAAACGCGGGGGCGAAGGCTATTTTTCTCCCAATGGGCGCATGATGATTTTTCAGTCGGAGCGTGAGCCCGGCAATCCGTTTTATCAGATGTATATGATGAACCGCGACACCGGCGATGTGAACCGTATTTCTCCCGGCTATGGCAAAACGACCTGCGGCTGGATCCACCCCTTGCAGCAAAAGGCGCTGTTTGCCTCAACCCAGGATGACCCGCGTTCCATTGACAAGCAAAAAGCTGAGCTTAAGAGACGCAAAGCAGGGCCAAAACGGCGCTATAGCTGGGACTATGATGAAAATTATGACCTGCAGGAGGTCGATTTCAGCACCGGGCGCTATACCAATCTGACCAAAACGCGCGGCTATGATGCCGAGGCGTCTTATTCTCCAGATGGGCGGCAGATTGTTTTTGCCTCGAACCGCTCGGCCTATGACCACAAGTTGAGTGCGAAGGATAAAAAGCTTTTTGCCCATAATAAATCGGTTTTCATGGAGCTTTATATCATGAACGCTGATGGCAGCAATGTGCGCCGCCTGACCAAAACGCCGGGTTATGATGGTGGCCCGTTTTTCTCAGCCGATGGTGGAAAAATCATCTGGCGGCGTTTCTCGGTGGATGGTCGTTCAGCAGAAATTTATATGATGAACGCCGATGGCAGCGATCAGCGACAGATCACGCGCCTTGGACTGATGTCATGGGCCCCGTTTTTTCATCCCTCCGGCGATTATTTTATCTTTTCTTCCAATCGTTTTGGACACGCCAACTTCGAGCTGTTCATCATGGATGCCAAGGGCCGGGGCGATCCGGTTCGGATCACCAATTCAAAAGGTTTTGATGGACTGCCGGTCTTTACGCCGGATGGCAAACATCTGTCCTGGACCTCAAAACGCGGCGGCAAGGGTTCGCAGATTTTCATGGCCAACTGGGATGAGGATGCGGCGCGTGAACAGCTGGGGCTGGACAAATTGCCTTCGACGAATTCCCGGCAGGCCGGGCAAGTCTACAAAGAGCAGATCTCGCGCTTGAGCTGGCATGTGGCCAGCCTTGCCAGTGAACAGATGGAAGGGCGTTTGACGGGCACCAAAGGCGAACGCAAAGCGGCTGACTATGTGGCGGGTGTTTTTCGTTTGCTGGGGCTTGAACCTGCTGGAGACAAAGGCAGTTATTTCCAGTCTTTCAGCTTTACTTCAGGGGTTAAGCTTGGGGACAAGAATGATCTGACCCTGTCTGGCAAAGACTATTCCATGGGACCTATTCTGGGTGAGCAATGGCGGCCCTTGTCCTTTTCAAGGACCGGCGAGCAGCGCGAAGCCCCTGTGGTTTTTGCAGGGTTTGGCATTGAAGCGCCAAAGACAGACAAACAGCCGGGCTATAATTCTTATGAAGATGTTGACGTCAAAGGCAAATGGGTGCTGGTCTTTCGCGGCCTGCCCAGTGAAATCAAGCCGGCCCTTCGTTTGCATTTGTCACGCTTCTCGCAAAACCAGTACAAAGCCTCTGTGGCCCATGCCAGGGGGGCGCTGGGCATCGTCTTTGCGCCAGCGCCAGGCGTTGAATATAAGGATGAGTTGATCAAGCTCACTCTTGATGCCGTTGGAGGCACCAGTTCGCTGGCCGCCATCACCATTAACAACCAGCTGATGGGCCGTCTCCTGAAGCCGCTCGGCAATGGCTTTCCTGAAATGATCACTGCCGTTGATGCTGGTGCAAAAATGCGGGCCACACAGATCCCGGATATGAAGCTGTCCAGCATTATCAATATCGTCCAGGAAAAGAAAACCGGTCGCAATGTTCTGGCGCGCCTGCGGTCAAAAGACAGGCAGAACAGATCGCCGCTTATTGTCGGGGCGCATCTGGACCATCTGGGACGAGGCAATGTCTCCATGTCGCTGGCCAAAGAGAGTGAAAAAGGTAAAATCCATTTTGGTGCTGATGACAATGCCTCGGGGGTCGCGGCCCTTCTGGAAATGGCGGAACGCTTTTCCGGCTTTGCGAAATATGGCTATCTGAAACCGCAAAGAGACATGATTTTTGCAGCCTGGTCCGGGGAAGAACTCGGCCTGTTGGGGTCTAACCATTTTATCAAGCAGCTCAAGCAAAAGAGCGGTCATAAAAAACTCACTGGAGATGTTTCGGCCTATCTCAATATGGATATGGTCGGGCGCTATCGCCAAAAACTGACCTTGAACGGTATCGGCTCCAGTTCGGTCTGGTCGCATATCGTCGAGCGCGCCAATATTCTGGCTCAGCTCAATCTGAAAATGGCCAATGACAGCTATGTGCCTTCTGACGCCACCAGTTTTTATCTGGCTGGTATTCCGGTTCTGGCCGCGTTTACCGGTTCGCATGACGACTATCACAGGCCAAGCGATACGCCGGATAAAATCAACTATCGCGGCCTTGCCAAAACGACCATTTTGATGGAAGGGGTGGCCCGCCAGCTGGTGCGCTCCTCGCGTTCGCCTGATTACAAATTGCAGGAAAAACCGGCAAATTCGGGAGCACGCCGTCGTGCTATTGTTTATCTTGGTACGGTGCCTGATTATGCCGCCAAGGGCATAAAAGGCCTGCGATTATCAGGCGTTATGAAAAATGGACCAGCGGAACAGGCTGGTCTGCAAGCCGGTGATACCATCACCAGCATGGCAAAAATGCCCATTGGCAATATTTATGACTATGTGCGGGTCATCAATATGCTGAAGATTGGCAAGGCTGTCAGGGTCTCCGTTTTGCGCAACAAGTCAAAGCTTGAATTCATGTTGACCCCTGCTCCCAAGGAATAGTGGCAATCTGGGCGATGTTCAGTCTGGGCCATGTAGAGGCAAGGCCATTCAATTCTCAAAATTTGCTGCGCAATTGGGCAGCTGCCCAAACCCGTCCGGGAGGAGACCTCCCGGACCCACCCTCTTTTGATTTTCAAGTAGAAAAACGGGAGGTTTGGAGGGGCTCCTCCAACGGGGTTCGGGGCTGGCCCCGTCGCGAAGCGAGTGAGGGCGGCCTGGTAAATATTTTGCGGATCATACAAGAAAAAACCTAATGCTCACAGTTTTGCGGCATCAGGTTTTTTTTTAAGCTGGTCAAAGCCTTGCAGGAATGGTAGTTCAAATCGTCAACCACAGCTTTTTACCTTCATCGCAAGGTAAAGCCATAACTGCAACAAGGAGGTTGGCCCCTGATGAGCAAATCCAGCAAAATAGCACCAGAACTGTCCCTTACATTTGATGATGTATTATTGCGTCCAGGGCCAAGCGATGTGCTGCCCTCTGATGTTCAATTCAAGACCCAGCTGACCAAAGAAATCTCCCTGAACATACCGGTTTTGTCCGCCGCCATGGATACCGTCACCGAAGCCCGTCTGGCCATCGCCATGGCGCAGGAAGGTGGCATTGGTGTTATTCACCGCAATCTGTCAATGGAGCAGCAGGCTTCAGAAGTCGAACAGGTAAAAAAGTTTGAGAGCGGCATGGTGGTTAATCCTTTGACCCTGACGCCAGAGGCCACTTTAAAAGAGGCGCTGGAGCTTGGTGACCGTCATGGCTTTTCCGGTTTTCCTGTCGTCGAAAAATCTTCAGGTCCGGGCAAGCCGGGCAAGCTGGTTGGTATCTTGACCAATCGCGATGTGCGCTTTGCCACAGATGACCGCCAACCAGTTTCAGAACTGATGACAAAGGAAAACCTTGTCACCGTCAGCGAAAATGTCGATATGGGCAAGGCCAAGCAGCTCTTGCACAAATACCGCATCGAAAAATTACTGGTGGTTGATAATGATTATCGCTGTATTGGTCTGATAACCGTCAAGGATATTGAGAAAGCACGCAAGCATCCAGATGCCTGCAAGGATGATCAGGGCCGTTTGCGGGTGGCAGCGGCGACCTCGGTTGGTGACAAGGGGTTTGAGCGCGCCGAACATCTGGTCAATGCTGGTTGCGATTTGATTGTGGTCGATACGGCTCATGGGCAGTCTTCCCATGTGCTGGATATTGTACGGCGCATCAAGGCGATTTCGAGCCATGTGCAGGTGGCGGCGGGCAATGTGGCGACGGGTGATGGCGCCAAGGGGCTAATTGATGCCGGTGCCGACGCCGTTAAGGTCGGCATTGGTCCTGGTTCCATTTGCACAACGCGTATTGTCGCTGGTGTTGGTGTGCCACAGCTTTCGGCTATCCTGGACGCCGTTGAAGCGGCTGACAAACAGGGCATTCCGGTGATCGCTGATGGTGGCATCAAATATTCTGGCGATATGGCCAAGGCTCTGGCGGCAGGGGCGCGCGTCGTCATGGTCGGCTCGCTATTGGCGGGTACGGAAGAAAGCCCCGGCGAAGTTTATCTCTATCAGGGACGCTCCTACAAAAGCTATCGCGGCATGGGGTCCGTTGGGGCCATGTCACGCGGTTCGGCAGATCGCTATTTCCAGTCCGAAGTCAGCGACCAGATGAAATTTGTCCCCGAAGGCATTGAGGGGCAAGTGGCCTATAAAGGGCCGGTTTCAGGGGTTGTGCATCAGCTCATCGGCGGGCTGCGCGCCTCCATGGGCTATACGGGCGCGGCCAATCTGCAAGAGTTTCGCGATAAGTCGCAATTCGTGCGCATCAGCAACGCATCACTGCGCGAAAGCCATGTGCATGATGTGGCCATCACCCGCGAAAGCCCCAACTATCCCATGAGTGGGGGCTAGGGAGAAGAGGGCCTATATCTTTTTACGCACGCGATATTTTTCGTGACAGGATTTGCAATATTTCACTGTGGCGACAAATTCCGGTTTGAAGGCTTCAAGGCCGATACGGGCGGCTTTGGCGGCTTTGCTGCTATGGCTCTGAAGTTCCGCAACCTGATGGAGAAAGTCTTGCATGTCTTTCCATATTGCTGGAGAGGCTTCGCCTTCTTCAGTCATGGAGCCTTCTGGCACCTTGTGAGCAAATGCCATGGCAACGCTTTGCAAGGTGCGCATGGCGAGTTCGGCTTGTTTGCCGTCCCAGGCTGTTTTTCCTTTGACCATATTGCCGGCTATTTCCTTGGCAAGACCAGCAGCTTCCATTAATTCTTCGCGGTCATAGGCTATAGAATTTGTGCTTTTCATGCCGTCTGCCAGAGCACCGGATATGGAAAATATCAGGCTGAGCAAAGCGGCGATAATTAATAGTTTTGTGTTCATTTTGACTGACCTTTATTCATTTCTCTAAGATAGTGACCTTGCTGCTAGAGCGTTTCAGGCTTGATCTGCATCGTTCTGACTGGCATTTTTGCTCAGTTTTCTAACTGGAAATCCGAACAAAGGAGCTTCGTCATCTCTGACCCGTATCAATCCTGAAGTGCTCTAGCCTTTGCTGTTTGTCCTGGAATTGTTCTTGGTGATTTTGAAATAGGGACAAAATAGGCTGCATAAGTACAATGTTGCATCTTAGGGGAGGGAACATTACAGACAGCTTAAGAAAGTGTTACGGTGATAAAATGTAGATTGTTGAATGTATAGCTTATGATCTAAAGTTGCTGTTCGGCTGGTATTGAGCTCTTTGAGCAATTGTTTGTGTTTTTGGTCCGCCAAGCCTTGATGTCTGGCTGCGAACAACGCACATTGGGCGCAGCTTACAAAAACACGGATAAGGGATAAAATCATATGAGCGATGCGGCCAAGACGGAACTGGGGCAGATGCCGGAATGGAACCTCAAGGACCTTTATCCCGGTACCAAATCGCCAGAGCTGACGCGCGACCTTGAAAAGGCAGCCAGCAATGCCGAGCAGTTTCAAAAGGATTGGCAGGGCAAGCTGGAAGAGATCGCTGCAGGTGAAAGTGGTGGAGAAAAACTGGCTGATATCATCAAGAGCTATGAGGCTATGGGCGATCTTATTGGCCGCATCGGGTCTTATGCTGGTTTGCTTTATGCGGGCAATAATGAGGACCCTGTAACCGCCAAATTTTATGGCGATACGCAGGAAAAACTCACCAATATCTATAACAGCCTGTTGTTTTTCGAGCTTGAGTTTAACCGCATTGATGATGCGGTTCTGGACAAGGCGCTACAGAGTGCGGCGCTGGCTCATTACCGCCCGTGGGTTGATGATTTGCGCAAGGAAAAACCCTATCAGCTGAGCGATGAGCTTGAAAAACTGTTCCACGAAAAAGGCATAACCGGGCGTGGCTCCTGGAACCGTTTGTTCAATGAAACCATGACATCGCTGCGTTTTCCGGTGGATGGCGAGGAGCTGGCGCTTGAGCAGGCGCTCAGCCTGTTGACCGACAAGGAGGGCGACAAGCGCAAAAAGGGGGCGGTGGCGATTTCCAAAGTGCTGGGGGAAAATATCCGCCTGTTCTCGCTGATCACCAATACGCTGTCCAAGGATCTGGAAATTTCGACGCGCTGGCGCGGTTATGAGGACATTGCTGACGCTCGCCATCTGGGCAACCGGGTGGAGCGCGAGGTCGTTGATGCGCTCGAAAGCGCCGTGCGCGATGCCTATCCGCGCCTCTCCCATCGCTATTACAAGATCAAGGCGAAATGGTTTGGTGCCGAAAAGCTGGACTTTTGGGACCGCAACGCGCCACTGCCCAACGACACCAACCGCATTTATAGCTGGAAAGAGGCGCGCGAAACCGTGCTCGGCGCTTATGGTGGCTTTGCGCCCGAAATGGCGCAGATCGCTGAGCCGTTTTTCGACAAGGGCTGGATCGATGCGCCAACCAGACAGGGCAAGTCCCCCGGCGCTTTTTCGCATCCAACCGTGCCGAGTGCTCACCCCTATATCCTTTTGAATTATATGGGAAAACCACGCGATGTCATGACGTTGGCGCATGAGCTTGGCCATGGCGTGCATCAGGTTTTGGCCGCCGGACAGGGCGCACTCATGGCGCAAACACCGCTGACATTGGCTGAAACCGCGTCAGTGTTTGGCGAAATGCTGACCTTCCGGGCGCTGCTGGCCAGCGCCAAAGATCCGATGGAACGCAAGGTGATGATCGCTGGCAAGGTCGAGGATATGATCAACACCGTGGTCCGCCAGATCGCTTTTTATACGTTCGAGCGCAAGCTGCACACCGAGCGCCGCGAAGGCGAGCTGACCTCCGAGCGCATTGGCGAGTTGTGGATGAGCGTGCAGGAGGAAAGCCTCGGGCCAGCCATCCGTCTGCATGGTGGCTATGAAAATTACTGGGCTTATATTCCCCACTTCATCCACTCACCGTTCTATGTCTACGCCTATGCCTTTGGCGATTGCCTCGTCAATTCTCTCTACGCTGTCTATCAAAACGCCGAGGAAGGCTTTTCTGACAAATATTTCGACATGCTGCGGGCTGGCGGCTCCAAACACCATAAGGAATTGCTGGCCCCCTTCGGGCTCGACGCCTCTGATCCAGCTTTCTGGGGCAAAGGTCTTTCGATGATCGAAGGGTTGATTGATGAGCTGGAGGAAATGGAAAAGTCTGGCTGAGGAAGTGAAAAAAGAAAATGTCCTGCGCGGACGGCGGTTAAGGGTCGAGACCCTTAACAATCCCAATTTTTGGGAGGGTGTTTGGTTGGGCGGGGTTATTGCGGAAAAAACAGGTTAAATTATCATAGTCAATCTGAAATCGACAAGAATCGACAAGGGGAGGGCATCGTTGTTTCGTTCGATGATTGCGGATTGCCTCCAAACAGGTTTATGATTCGGGTAGGGCTGTTGGTATGAGATGATTATTGGAGGTTAAGGCTCAATGGTGGACAAACAAAAGGATGCACAAGGGCGGGGCAGGCCGTCGCGAGGGGCCTTTTTTACAAGATATGTTGCTGTGGTTTTGATGGGAACTGTGATGCTTGGGGCTTGTGGCCGAGCTGTCGGCGAACAAATGCTGCCGGACTGGATGTTTGTTGAGGGAAAGCTGCCTGAAGGGAAGTTGAAAGACTATCTGGAAAACCTGAAGCGGGAGGCTGAAGCGGCTCTGTCTGGAGCCAAAAAGGCAACGGTGAATAGTGATGTTGCCATGGCTGAGGCCCAAAAAACGCAGATTGAATGGGAAAATGCCATATCTCAGGTCAAAAAGGCGTTGGCTGAAGGTAAGCTGGTTCTTGCTGATAGGCAGGATCGTGCAAAAATAATCGAAATGCTGGAGCTGCAATTCAAGAAAAAATAGCTGCTAGAGGATTTCTTGTTCGATATGGATCAGGGGATGCAAGGGGCTTGCCCTTTGCCGCTCGCCGCGCAGGCGTTCTGTCCGAAAGGACATTTTGAGTTTGTCCTACCGCGTTGCTTTTTGAGGACGAAAGCCCGCCAGGGCTTTTTGCGGCGCTGGCGGGCTTATGCATAACGAAGCGTGTGCTGCGCTCCTTACAAAATATCCAGCACCAGCTTTGGCGGGCGGCCGATGGCGGCTTTGCCGTCTTTGATGACGATGGGGCGTTCTATAAGCTGCGGGTGGCTGACCATGGCCATGATGAGGGCGTGGTCGGGCAGGCTGTCATCTTTGAGTTCGAGCTCTTTATAAATCTTTTCCTTTTTGCGCATGAGATCGCGCGGTTTGATCCCGAGCATTTCGATGATGTCCTTGAGTTCGTCTTCTGAGGGCGGCGTGTCGAGATATTCGATGACTTCGGGTTCGACGCCTTTTTCTTCGAGCAGGGCCATGGTTTGGCGGCAGGTGGAGCAACGGGGATTATGGTAGATTTTGACGGACATGGTGGCTTCCTTTTTATGGTTTTTCTGATGGACTAAAGCTGTTTGGCGGCCCATTCATCGGCTTTTGAGCCAATGGTTTGGCTGATGGAACCAAGGGCATTTTGTTCGCAATGATGGATGAGGGCGCGTTTGATACGGGTTATGAGGCTGGGGCCTTCATAGATGAGACCGGTGTAGAGTTCAATCAATGTTGCACCGGCCTGCAGCTTGGCGAGGGCTGTTTCTCCACAGGTCACACCGCCAACACCGATCAGCGGGATTTCGCCCTTGGTGAGCTCGTAGGTGCGCGCCAGCATTTTTGTCGAGCGCTCGAACAGGGGGGCACCGGAGAGGCCGCCACTTTCTTGTGCGGCACTCTGGTCCCCCAGACCCGTGCGAGAGAGGGTGGTGTTGGAGATGACAATGGCATCAACATTGTGGGCTTGCAGCCGTTCAATGATGCCGGGCAGGGCCTCATCGTCAATGTCAGGCGCGAGTTTGACCGCCATGGGACGATAGGGCGCACCGTCGTCATCCATCAGGCGGGTGCGGGTTTCCATTAGACGCGATAGCAGCTTGTCGAGTTCCTCGGGGGCTTGCAAATCGCGCAGGCCTGGCGTGTTGGGGGAGGAGATGTTGATGGTGAAAAAATCGGCGGCCTCATAAAAACGCTGCAAGCCAGCAACATAATCGCCAACGCGATCAGAACTGTCTTTATTGGCACCAATATTAACCGACAGATTGCCGTCATGACTGCGGCTCAAAAGGCGTGTGGCCAGCGCGTCATGGCCTTGATTATTAAAGCCAAGACGGTTAATGACGGCGCGGTCCTTGATAAGGCGGAACACCCGTGGCTTGGGGTTGCCCTCCTGGGGCAGGGGGGTGACCGTACCCGCTTCACAAAAGCCAAAACCCATACGGAACAAAGGACCGATGACACGGCCATTTTTGTCAAAGCCCGCCGCCATGCCGAGCGGATTGTTGAACTTTAGCCCCCAGACCGTTTGTTCAAGGCGGTGATCATTCTGGCCACCCTTGGGGAAAAGTCCCTGTTCGAGTGAGCGTAAAGTGAGTTCATGGGCTTTTTCAGGGTCCAGCGCCAGCAAGGCCGGGCGTGCCAAGGTCATCAGGCCTTTGAACATGGGATTAAATTCCTTTTATCGGGCGGGCGCGGGCGCTCTTTTGGGTCTGGCGGTGCGATTTCACGCTCAACTTACATCACATGAGCTTGTATGCCTTAACCCACACATTGACAATGGCCCCGCGCCTCCTTATCTCTGGCTGCATGGACTTGTACGCAACTTTAAACGGGCGTTGGAACTTATATGTTCTGGCGGGCGTTTTTCGTTGGTGAAATGAAAGTTCTCAAAAACACGCAGACAATCCTTATGTTACAAGGCGCATTGAACATGGTTTCCTTCGGCACAATTGCAAAAAAAATATTCGGCGATCCTAATCTGAAGGCTTTGAAGACCTATGATGGTTCGGTCGAGGACATTAATGCTTTGGAAGGGGAATTCGAAAAGCTCTCTGACGCCGATTTGCAGCACAAGACGGTTGAGTTTCGCGAACGCCTTGCAAAGGGAGAAACACTGGATGACCTTTTGTTCGAAGCCTTCGCAACGGTTCGAGAGGCGGCCAAGCGTACATTGGGTCAGCGCCATTATGATGTGCAGCTGATTGGCGCTTTGGTCCTCAATGACGGCAAGATCTCCGAAATGAAAACCGGTGAGGGTAAAACCCTTGTGGCGACGCTGGCGGTTTATCTGAACGCGCTGCCCGCCAAGGGCGTGCATGTGGTGACGGTCAATGATTATCTGGCCAAACGTGATGCCGAATGGATGGGCAAGGTCTATAAATTTCTTGGCCTTAGCGTGGGCGTGATCATTCATGGCGTTGAAGATGAGGACCGCAAGGAGCAATATGCCTGCGACGTCACCTATGGCACCAATAATGAGTTCGGCTTTGATTATCTGCGCGATAATATGAAATACGAGATCGAGGAGATGGTGCAGCGTGGCCATTATTACGCCATCGTCGATGAGGTCGACAGTATTTTGATCGACGAAGCGCGTACGCCGCTGATTATCTCTGGTCCCACCGAAGATTTGACCGAGCTCTATGAAACAATTGACAAGATTATGGTGGAGCTGTTGAAGGAAAGCGAGGCGGCTACCTATTATGATCTTGATGAAAAACAAAAAACCGCAACTTTTACCGAAGAAGGCAATGAGCGTCTCGAACAGGTGCTGGTCGAAGCCGATCAGCTAAAAGGTGAAAGCCTTTATGATATTGAGAATGTGATGGTGGTTCATCATGTCAATCAGGCCTTGAAAGCGCACAAGCTGTTTGAAAAAGACAAGGACTATATCGTCAAGGGCACCGAGGTCGTGATCATTGATGAATTCACCGGTCGCATGATGGAAGGGCGGCGCTATTCTGAAGGGCTGCATCAGGCGCTGGAAGCCAAGGAAGGCGCGAAAATTCAGCCCGAAAACCAGACGCTGGCCTCGATCACCTTCCAGAACTATTTCCGCCTTTACAAAAAGCTCTCGGGCATGACCGGTACGGCGCTCACCGAAGCTGACGAATTTGCCGATATTTATGGTCTTGGCGTGCTGGAAATCCCCACCAATGTCGATATTTCACGGCTTGATGAGGATGATGAAGTCTACCGCACGGCGGAAGAGAAATACGCCGCCATTGTCGAGCGCATTATTGATTGCCAGGAGCGCAAGCAGCCTATTCTGGTGGGTACGGCCAGCATTGAAAAATCGGAAACCATTTCGGCGCTTCTGGAAGATAAAAAATTCCTCAAAAGCATCGGCGTCGACAAGACCATCAAACATAAAGTGCTGAACGCGCGCTATCATGAAACCGAAGCCTCGATCATTTCGCAGGCCGGGGCACCAGGCGCTGTGACCATCGCCACCAATATGGCTGGTCGTGGCACAGATATTCAGCTTGGCGGCAATCTCGACATGCAGCTTTTTGACTGGGTTGAGCAGCAAAAGAAGAAAAAGGGCGGTGAGCCGTCACAAAAGGAAATCGACAAAAAAGAGATGGAGCTGGAAGAAGCCATCAAGGTGGGGCGCGAGACCGTGCTGGAGGCTGGTGGGCTGTTTGTCCTCGGGACTGAGCGTCATGAAAGTCGGCGTATCGACAATCAGCTACGCGGACGTTCCGGTCGTCAGGGCGATCCTGGACACTCAAAATTCTACCTGTCTTTGCAAGATGATCTCATGCGTATTTTTGGCGGTGATCGTATGGACAGTATGCTGACGAAGCTGGGGCTCGAAGATGGTGAGGCCATCACCCATCCCTGGATCAACAAAGCGCTGGAAAAAGCCCAGAGCAAAGTTGAGGCGCGCAATTTCGATATTCGTAAAAACCTGCTGAAATATGATGATGTGATGAATGACCAGCGCAAGGTCATTTTTGAGCACCGTATCGAGTTGATGGAAGAAGAGGATGTTTCGGAAACCATTGCCGATATGCGCCATGATGTGGCTGACCACCTGGTCTCCGTCCATATTCCCGAAAAAGCCTTTGCCGAGCAGTGGGATATTGAGGGTCTGCAGACGCGGGTCCGGGAGATTTTCAATATCGATCTGCCCATAGCAGACTGGGCGGATGAAGAGGGCATTGCCGATGATGAAATCCACGAGCGCCTGAAACGTGAAGTGAATGCAGCTGCCGCCAAGAAGGCCGTGGAGTTTGGCCCCGAACGGATGCGTCAGGTCGAAAAATGGTTTCTGCTGCAAACGCTCGATAATCTGTGGCGCGAGCATCTGGTGACGCTGGATCATCTGCGTCAGGTCATTGGTCTGCGTGGCTATGGCCAGCGTGATCCGCTGAACGAATACAAAACCGAGACCTTTATGCTGTTCGAAGCCTTGCTGACGCAGTTGCGCGAAGATGTGACCGTGCAGATGTTCCATGTGGAACCCATGTCAGAAGATGAAATCCGCGCCATGGAAGAGGGCCGCGAGGACCCCGAAATGGAAATGCATCATATGGATCTCAGCCTTGGTTATGATGCTGCCGAGTTTGACGATGATGTGGTCGATGCCGATTATGGCGATGCCGCCAACCCGCAAGCGGGAGCCCCGCAGCGTCCCAAGCTCAATAGGCCCAAAGGTGTCGATATTGACCCCAAAGACGACAGCACCTGGGGCAAGGTGCCACGCAATGCACCCTGTCCATGTGGCTCAGGCAAGAAATACAAACATTGTCACGGGCGGCTCTCCTGATGGTATCTGACCGCTTTCGCCTGCGTTACCGGCTGAAACCAGAGCATTATCTGGATTATCGGAAACTATCCCTGAGTCGTATGAAAAAAGGACGCAGCTGGAAGCGGATTTTGCCGATTCTGGCCGCCGGGGTTATTGTTGGTCTGTTGATGGCTGTCCTGCAGAGTCAGAATATTTTGTCGGATCGCGAAGTCAATATCGGCTTTGCCGGTGCGGCTTTGGGCGTTTTGATGATTTTTTTGCTGGCCACTTCCTATGTGAAATTTGGCGGCATGGCGCGCTCGATGGTCGGCGTGCATAATGCTTTGGTCGGTGAGTTTAACCTGACGGCCTATGATGGCGGCGGTATCCAGATCACTGGCAAGCACATTACGTCTTCCTATGAATGGTCGGCCTTTGTCGAGATGACCAACGCCAAAGACCTGCTGATCCTTTGGGTTGATCGCGGCGCTGGTGTGATCATCCCCGCCAAAGCTTTTCCGGGCGAAGACGAGCGCAGCCAATTCGCCGATTATGTTGCTGAGCGCATAGACGCCAACCGGCAGGTCGAAGAACACCCGGAACCATGACACGCCAATATTGATAGCTGTGAAGATCCAGGGCAATTCAATTCTCAAAAACCTTGCTTCGCAAGCGGGCTGCCGCCCACACCCGCTTGGGAGAAGCTTCTCCCAAACCCACTCTTTTTTGATTTTGGAATTAAAAGAATGAGCCCATGAAAATGAGGCCAGCGTAAAAGGTCAAGGTGAGGGTGAGCAGCCCGACCATGGCTGCTATTTGTTCAACTCTTACCCACATCATCAATAAAACTCTTAAAAATTGGGATTGTTAAGGGATTATTCCCTTAATCGCTCGCCGCGCAGGCGATTACTTGGCCTCGCCTGCCAATATCGTTTTGCGCTCTCGATTACTGATGCGCTCACTCTCAGATTTCAGCTGACCACAGGCCGCCATGATATCGCGGCCACGGGGGCGGCGGATGGGGCTGGCGTAACCGGCATCGTTAATGACCTGCGCAAAGCGTTCGATCTGCGCCCAGTTGGAGCATTCATAGGGGCTATTCGGCCAGGGATTAAACGGTATGAGATTGATCTTGGCCGGGATCCCCTTCAGCAATTGCACCAGCGCTTTGGCATCTTCCAGACTGTCATTAATACCATCCAGCATGACATATTCAAAGGTGATGCGGCGCGTGTTCGAGAGGCCGGGATAGTCGCGGCAGGCCTGCATGAGTTCGGCCAGCGGATATTTGCGGTTGATCGGTACGAGCTCATCGCGCAGTTTGTCATTGGTGGCATGGAGGGAAACGGCCAGCATACATTTTATTTCATCGCCAGCGCGCTCCATTTGCGGAACCACGCCCGCCGTTGACAGAGTGATGCGGCGGCTGGAGAGATTGATACCGGCATCATCATTGAGCACGTGGGCGGCGCTTTTGACGTTTTCGAAATTATAGAGCGGCTCGCCCATGCCCATAAAGACCAGGCGGGTGACCATGCGGCGGGCGTCGGGCAGGCCGGTTTTATCCTCGGCCTCAATTTTTACACCGCTATTTTCGGGCCAGTCGCCTAGCCGGTCGCGCGCCAGCATGACCTGTCCGACGATTTCGCCAGCAGTGAGGTTGCGCACCAGCGGCATGGTGCCAGTATGGCAAAAGCGACAATTCAGCGTGCAACCGACCTGAGAGGAAATGCACAATGTGCCCCGATCATGCTCGGGGATATAGACCATCTCGACTTGCGGGCCGGGCTTGCCGGGAAGATCGCTTTTGAGGCGCAACAGCCATTTGCGGGTGCCGTCATTGGAGATCTGTTCGGTGACGATTTCCGGGCGGGCAATCGAGCATTGCTCTTCAAGCTGGGCACGTAGCTCTTTTGAAATGGTCTGTATCTGATCAAATCTGGTATGGCCGCGCGCATAAATGGCGTTCCACAGCTGGTTAATGCGCATACGGGTCTGCTTTGGCTTGACGCCAAGTGGCAATAAGGCTTCGCCCAATTGCTCACGGTCAAGGCCGATCAAGGCGGTCTTGGGGGGGGGGATGGGCTGTTTTAAAGCCTCATTTTGATTTTTTTTATCCTCGGTGGGATTTTTTTCCAAGCTGTTCATGCCACTTTTCTACCACATTGTAACCCTGAATTAATAAGGTTTTTTCTGATTGTGACGATTTAGGGGCACAATTTAACCTTATTCTCACGGGGCGCTTCACGATTTGTTGAGATAATGGCTCTTTTAATCTCGATTTCAACCCCTATATATCGGAACATACAGTGAAAAATACCTTGTTTTCAAGGACAAGGGGCAGCGGCGTATTGCACTGGTTTAAAGAGGGGAGTTCTCTTTATATTTGTTCTGATCTGGCTCTTTTGGCCTGACGATACAATAGCAGATGCAGTTGCCGCCTATATTGAGGGAGTAAAATATATGGCTAACCTTCCAATGCTGCAAGGTCCAGGTGGGCTGTCGCGCTATCTGTCCGATATTCGCAAATTTCCCATGCTGAAGCCGGACGAAGAATTCACGCTGGCCAAAAACTGGCGCGAGAAAGACGATAAAGAAGCGGCAGGAAAACTGGTGACCAGCCATTTGCGTCTGGTGGCTAAAATTGCCATGGGCTATCGCGGCTATGGTCTGCCGGTCAATGAAATCGTTTCTGAAGGCAATGTCGGGCTGATGCAGGCGGTCAAACGCTTTGAGCCGGACAAGGGTTTTCGCTTGGCGACTTATGCCATGTGGTGGATCCGCGCCTCCATTCAGGAATATATTCTGCGCTCCTGGTCATTGGTACGCATGGGGACAACGGCAGCTCAGAAAAAGCTGTTTTTCAACCTGCGCAAGGTCAAGGGGCAGATTGA
>JAKIUO010000270.1 GCA_021647535.1 Hyphomicrobiaceae bacterium
TTTTATCAAAAAAGTGATAAATCCTTATACTGGATTGATTTTTTATCTTGCATTAGGCCAAACTCATGCAATAAGTCAAGCTTCATTGAGATGACTTGCCGAATGGAGCAGCCCCTCACCCTGTCGCTGCCATGGCATCACTCTTTGACCTGCTTCATTTATAAAACAGTATGCGGATAGACAAAATGAGTAAAGCTGGCTCCAGGCCCGTATATCAACAAAAAATAGCCGCTATCATTGTCAATTACAAGATTGCCGACCTCGCCATTGAGGCCATCAAAAGCCTGGAGCAGACGGCTCGTACATTTAACAATTTTTCCGTTCATATCGTCGATAACCTTTCCCTTGGCGATGATGTTGAACGCCTGCAAAAGGCTATTAAGGACAAGGGCTGGCAGCGCTGGGTCACGCTGCATCCCCAGAATAAAAACCTCGGCTTTGCCGCTGGCAATAATGTTATATTGCGCAAAATTCTGCAGGGGGAACTTGCCGCCGATTATGCTTTTTTTCTCAATCCTGATGCCTGTATTCTTAATGATGCGGTCGGTCAGATGGTGCAGTTTCTTGAAGCCCACCCCAAAGCTGGCATTGTCGGGGCGCGTCTTGAAAACGAAGCGGGAGCCGAACAAACCTCGGCTTTTCACTTTCCAACCATTCTTGGTGAATTCGAGCAGGCGATTTCCCTGTCTATTTTCTCTAAAGCCCTGGCACGCTGGAAAATAGCCTTGCCAAGCCAGCAGAAAACCTCACAGGTCGAAGCGGTATCTGGTGCCTGCCTGATGCTGCGCAAGGAGGTGCTTGAAACAATCGGCCTCATGGATGAGGGTTATTTTCTTTATTATGAAGAAACTGACTTTATGCTGCAGGCCCATAAAGCAGGCTGGCAGACCTGGCATTTACATACGGCCAGCGTATTGCATCTGGAAGGAAAATCCACCAATGCCCATCTGGGCGGAGGTCTGGAGGCCAGCCCCCTTCCTCTCTATGTGTTTGAGTCCTGGCGTTATTACTTTCTCAAAAATCATGGCAGGCTATATGCCGCAACCGCAGGGGTGGCGCGCCTCAGCGGTGCCATATTATACAAAGCCCACAGGTTCATATTGCAAAGGCCAAGCGAGCAGCCCGCCAATTCTGTCTCGTCTTTCTGGAAGCACTGCCTGTGGCCCCTCATGACCAAGAGCGCCCCTCGCAAATAAAGAGCGCCCCTCGCAAATAATTTAATAAATATCGCCTGCACAAAGGCGGATCGGAACGAGCGCCCTCATGACAACTGTCGCCAAAAACCTGAAATCGAAAATCATCAGCTCATCGGTCATCACTGTCCTCGGGTTTGGCAGCACGCAGGCCTTGCGCTTTGTTGCCAATCTCATTCTGGCGCGCATTCTGTTTCCTGAAGCCTTTGGCATTATGGCGCTGGTAAATGTGGTGCTGGTCGGGCTGGCGATGTTTTCCGATGTCGGCATTGTGCCCTCCATCATTCAAAACAAACGCGGTGAAGAACCCGCCTTTCTCAACACCGCCTGGAGCATACAGATCATTCGCGGCTTTGCCCTGTGGCTCATTGCGGGTCTGATTGCCTGGCCAGCAATGATACTTTATGGACAAGATATTTTGCTGCCGCTGATCTGTGTCGCTGGTTTTACGACGGTGCTTGACGGCTTTCAGTCCACTGCAGTGGCCACAGCCCCACGCAATCTGCAACTGGGACGCCTCACCATCGTGCAGGTTAGTGGACAATTGATCGGCATCACAACGATGATCGTGCTGGCCTGGCTGTATCAATCCGTCTGGGCGCTGGTCATTGGCTCGCTGGTTGGCGCTTTTGCCGAGATGGTTTTCGGGCATCTGTTCCTGCCCTCACACAAACACCGTTTGCATTTTGAACCCGATGCCCTTAAGGCCCTGTTCAATTTTGGCCAGTGGATCTTTCTCTCAACACTGGTCAGTTTTCTGGGAGGGCAAGGACTGCGCGCCATTCAGGGGATCTACGTCTCCACAGCAACGCTGGGATTGATTTCCATTGCCGCTGCACTTGCCACAATCTTTCTCGAACTCACTCTGCGTCTTTCATCAGCTGTGATCTTTCCGGCGCTTTCACATATAGCCAGAGAGCGCAAATCTGAAATTGGCCGGGCCGTCAAGCGCATCAGATGGCGTCTATTGGCCGCCACCCTGCCCGGCTTCATCATGCTCTCGCTGTCTTCCGGGCTCATCATCACGATGCTTTATGATGAGCGCTACACATCAGCGGCCACTTTTCTGGCGATTCTGGCCATTGCCGGGGCCATCGAAACCCTCGCCATTGTCTTTCATGGAGCCTATATGGCACTGGGAAACACCCATATTTATTTCCAGCTGACCGCGTTTTCAACCTTTGCCCGGATCGTTGGCATGGTGGCCGGTTTCCATATGGGCGGCGTCAATGGTATGCTCATTGGCATGGCTTGTGGCACCTTGTGCGCCTATTTGATGGCGCTTGCCTATGCCGCCAGATCTGGCTGGATTGATCCGCTGCACGAACTTGCTATTATCGGTTTTATTACTGCTGGCAGCTGGCTTTCCTGGAGCTGGCACAGCGTCTGAACCACATTTTTGCCCCCCGCCAACCAGAGGATCTGTCATGCGCATCACTTTTATCCTGCCCTTTGCCGGGCTGAGTGGCGGCATACGTGTCATTGCGATTTACGCCCAAAAACTGCGCGCCAGAGGGCATGAGGTTTTTATCGTCTCGCAACCAGCAGAACAACAGCCCCTGAGGCGAAAAATAAAGGGCCTGCTGCTCGGGCAGCCCTGGCCCGTGGGCGAACAGGCCGGACCCTTTGCCGGGCTCAACGACCACCACCACACCATTCTTGAAAAACCCCGGGCGGTGCAAGAGGGCGATGTGCCAGACGCAGACATCATCATCGCCACCTTCTGGAAAACCGCTTATTGGGTGAACAAGCTGCCCGCCAGCAAAGGGGCGAAATGCTATTTCATTCAAGGTCATGAGATCCAGCCCCATTTCTATGAAAGCACGGCAGAGGAAACGTACCGCTTTCCCCTACATCAGATCACCGTCTCCAGCTGGCTCAAAAATATCATGAAAGAAGAGTATGGGGCCAATGAAGGCGACCTCGTGCCCAATGCGGTTGACCTGCAAACCTTCACCAGCCCCTCAAGACAAAAAAACCAGACCTTGACGGTTGGTTTCATATTCGCCCCCGCTTCGACCAAGAATTCCGAACTGGCAATAGAGGCGCTGGCGCGGGTT
>JAKIUO010000032.1 GCA_021647535.1 Hyphomicrobiaceae bacterium
CAGACTGATGACTACCCCCGCTAACCGAAAATACAGATCCTTACGAAAATGCCCGGTGTTGACTTCCTCATCCAGGTCTTTATTGGTGGCGGCCAGAACGCGCACATCAACCTTGAGCGTCCGGTCCGAACCAAGCGGACGAATTTCCCCTTCTTGCAGAACCCGCAAGAGCTTGACCTGAAAAGCGGGCGATATTTCGCCAATTTCATCGAGAAATATCGTACCCCCATCAGCCCGCTGAAACAGGCCCATATGGTCTTGAACAGCGCCGGTAAAGGCACCGCGCTTATGTCCGAACAACTCGCTTTCCAATATTTCGTCATGCAGTGCGCCACAATTTTCGACGACAAAAGGCTTGTTCCAGCGCAAGGAATTATAATGCAGCGCACGCGCCACAAGCTCTTTTCCTGTGCCAGATTCTCCAGTCACCAGCACAGACAGATCATAGGGAGCCACCTGTTTCAGTGTATCGCAAACATCGTTCATGGCGCTGGTCGCTGTGCGAATGATGCCGTCATCAACGTGATAGCGATCTCGCAAAAGCTCTTTGCGCTCATCAATGGTTTTTGATGCCTGTTTGCCAGACAGACGCAACTCGATGGCCAGCAATTCGTTTTGTCGTTGTAGTTCAAAAAGGTAGACCGCGTTTTTGAGGGTCAGTATCAACTTGTCCGGCTGCCAGGGTTTGGTGATATACTGGTAGATGCCCGCTTCATTTATGCCGGTGATAATGTCGTCGGGATCGGTATATCCCGAAATAATGATACGAATGACATCTGACCATTTTTCCCGCACTAATTTTAAAAACTCAACCCCGCTCATGTCCGGCATACGCTGGTCGCATAAAATAATTTGCACCCAGTCCTCTTCAAGGATTTTCTGCGCCTGCGTCGTATCTGTCGCCGTCCTGATTTCAAAATCATCCGCCAGATTGCGTTCAAGCGCTTCCAGAGAACGAACTTCGTCATCTACGATCAAGATAGTCGGTTTGTTTTCGCTCACGATACTTTTCTTTCAAAAGGGGAGTGACGTTGATCGACAGATCCTGGATTGTCGGGCCTTTGGTCTCTGTGCCTGGCGAGGGTAACGGGTGTACGGGACTTGGCCACCTTATAAACAAAATTATAGCGCGCCACATGATAGCTAGGATCAAATCCAAAAAAATTCTGCTTCATTTTCGCCAGTTCTTCACGGCGATAGTCGGCCAGCGGTTTTTTGCCTTCATCCACCAAACGTCGTTGTCGCTTGAAAGCTATGCGCTTGTTAAACTGATCTGCGCTGGCAAACTCACTGGCACGAATTTCAACCATCTCAGCGCACTCGGTAGTTGAGCCTCCAAACGAGCGGTCAGCCAATCCAAGACGCACAGCCTCGCTTGCTCCCATAGGCAGTCGCCGATTGGTAATTTCGCCGGATTTTTGAGCGCCAACAAAGCGTGGCAACAGATAGCTCCAATATTCCGAACCATAAAGATTTCCCATGTCCTTGTAATGGGGATTGAGCAGCACCCCCTCGCGCACCCAGACCTCATCACAGGCCCGCGCTAAAAAAACACCGCCTGCCCCAGCATTGCCACTGATAGCAGCAATCGTCAGATGTGATGTGGTCTCTATAATGGCTTTGGCCAGATCATTAATTGCGTTGATATTGCGCCAGCTTTCTTCGGCAGGGTTTTGTGAGGCTTCAATCACATTGAGGTGCATACCGTTCGACC
This sequence comes from Hyphomicrobiaceae bacterium, assembly GCA_021647535.1. Taxonomy (GTDB): domain Bacteria; phylum Pseudomonadota; class Alphaproteobacteria; order Rhizobiales; family JAKIUO01; genus JAKIUO01. Next base: position 1,715 of record JAKIUO010000032.1, read on the forward strand.
AGAAATCATCTCCCCCTTCAAGCACGATCACCCTGGTATCCTGTTTCGCAGCCTGCACATAGGCCTCTAGCAATCTTTCACATTGATCGGTGGACATGGCCCCATTGTAAAAATCAAAACTCAGGAAACAGACAGCTCCTTGTGCACGGACGCTGATTTCCCTATAGCCATGGTCACTATCAACTGGAATTTCCGGTAGTTCTGGCAATAATTCGCTCAAAACACACGTTGCTGGCAGCTTGAACGGATGATCAGATCCTCGGTCACGTACATGGCCAATCCACACTGCGCCATCAGTGGTCGCACGACAGAGGGCCGGGCCAGATCGGGCAATCACCTCTCCTGCCCCCCCCTCAAGACCAACCGCTTCACGGCCATCAAAGAGAAAAAGCTTGCGACCATACAATTCATCGTGCAATCCCGGCACGCCGTCTGCACTGCGTATTTTTCGCAAGACTGTTTGGGTATTATCCTCGTGCCAATTGATCTGTCGGTCTGATTGTTTCATGGCCGGTTGCCATGTCCCATGCAAATCGTTCGCAGCATCGTCCAGGGCTAAATGAGTTGCACTACGCTGCTCAACCTTGCCAAGAGCTTCCAGTACCGCATCCAAAGCCGCATTGGTTACTTCATTACGATAGAGACTGGATTTTGTCGCCTCCCGCATATCGAAGTTTCTGGTTGCCCAAACCGGCCCTGCATCCATTTCCTCATCGGCCTGCAAAACGGTGACACCCCATTGCTTTTCATCCTTGAGAATAGCCCAATCGACGGCAGAAGGTCCTTTGTCCCCTTCAATGCCGGGATGAACGATCAGACAAAGATGGTTTTTCCAGATCGCCTCGGGGATGGCGCGCTTCAAGAAAGGAGCGATGATCACATCTGGGCTGAACAGTTCCACAGCTTCAATGGTGTTTGCATCATTCACATCAAATTCCACCGAGACCTCATGGCCGCGCTCGTCCAGCTCAACAAAAACGCGCTGAGAAAGGGAATTAAAACTGTGAACCAGCAACAGGATGCGCACGGTGGTCAGATCTCCTTAACAGATACGGGGTAATTGCTCGCCCGCCAGCCAATCGACAATCCGATTGCCGCCAAAGCCGGTTTCCATGGTGATAAAGCCCATATCATCCTCAAGCACGGATCCAATTTTCGCTGCATGTTTGCCAAGTTCGTGTTTGTGCATGGTCTGGAGCAAAAGATCCGCATATTCAGCAGGGCAAATCGCAATCAGCTTCCCTTCATTGGCGACATAAAGCACATCAAGCCCAAGCAGTTCACAAGCGGCAGATACTTCCTTGCGCACCGGAATGTCATCTTCAAATAGCTTCATGCCAACGCTCGATTGCTGGGCGATTTCGTTGAGGGTGGTCGCTAGCCCGCCACGGGTTGGGTCGCGCAGACAATTGATCTGCGGCACCGCCTCAACCATATCCTTGATGAGGCCATGCAAGGCAGCGCTGTCGGAAACAATCTGCGTTTCGAATTGAAGATTTTCGCGGCTCGACATGATGGCAACGCCGTGGTCCCCCATGAAACCACTGACAATGATGGCATCTCCCGGTTTGGCGTTGGAGCCAGATATATCGAGGCCGTCCGGCACCTCGCCGAGGCCCGTCGTTGTAATGAACACCCCGTCACATTTGCCCTTTTCAACGACCTTGGTGTCGCCGGTGATGATTGGCACACCTGCGGTTTTCGCGGCCTTTGCCATCGACTCGGCGATTTTATCGAGATCGGCCAGCGCAAAACCTTCTTCGAGAATAAACCCGGCTGTCAAATAGAGCGGTTTGGCTCCCGACATGGCCACATCATTGATCGTGCCATGCACCGATAGCGAACCGATGTCACCGCCGGGGAAAAACAAAGGCGAGACCACATGCCCGTCCGTGCTCATTACCAGTCGCTTGCCCGAACCTGAAAACAGCGCCTGATCATTGCCCTGCCGTAACAGCTCATTGTCAAAATGCTTGACGAACAGTTCCTCAATAAGCTGCGCCATGGCCCGTCCGCCAGAACCGTGGGTCATATCGACGTGGCCATTGCGGATATTGAGGCGCATAGGGAAGCGTTTGCTCATCTTGTTCATGCAGCACTCTTTTCTGTCACCTTTTTCTTTTTAAGCGATTTTGGTTTGTCCAGACGGAAGCGCCCATAGCTCCAATAAGCAGCGCAAGAACCTTCTGATGAAACCATGCACGATCCTTGCGGATTTTCGGGTGTGCAGACCGTGCCAAACAGCTTGCAGTCTGTCGGAATTTTAACGCCGCGCAGGATGGAGGGACATTCGCAGCCCTTGACATCGCGTCCGGTGCTTTTGGTGATGGTGAAGCGTTTTTCCGCGTCGAATTTTGCGTATTTTTCGCGGATGGCCAGCGCGCTGTAAGGCACATCACCAAGGCCGCGCCATTCAAATTTACGGCGCATTTCAAACACGTTGGACACCAAACTTTGGGCTTTCAGATTGCCCTCTTTTGTCACCACGCGCTTATACTGGTTCTCCACCTCAAAGCGCCCTTCATTGATTTGCTCGATGAGCATCAAGGTGGCTTGCATCACATCAAGAGGTTCGAACCCCGTGATCACCACCGGCTTTTGAAATTCTTCCGCAAAATAATGATAGGGCTGCGAGCCGATAATCGAGCTAACATGGGACGGCCCTAAAAAGGCATCGATGGAGACGCTGCCCAGTTCGCGCACTTCGGGAGAATTCAAAATATGCTGAATTGCTGCCGGTGTAATGACATGGTTGCAGAACACCGTGAAATTATCGAGATCTTCGGCTTGCGCCTGATGAATGGCAACAGCGGTTGGCGGCGTTGTTGTTTCAAAGCCGATGGCAAAAAACACGATCTGTTTATGGGGATGATCGCGGGCCAGTTGCAAGGCATCTTGCGTCGAATAAACCATGCGAATATCCGCCCCCAGAGCCTTGGCCTTGATGAGGCTTTTTTTCTTGCTGGCAGGCACCCGCATCATGTCGCCATAAGTACACAGAATAATATCAGGATTCTCGGCCAGCTCAATGGCGTTATCAATGCGCGGAATGGGCAGCACACAAACCGGACATCCCGGACCATGAACAAAATTGACATTGTCCGGCATCAGGTCCTGTACGCCATAGCGGAAAATCGCATGGGTGTGTCCACCGCAAAACTCCATGATATTATAGGTGCGGGACGGGTCGACCTGCTTCTTTATCTCATCCGATAGTTTGTGAGCCAGATCTTTTTGGCGAAACTCATCTACATATTTCATCAGCTCACCTCTTCAATCTGTGGCGTTTTTTGCCCCACCTGCGCCATAAGCTCCAGGGTTTTTTCAGCCTCAGAGCGACTGACCTTCGACAGAGCGTAGCCGACATGAACCAGCACAAAGTCACCGACCGACACATCTTCGACGAGGGCCAGTGAAATCTCTTTTTTGACCCCCTCAAGAGAGACCGTCGCCTTGTCGAGTGTTGGATCGATCTCAACTATTTCAGCCGGTAATGCCAGACACATAAGAATACTCCTTTAAGCGCTCGCTTTGAGCGAGGGATGACCAACAAGCTGAGCGGAACGAGTAGCCTTGATCCATTGGGCAAAGCTCTCCATGCCTTCACCGCTTTTCGCTGACAGCTGCAAAATCTTGATTTTTGGATTGACCCTCAAGGCCAGTTCCATGCATTTTTCAATGTCAAAATCCAGATACGGCAAGAGGTCCGTCTTGGTCAGCAACATCAAATCAGAGGCGTAAAACATATCAGGGTATTTGATCGGCTTGTCCTCACCCTCCGTCACCGAAAGAATAACAACCTTGTGCGCCTCGCCCAGATCAAACCCGGCAGGGCAAACCAGATTGCCGACATTTTCGATGAACAGCAAACTGCCTTCTTCCGGCGACAGGCTTTCGAGCGCATGGCCGATCATATGCCCGTCGAGATGACAGCCCTTGCCAGTATTGACCTGCACGGCTCGTGCGCCGGTTGCCCTGATACGCTGCGCGTCATTTTCTGTTTGCTGGTCGCCTTCGACAACATTGATCTGGAATTCCGATTTCATATCATTGATGATACGGGTCAACAGTGTGGTCTTGCCAGAGCCGGGACTCGACACGAGATTGAGAGCAAATATGCCCTTTTGCTGAAACAAATGCCGGTTGGTGGCGGCATATTCGTTATTCTTGGCCAGAATATCGGTTTCAATCTGCACCATCCGCGATTGCGAAAGGCCGGGCGCATGGGCATGAGCCGGACCGTTGCCATAATGAAGATGGTCATGCCCCTCATGAATATGATCATGAGAATGGTCGTGGTCGTGAGGATGCTCGTGACTGTGATCGTGACCATCAGAATGATCGTGGGAATGAGTGTGTTTTTTAGGGTCTTTGCCATCAATCACGGTCTGGCCTTCTCCACATCCACATACGGTACACATTAGTTGACCTCCATATTTTTAATTCGCAATTCATCACCACCGGTGATTTGCACCTGATAGCTGCCACAATCGGGACAGGCATCAAAACGCTGTTTAACATCGACATTTTTTGAACACGGCATACACCAGGCATTGAGGGGGAGCTCTATGACTTCGAGACGAGACTTTTCTGCCAGTGTCCCTCTGGTCACAACATCATAAGAAAAATGCAGCGCCTCAAGCTCGACACCTGCCAGCGGGCCTATTTCCAGACAAATAGCCAACACCTGCTTAAATTTTTGCGCGGCGGCCTCTCCCTCAATGATCTGAATGAGGCTCTCGCAAATGGACATTTCGTGCATCAGACAATCCTCACTGCAAAATCAACACAAGGGTCCACCGCTTGTATCAACATATGGGCCTGCTGCTGCAAATCTTCATCGCTGGCATTTGACAAAGACTGCAAACCTTTCGCCGCTGGCCCATGGGGATGAAAGTTCCACTCAGTCGGTGCAAGGATACGATAGTCTGCAATCTGGTTGTTCCTGACCTTCAAGGAATGGATCAAGCGCCCGCGAGCTGTTTCAACACCGCGAATACCAGTAATCATGTCTTGGCGTTGTTCTTGCCTCTTAACGTTCTTGTTGGTGAGCTCCGTTGCCAACTCAGCAAGGGCTTGTGGTATCCCCGCAAGTTCGACCAATCGCGCAATATTACGCGCAAGAAGTCCGGTGCCATATTCATCAATGATACTGGCAACAAGAGCGTGCGAGTGGCAGCGCGACAGTGGGCCGGTTTCATAATTCAAGCCGTTCCATTCGGGTTGAATTATGAAGCTATCGCCATCCCTATTGTGCATTTTCTGGCGCAACTCGTCCAGAGGCAAAGGAGGGAGGAACTTTGTCGAAGCTGCTCCAACTGACTGCCAGTTTTGTTGACAAATCCCATCAATATACTGACTTGCAATCGTCTCACCAGTCCTTGCCCAACACTCAAGATCCGCAAATGTTTGCAGTTGCAACCACTGTTCGGGAGGACAGGAAAAAAGGTGTGTTTCCAGAAGGTCAGAAAGATTTGAAGCAATCCTGGAAACCGCATCTATATCGCTCACCCCGTTGAGACTCATCTCTTGCGTTAGTTCTGCAACCAAAGACATGACCTGAGCGACAGGAATTTGAGCGATGAGTTCAGGGCGATCACCGCTCCAGCCAAGGATCACCCGCAAAAGATGTTCGCGGGCATTTTCGCCAAGCACCACGATTTGCCCAGCCACGTCCTCAAGCCCCTCATTTAATCCAAGCGAACGCAGCGCCCCACTAGCAGCAGATATATGCGCCTTGCCACAAACACTGAAGATCATCGGCAACAAAGACAGCGCTTCTTGTGGCGAGCGGCCACATAAAACCTTGCCAATATCCGACCGCCTGTTAGAGCGAATTGTGACCTTTGCACAAGGGTCGCCGTGCTGGCGGGCAAGATCAATGGTGATTTTCCCTTCCGCAATCATGAAGGTTCTTTCTGTTTGTGTTTTTCTATCTCGGGCTCGTCTTCTGGCGCTTTCAAACCGCGCAACACGTCGCGTCTGCTCATTTGCGACGACATGGTTGGCAGTTTTCGAACTGGGCGCTCATCTTCCTTCTTCACGTCCTTAGCGTTGGGATCACTCCCCTCTGCCCCTTCTTCTTGCACGACCGGTTCTGGCTCGGGTTTTCGCCCCGCCCAGAGTTCGCGCATTTCAACTTCAGCCAACTCATCCTCGTCAAGTTCCTCATCACTTTTTTCTACTGCTGGCGTCAACACCTCACCAAGAACAGCCTGTGCAGTTTGCTCAAAGGCTTCTTGATCTTCAAACTCGAAAACCGGCGAAAACAAGGAGCAGGACAAGTAGGGGCCAAGCTCTTCTTCATGGCCAACAATAAACGCAAATTGCCCGCTCGGCAGAGCATGGTGTTGAGTTGAGCCGAATTTTTGCTCCTTGGTGTCGATCACCTCTTCGTTTTTTGGCAACAGCATCAGGTTCATGAACCAGGGTGTCAGCATGATGCCCAAACGAAAGTCGCCAAATTCTTCAAATCCGATTGCGGCAACCGACAGTGTGTTATTGAGGATTGGCACGCCGTCCATTCTGGTCGTCTCGACCATTGAATAATGCTCGACTAATAGCTCACACATGTCTTTGTCGCTCTCAACTGTCACTTTCGATATCCGACCTTTCTATCACCATGAAACCAGCTTTTGCAGCGTCACAATTGGGACAACTCCAGTGATCAGGCAATTTTGAGAACGGCGTCCCAGCGGGGATCTGCCAATAGTCATCCCCCTCCTCTGGTTTGTAAACATGCCAGCATATTTTACACTCCAGCACAGTATCATCTGAGAGCTTCTTGTCGTCACCGCCATAGGAACCATCTGGGAAATCGGGTGGTGCATCCATTATTGATAAAGCTCCATGATTTCTTCGAGCCGTTCGGCGCTATCCTCGATATCTTCTTGAGCGGCACAAACCACTTCGGGAATATCAATAATCTCCAGCGTATTGAGAATAAGCGCATCCTGCGAATTATAATATTGCACCCACCAGACATTTTCGGTTTTAGTGCTGGAGACTCGGCAATTACCATAACCTCGGGACAAGATGATGGTATCGCCCTTGCCCAGCATATCATTGAGATAAACAAGGTCTTCCTCGGTATGCGGCAACAAAGACAGATTGATGCTGTGCACAGGATCGCCAGGCTTGCGAATTTTTACCTTGTCCGACAGCTCCGACAACAAAGCCGGGGTATTAAAGACACCTGCGGGCAGATTGTCCATGTCGGCAAGAGGAACATTGTCCTGCGCCCCTACAAAGACCCGCTCTGCAACAGCATCTGGCCAGCTCGCAATTTCTATCGTGTCTTTCACAAGCTTGCCATCACCCCCAAAATGCAACACGCGCCAGACCCCAGCAAAATAGGATTCCTGAACCTGTATAGAGCTTCCACTAACCATAGATACCTCACCTTCTCCAAGCAGCTGATTAACCAGTCCAAGGTCAAGCTCAGTCAATTCGGATGTATCAACGACCTTTGCAGGCTCACCAACTTTATACTGCCGAATAACATCAATCACTTCCATGAGTTTCGCCTTGCCCGCCTTCATACCCTCCGTATCTTCAGGTTCTGGAGCGATAGGAAACTCAAAGGTTGCCATCTCGCGCGGCATTTCCATGTATTCAAGCTTCTTACCTTCATCGCCGTCAGGTGTTTCAACCTGGCTGCCGGGACCAAAAGCCGCTGGAATGTAATCATTTGGATCAGCCATTGAACCATTCTCCTCGAATTAAAACTGTTTCTTTTACACAAGTATCACTGCTCATCTTCTCACCTGCTTTTCTAGTTTGGCTTTTCCGCTTCTGTTGGACCACCACAACCATCAGGAAACTCATAGGCTGGGGGCGGCGTTGGATCCAAAGCCAGAATTTTTGGGATTTCGATCATGTAATCCTGCCAGTCCAATACCCTGGTGATCACACCGAGATATTCGCCATTGCGCAGAAATACGAAAGCCGGGAAGGCATTAAATCGATAGCGCAACTGTATTTTTGTTTCGCTTTTGCGGTCAAGAACCGCAGCACTAAGCTGCCCTCTGGAAGCTTTGATCAACTCAGGCAATATAACCGCCGCATCATTGACTTCGACAAGTCGCTTGAATTCACCAGCAATGAACAAAATCACATCACCGCTTTGCGCGAGAACCTCATCCATATTATCTTCATCAACAATGGGATAATTTTCGCGCTCAATGATGCCTTCTAATAAGGGAGAGAACATTTATTTAAGCTCCTTGTCTTGGTCAGTTGAATTCGTGTCAGATGAATTGGAGACATTTGAAACGGGATCAATTGCATCCGGCTCGATCACAACACCAACTCCCGTCAGATCGGCAAACAGGTGGTCGATGTCCGTGCCACCCCTCATGGCAATATCAAGCGCTTTCAGGGCATCATTTATTTTCAGAGCATCCGACGCCGGGATCACCTCGCGGGCAGCATCTATAAAAACCAAGACCCAGGTGCCCAGTTCCTGCTCCCCGACCAACATGATATTTATCTCTTTTTTCACGCCATTATGATCACAAATAGCCATGCCAAGCCCGCACTCGACAATCTGCATGGGAACGCCAACACACATTATTTCTTCTCCAACGAAGTGTCTGACAGCAAACCATCAATTTCTTTGTCAATGTCTTGGGGAGGTTGCCAGTTTTCATCGCGCAGCAAGCGCTCATCGCCAATACGGCAGGCCAGCGCTTCATCCGGTCGCTCACTCTCATAAAGAGCCGAGCTCATAATATTACAGCCGATCGTGTCTTCTCTTCTGAGTGGTTCTGAGCGTTTTGTGACCACAATGCCAAGGTTTTTGAGATATTTTATCGCTTCAGTGATCGCAGGAACAATCTGCGCCTTGATTTCGGGGCGCAACCCACCGCCAAAATCATCCAGCTCCACCGGCTGCACCCCTATCAGATACAAATGCTCCGGTGCATCCCCCATCATCTCAGCCATGGCCAGGACTTCTTGAAACCCGGTTTGATGAAGGCTGATTTTTTTAACACCGAGAAATTTAGGTACGTCTTCCCCTTCGATCAACTTCATCGCACCAGGCGTCAAGTGATAGTCGACCGCATCAAAGACAACAAGAATATCTGCCTCCCGAACATCTTGAACCAAATAGACGCCTTGCGTACCCCCATCCAGCAGACGGACATTTTCAGGCACCTCGTAAAGGCGATGGAATTCTTCGACTGTTCGAACGCCAAAACCTTCATCAGCCCATAGCAAATTGCCGATACCGAGCACCAGCACGCGCGGTTGCGTGGTCATCTTCCCTTCCTCCCAAAGACATTTTTCTGTTTATTAATCCTTTATTAATATAGTTAAGCAATATCCGTGCCACTTCCCACCTCAACCTCAACCCCTGAAAAACAACGATGTTTTTTAGAGCCCGTGACTAGATATGGAAGGAATTCTTCCACGGTTTCAATTAACCGGAAACTTACATACCATCCTTGCTGGATGAGCCACTAAACAATCAATACTTGTGCCAAATAGGATATTCTCATTCATATTATTGGAATAAATGCTTGCAGAACGAGCGCTTTGGGCATGTATTTCCAACAAGACCTGTTCAAAACGAACGCAAAGAAATAACCCTCACATAAAAAATGACACCGGGCGGAAGGAATTGCCCGGTGTCAAGTTTAGGGAGGGATGGCTTTGTTTTTAGTTTGGGTCCAAGGGAGGGGAAACCAAATGTCCAGCCCCCCTCCCTAAAGGTCTCTACTCTTTGGTATCGGTTCTGTTATCCTTGAACATGCGCCACCCTGAAATCATCGAGCTGATGATCGATTGGCGAGACATGATGTCTTCGCGGATGGCCACATAGACATGGATCATGACAAAAATTATGATCACCCACATACCCATATGATGCCAGGTATGCACATCCTGACTTTGCCCAAACAAAGGGATCAGCCATGCTGAGAACCATTCATATTGCCAGCTTCCCATGCCCGTACCCTCACCATAAAGAGCGAGGCCGGTGAAGATCATGAAAACGATCCCCCACACGAACAAAAAGTGCATGGATATAACCGCCAATGGATTATGTCCAGAAAACTTCTCGGGCTCCTTGGTCAAAAATGCGTACCATTTGATTTCATGCCAGAAGCCATGCCAGAATTGGCGACTAAATATTCTTGGCATGAAAATTTCGTGAGCATGGCTATTGCCGACAATTGCCCACCAGATGCGAAAGACAAAACCGATAATCACGGTGTAAGCTGCGACGAAATGGATCCAGCGGATATAGCCCATGAGGAAATTATCACTAGCTTCTCCCGGCACACTCGGTAAGGGTGAAGCAATAAGATATCCCGTAATGCTCAAGGCAAGTATGGCAAAGGCGTTTACCCAATGCCAGATTCTGACCGGCGCTTCATAGATATAACTTTCTTCAACGACATGGGTTCTATCTACTTTAGGTGCCGGAGCGGATGCTGAGACGGCCCGCTGAGCAGCAGCAGCAGCCTGCTGAGCGGCCGCCAGAGCCTCTGGAGTTGTTGGTGTATCAGACATTATACCCTCCTAAGCTGTGATGAGGGCAAGACCACCAGCAGCGATAACGCTGCCTGCAACCCAGGCACCATATTTAAACTGATGAAGCCGCTTGCCAAGCCCGTAACCAAGCAAGTGCAAACCAGCCGTCATTGCCAGCATGCCAGCAACAAAGCCCAGACCGGAGCCTTCACCGGCAGCAAGACCATGGGCCTGCCCGTGCATCATGGCAAACACAGCGATTGCTGCTAACCCGGCACTGGCGGGTAGATGGCGACCAGTGGCCACCATCAATCCCAGCAAGACAACTGAAGCCAGAATGCCCGGCTCGACAGCGGAGTATGCCAGTCCGCTTATGCCAAGCACAGCGCCAACAAGGATCATCGCAAGGAAGACCATTGGCCCCTGCCATGCCATCTTGGCAGGCCGCATGGCAGCCCATAAACCAACCGCCAACATGGCTAGTAAGTGGTCAAGACCAAGAAGAGGATGGGCAAGCCCCATCATCATACCGGTCCCATGTCCACCGGTATGAGCCAGCGTGGGGCTTGTCATTAAACCGACAGACAGGATCGTTGCGGCACTAACCGCGCTTATTTTTGAATATTTCATTATGGTTCCCCTTATCGCACCTTGACCGAGACGATCTCTTCGCCCTCTTCCGACATGACATGCGTTGAGCAGGCCATACACGGATCAAAGCTATGAATGTTTCGCAGGATCTCTACGGGCTCTTCAGGACGCTCAACCTTGGTGTTCATCAACGAGGCTTCAAAAGCACCGATATTCCCTTCATTGTCACGCGGCGACGCATTCCAGGTACTTGGAACAACACACTGGTAATTATCGATGCGTGTATTCTTGATCTTGATCCAGTGACCAAGAGCACCACGAGGGGCTTCACTAAACCCAACCCCTTTGATTTCGCTTGGCCAGGTTTTGGGATCAACTTTTTCCATATTGGCCGTTGAACTGTCGCCGTTTTTGATAGTCCTGATCAGTTTTTCAAGGAAATATTTCTGCTTGTGGGCTGCCCATTGCGCTTCCATCGCGCGAGCTGCTGTACGTCCAAGCGTCGAGAACAAGGCTTCAACCGGAAGGTCGAGAGTTTTGAGAACAAACTTGATCTGCTCTGTCCACTCCTCATGCCCCTGAACATAGCCAACAACATAACGAGCCAATGGCCCCACCTCCATGGCATGGCCCTTCCAGCGCGGTGCCTTGACCCATGAATATCTAGCATTTTCATCCAGATTGATAATATTGGTTTTCGTGCCCTTGAAATTTGGCCCGAGGTCATAGTTTGGCACGGTGGTGCCATCCCAAGGATGCAGACCTTTGGAATCATCCTCATATTTGTACCATGAATGAGGTGCAAATTCCTGAATCTCCTCTGGGTCACGCAGATCAATTGGATGAACTTTGGTCAGGTCACCATTGATAATCGCCCCTTGCGGCATCATCAGATTGCTTGCTGAATAATCATTGGCCTTGTCGGGGATATCGCCATAAGCCAAAACACTTTTGCCGGAGATACCACCACCATAGAGCCACGTCTTGTAGAATGAACCAATGGCCAGAATATCAGGGATATAAACATTGTCGATAAAGGTGATTGTCCGGTCCACAACGCCTTGCACGTAGTTGAGGCGCTCCATATTAATCGGAGCACCGGCCGCCAGATCTCCATCAATGTTAATAGCACAAGGCACGCCACCCACCAGCCAGTTCGGATGCGTATCCTTACCACCAAATATTGTCCGAGTGGTCATGATTTCCTTCTGGAAGTCAAGCGCTTCAAGATAATGCGTCAGCGCCATCAGATCAGCTTCCGGCGGCAATTTATAGGCCGGATTGGTCCAGTAACCATTCTTGAACGGGCCAAGCTGACCACTTTCAAGAAATTTTCTCACCCTTGTCTGCACATCGCGAAAATAGCCTGGCGATGACATGGGATGATGAGGTGAAATCTTTTGCTGCAACGCCGAGGTTGCCTTTGGATCAGCCTTCATGGCGTTGATGGGATTAACCCAGTCCAGCGCATGAAGATGGTAAAAATGCACAAGATGGTCATGGATCTGCAAAGACAACTGCATGATATTGCGAATAGAGTTTGCGTTTTCGGGGATGTCGATCCCAACAGCATCTTCAACAGCACGAACAGATGTCAGAGCATGGGTACCGGTGCAAACTCCACAGATGCGCTGCACAAAGGCCCAGGCATCGCGTGGATCACGCCCCTTGAGAATAACTTCCAGCCCGCGCCACATGGTGCCAGTGGAAACCGCATTGCGAATGATATTATCACTATCGATATTCGTCTCGATGCGCATGTGACCCTCGATACGGGTGATCGGATCAACGACGTATCGTTGACCGCTGGTATCAAGTGTAAACCCGTTTGGTGTATTTATAATTGCCATTATTCAGCATCCCCCTTCTGCATCACTCTTTTGACAACACTGGCACCGGCATGAACTGCTGTAGCCCCCGCAACAACCTTGGCAGCCGTTCCGCCAATTTCGTCAGCGTTTGCTTCAATTCCAAAACCATGAATGTCCGTTAGTCGTTCGTAGAAGTCGCCTTTGTCCCAGAAGCCATCTTCCGAACAGCCAATGCAGGGATGACCTGCCTGAATGGGGAAGGACAATCCACCATTCCAGCGTATTGTCGAACAGGCATTATAAGTCGTTGGACCTTTGCAACCGACCTTGTAAAGACAGTAACCCTTTTTGGCACCCTCATCATCGAACTCTTCAACAAACTGACCAGCATCGAAATGCGGACGACGATAACATTTGTCATGAATACGTTGCGAGTAGAACATTTTCGGTCGGCCCTGACGGTCCAGTGAAGGTAGTTTCTCAAAAGTCAGGATATAGGTGATCACCGCAGTCATAACTTCAGCAATGGGTGGACAACCCGGTACTTTGATAATCGGCTTGTCAGCAATCCCTGGAACCATATGGGTGGGCGTCGCCCGTGTCGGGTTTGGTCTCGCGGCCTGAACACACCCCCATGAAGCGCAAGAGCCCCACGAGATAATCGCCTTGGCGTGCTTGGAGACATGTGTCAACTGCTCGACAAATGGTTTGCCAGCAATGATACAGGACATTCCATCTTGATTGAGTGGTGCATTACCTTCAACAGCCAGAATGAAGTTGCCATCATATTTTTCAATGGTCTCTTCAATGATCGCTTCAGCCTGCTGACCAGCAGCGGCCATGATAGTGTCGTCATAATCCAGCGAAATCATCGAAAGAATAACGTCTTTTGCAAGCGGATGCGCTGAGCGGATAAAGCTTTCAGAACAGCAGGTACATTCAAGACCATGCAGCCATAAAACCGGAATACGCGGCTTGGTTTCCATCGCGTGAGCAATCGTTGGCGCAAAGCTTGGTCCAAGCCCAAGTGCGGCGGCAGCCAGCGAACAATATTTCAAGAAGCTACGACGGGTAATCCCCTGCCGGCGCATGACCTCATAGAAAGTTTCGTGCATAGATCGTCTCCCCCTCCTCCGAGTTTACATTTTTAGCTGAAGGGCGAGCCTGACTGTTCACCCATTACGTTAACTAATCAGCAAGTATTGTGCCAGTTAATTTAATCGTTATTTTACAGTGTGTTAATGTCATTTCATAGGATTTCATGTAGCGAATGTCGGGAGATGATCAACCGATAAAAACGACCCATCGGAAACAAACTTTCCGGTGCCGCAACATTATTATTTTAAGAAATGCATTAATCAAAAGGGAAGTGCTGAGTTCGAGCGTCCAAAATTATTTGCACAACAGCATCTGCAAAATAGCGCGCCGGAAGAATAGCCGGTGCGCCGCAAATATCGGGTTAAAATAAGCGCGAGCGCTATTTTTCGTCATCTTCCTGATCGGTCATGAGTTCAAGCCACATGGCATTGAGGATGGCAAAAGTCATGGCCAGTCCGAGGCCCAGTATCCAGGAAAAATACCACATATTTAAAGGCTCCTTTATCGGCTTTGACCGATATCAATAAGATTCTTTGCTGCCCAAAAGGGTTTCGAGGTTCACCTTGCCGCGAATGATGTAATAGACCCATGAGGTGTAGATCAAAATAAGCGGCATAAAGATAATAGTTGCGATCAGCATGATAAAAAGTGTTAAGTGACTGGATGAGCTATCCCATACCGTCAGGCTTGAGCCGGGGTAGCTTGATGAGGGCAAAATAAACGGGAACATCGCCAGGCCCTGTGTGGAAATCACTCCGGCAATTCCCAGACCGCTCACAAAAAGAGACAGCTTTCCCTTTCCAAAACGCACCAGAATTGCCGCGAAAAAGAGGCCAAGCACTCCGGTGAGCGGTGCGATCCACATCAGCGGATATTTCCCAAAATTATCAGTCCAGGCATGTGCAGAGCGAATAACTGTTTTTGCTAGAGGTATGGCGGGGCCATTTGGATCAATGCCTGATTTGATAATGTATCCACCGACCCACCCTGACCAGACCGCCAGACCGGCAAATAGAAACAAAGCTGTCGCCAGCAAACCAGCCAGCATCCCCAAACGCTTTGACCTGCACTGCACAGCCCCGTCGGTTTTGACCACCAACCAGGCCGCGCCATGCTGTACTGTCATGGCAAGGGAAATCATTCCGGCAAGAAGCGCAAACGGATTGAACAGCTCAAAAAAACTTCCCCCAAAAACCGCCCGCATGTCCACAGTAAAGTGAAACGGGAACCCCTGAAGGATATTGCCCATCAACAGACCAAACATAAAGGCCGGCACAACACCGCTTATGAAAAGCCCCCAGTCCCAGAAATTGCGCCAGCTTGTATTGGGATTTTTAGAGCGGTAGACAAAACTCACGGGCCGGATAATAAACGGCACAAGGATAAAGAACATCGCCGTGTAAAAGCCGGAAAAGGCTGTCCCATAAACGGCAGGCCAGGCGGCGAATATTGCCCCTATCCCCAATACCAGCCAAACCTGATTTCCTTCCCAAACCGGCCCGACACTATTGATCACCAGGCGGCGCTCTTCATCGGTTCGCCCGACATAAGGCAACAAAGCGCCAACTCCCATGTCGAAACCATCTGTTACAGCATAACCGATCAGCAACACCCCCAGAAGGAGCCACCAGATCAGTTTCATCGTTTCATAGTCAATTGGCGGTGTCATGATCATTTCCAGTCATTACTATTCAGCAGGTTGGGGCGCAGGCTCGACCAATTTTCTAACAACCTTGGCCCTCTCATCTGTGTTGTGACCAAGATAGCTGTCCGGGCCTCGACGAATATATTTCGTCATCAGATAGACATCGACGACAGCAAGAGCCGTATAAAAAATCACAAAGCCCGCGATGGAAAATATAAGCTGACTTGACTCCACATTCGAGACCCCCAAAAAGGTCGGCAATATCCCTTCAATGATCCAAGGCTGACGACCATACTCCGCAACGACCCACCCCAGTTCAGCAGCAATCCACGGCAGTGGCAGCGATAAAAACGCGACCCAAAGAAAAATCCGGTGCTTGTCCAGCGTTCGGCGGGCCGCAAGGAAAAAAGCAATCCCAAACAAAAGAATGAAGAACATCCCCAACGCGACCATGATCCGGAAAGACCAGAAAAGAACAGGTACATTTGGCACAGTATCCCAGGTGACAGCCTCTATTTGCTTTGCCGTCGCATTTTCAATATCGGGTCGATATTTTTTAAGTAAAAGCGCGTATCCCAGAAACTTGCCATCTTCCTTCATTATCTTGGCCGCTGCTTTGTCTTTTCTGTTTTTCCGCAACTCTTGCAAGGCACCATAGGCGCGCAAGCCTCGATGCACATTGGCTTCCGCCCCTTTCACAAGGTCAAAAATACCTGGAACTTCCTTGCTCAGGCTGCGCGTGGCAATCAATCCCAATACATAGGGGACTTTCACTTCATAGGTATTTTTCCGCGCCTCCATGTCGGGAATGGCGAAAACGTTAAAGCCAGCCGGAGCGGGATGAGTTTCCCATTCGGCCTCAATCGCCGCCAGCTTCATACGTTGATGTTCGGTCGCCGCATATCCCGACTCATCCCCAAGAAGGACAACAGACAATGCAGAGGCCAGTCCAAAACTGGCGGCGACTGTCATTGAGCGTTTGGCAAACTCTCTATGGCGATCCTTGCGCAGGTAAAACGCGCTGATCGCTAGCACAAAAATCGCACCGGTGACATAGCTTGCCGAGACCGTGTGGACAAATTTTGCCTGAGCAATGTCATTGAACAGAACGGCGTAAAAATCAGTCAATTCCATACGCATGGTTTCGGGATTGAATTCTGCTCCCACGGGATTTTGCATCCAGCCATTGGCGATCAAAATCCACAGAGCCGAAAAGTTCGAACCCAGCGCCACCATGGCAGTGACGAACAAATGCCCGACCTTGGACAAACGATCCCAGCCAAAGAAAAACAGGCCAACAAAGGTCGCCTCCAGAAAGAAAGCCATCAGCCCTTCCATAGCCAGCAACGCCCCGAAAACATCGCCGACATAATGAGAAAAATAAGCCCAGTTGGTGCCGAACTGGAATTCCATCGTAATCCCTGTGGCGACACCCATGGCGAAATTGATGCCGAACAACACCCCCCAGAATTTGACCATATCCTTCCAGATCACCCGCCCCGTCATGACATAAACGGTTTCCATGATCACCAGAAGCACGGACAGGCCAATCGTCAACGGTACAAAAAGGAAGTGATAGAGCGCGGTAATAGCGAATTGCAAGCGCGACAGATCTACGACAGACTCAATCATGATACTCTTTCAGTTTATTGCGACAATAAATGTTGACTAATAGTTTCGGGAGAGACAGCGGTCCGATGTGCTGCGCCAAAAAACAGGTACGACATCAGAAAAAGTGCGAGCACTTTGATGCAGAGCATAAGCGTAATTTCTCGGGCCAGAGACGCCCGCAAGAAAAAATTGCCAATATTCGTTATAGATGCTCCAGCACTCTCCATTGCCCACGCTCTGGAAATTTTTTTCAGCTCCATCAGCACACACTCCTCGTCACATAGCGACCACGTCCCCATTTCACTCTGCCTCGTCACTCCAAACGAAATGCTCTGGTGAAAAATAATTTTTATCATTTTGTTAACTATGAAGCAAAAATCGAGCCAATAGTTTTCCATACTTATTATCATGTGGTTATGAGTTTTTTGGAGTATTGAATCGACATATAGTGAGAGATTGCAAACCAGCCTCGCACTTTTCCGGAAACTAGCCTTCCAGTATATCTCGATGGTTATTCTAACCCCAATTATTCACCCGACTCCGGATGATTTTGTTGGGCGAGCGGAATTGGCCGGGTTTACGGCGGTTGGTTGATTTTAACTTTGGGCATGCGTTGAGGGTTGATGTCTGGGGGTTCGAACGGCGGCTTTTGCCGCGCCTTTTACGGGCTTTGTGCCTTTATGCGCTGCATCAAAATGGTGAGCATTTTCTGCTGCGGAAATGCT
>JAKIUO010000033.1 GCA_021647535.1 Hyphomicrobiaceae bacterium
GCTAGATCTGAACATCAGAGTTGCCTTTCTTGTAAAATCAAGTCTTGATAACCTGACTTTACTCCAAAAGATTGGCAACTCTACCCTTTTCCAAGAGTGCAAACCCCTTAACCGGACACTAGTGCGCGAAGGCGGGAATGACGGATAGAAATATCTAAACTTAGCACCGTTAGGGACTTGCCCCAGAACTGTCTGTCAAAATGCCCGCCTGCCAGACCGGCTCGGTTCGGCGAGGGCAAACTGCGCTAGCAGTTTTAACCGCATAACAAGGGAAACGATCATGCTCACCCTGTCCATCGTCCGCCATGCCAAATCAAGCTGGGGTGATGCGTCTTTGCGCGATATTGACCGGCCATTGAATGAGCGTGGCAAGCGGCAGGCGCAACGGCTGGGCAGCTGGCTTGAGGACAACGCCATTGCCCCGGATCTGATCATTTGTTCTGCGGCAAAGCGGGCGCGCCAGACCTTGAAAAAATTGCAGGGCAACTGGCAAAGCGATGCGGAATTGATTGTTGAAAACCGTCTTTATCTGGCCTCTCCAAGCACTATTATTTCGCTACTCGCGGACCATGGTGCCGCGCACGCCCATATCATGATCATTGGCCACAATCCCGGCCTGCACATGCTGGCGCACATGCTGGCCAACACTGGTGATAAAGAGGATCTGGCCTTGCTGGGGGAGAAATATCCCACCGGTACCTTTACCTCCATCAGTTCGAAAGCCACCAAGTGGAAAAAAATTGGCAAGAGCAGTGGCAAGCTGATATATCTGGCGACACCCAAACAGCTGGCCTCATAAGCGCGCTGGACAGCCTCAGAATTTGCAACCAGACAAAGACCCCAAAACACCCCGAGAATAGACCTTATGGCCAACATCACGCTCATCGATAATTATGACAGTTTCACCTATAATCTCGTGCATTATCTGGGGGAGCTCGGCAGTGAGGTCAGCGTCCATCGCAATGATGCGATCAGCGTCAAAGACCTATTGGCCGCAAAACCCAAAGCCGTTGTGCTTTCGCCCGGTCCCTGCACCCCCAATGAAGCAGGCATTACTGTTGAGCTCATCAAAAAAGCGCCTGTAGATCTGCCAATTATGGGGGTTTGCCTTGGCCATCAAAGCATCGCTCAGGCCTTTGGCGGCAAGGTCATTCGTGCCCCGCAGCTGATGCATGGCAAAATGTCAAAAATCACTCATGGAGGCAAAGGCATATTTAAAGACCTGCCCTCGCCCTTTGTGGCGACGCGCTATCATTCCTTGATTGTTGATGAAAACAGCCTGCCCGATGGCCTGCAAGTGACCGCCCGCACCAAAGACGGCCTGATCATGGGCATGGAACACATTGAGCGCCCTATTTATGGCGTGCAATTTCACCCCGAAAGCATCGCCTCCGAGCACGGCCACCAGCTCTTGTCCAACTTTCTCAAACTGGCCGGGATCAAGAGCAAAAAACCACCGAAATTAAATTTCAAACGCCCCGCCATGACAATAAGTTAAAAGGCGATCAGTTAGACCCTTATTTCAAGAGAAGACGAAACCTATGCCCGACATGAAAAGCTTTATCAACAAAGTCGCCGATGGCACCAGTCTTAGCGCCACTGAAGCCTCCAAAGCCTTCGATTTAATGATGTCGGGCGAGGCCAGCGAGGGCCAGATCGCCGGTTTTTTAATGGCGCTTCGGGTGCGCGGCGAAACGATCGAAGAAATCACTGGTGCGGCCACCACCATGCGCGCCAAGGCCACCCCGGTTTCAGCACCAGCCAACGCTGTTGACGTATGCGGCACCGGCGGCGATGCCAAAGGCACCTATAATATTTCGACCTGCGTTTCCTTTGTTCTGGCCGCCTGTGATGTGCCCGTTGCCAAGCATGGCAATCGCTCTATTTCCTCGAAATCCGGGGCCGCCGATGTGCTTGAAGTACTAGGTGTCAATCTTGGCGTCACGCCGGAACAGGTCAGCGCCTGCATAGAAAAAGCCAATGTCGGTTTCATGTTTGCACAAAGCCATCACAGCGCCATGAAACATGTGATGCCCGCCCGGCTGGCGCTTGGCACCCGCACCATATTCAACCTGCTTGGCCCCCTCACCAACCCTGCCGGAGCCAAAGCGCAATTGCTTGGCGTGTTCTCTGACCAATGGGTTGAACCTCTGGCCCATGTGCTGAAAAATCTGGGTGCGACAAGTGCCTGGGTCGTGCATGGCTCTGATGGCCTTGACGAATTGACGACCACTGGCAGTAATTTCGTCGCCCAGTTAAAAGACGGCGAGATTACGCAATTCACCATCACGCCGCAAGATGCGGGGCTTGCCAGCGCTTCGCCTGATGATCTGTTGGGCGGTGATGCCCGCCAGAACGCCGACGCCATTCTTGATGTTTTGTCGGGCAAAGCGGGTGCGTTTCGCGATATTGTCCAGCTCAACACCGGCGCCGCGCTGGTGGTGGCCAACAAAGCTCAAAACATCAAGCAAGGTGCGCAGCTCGCCGCCGCCGCCATTGACAGCGGCGCAGCTCAAACTGCACTGGATCAACTGATTGCAACCTCCAACAGCTAGGCGACCACAATGTTAGATATACTTGATAAAATCGTCGCCTATAAAAAGGAAGAGGTCGCGCTGGCCAAAGCCAACAGCCCCCTGAATGAGCTGGAGCAACAAATCGGAGCGGCTCCGACCTTGCGCCCTTTTCGATCAGCCATCCTTGATAAAATCAGCAAAGGCCGGTTCGCCCTCATCGCCGAAATCAAGAAAGCCAGCCCTTCGAAAGGCCTGATCCGGGAAACCTTTGCCCCTGCCGCACTCGCCAGAGCCTATGAACAAGGCGGCGCAACCTGCCTTTCTGTTCTGACCGACACGCCCTCCTTTCAGGGACACCCTGATTTTCTGCGCGAAGCGCGTGCCGCCTGTGCTCTACCCGTGCTGCGCAAGGATTTCATGATTGACCCCTATCAGGTCTATGAAGCCCGTGTCTGGGGCGCTGACGCCATATTGCTGATCATGGCCTGTACCGATGACGGGCTGGCCAATGAGTTGATCGATACGGCCTATAAGCTCAATATGGATGTGCTCATCGAGATCCACAACAAACCCGAACTGGAACGGGCGCTGGCGCTGACAAAGAACGACATGATCGGCATCAATAACCGCAACCTGAAGACCTTTGAAACAAGCCTTGAAACCACAAAACAATTGGCGCCTCTTATCCCTGAAGGGTCAATCATCGTTGCCGAATCCGGGATTTTCACTTCTGAAGACGTTCAGGAACTAGCACATATAGACATGGGAAAAACCCCAGCGATCGGGGTCAAAACCTTTCTGGTCGGGGAAAGTCTGATGCGCCAACAAGATGTCGAGACGGCAACACAAACCTTACTTGGAGGTGCTTTTTCATCATGAGTACAAAAAACTTGTCTCATCTCAACGCCAAGGGTGAAGCTCATATGGTCGATGTGGGCGACAAGCAGGTCACCAAAAGAACAGCCACCGCCACAGGACAGATCAAAATGCTGCCCGCAACCCTGCAGCTCGTTATCGAGGGCAAAGCCAAAAAAGGCGATGTCATTGCAACTGCCCGTATCGCTGGGATCATGGCCGCCAAGAAGACATCAGATCTCATCCCCTTGTGCCACCCGCTGGGCCTGACCAAAGTTGTGGTGGAGATCGATCCAACGCCCGATCTGCCGGGCTTTACCGTCACCGCAACCACCAGTGTTTCGGGTAAAACCGGTGTCGAAATGGAAGCCCTGACCGCCGTCAGCGCCACCTGCCTGACCCTCTATGACATGCTGAAAGCAGTGGACCGGGATATGGTTATCAGCGAAGTCAGATTACTGGAAAAACATGGGGGGAAATCGGGCTCTTTTGTTGCCAATTGAATATTTTGGTCGAAAATGCTTGCAGAACACAATCGGAACAGCTATTGTGTGTTCATGATTTGTACGCCTGTAATTATTGCGCCAGACAAGGAGCCTTTTCAATGTTGACCCAAAAGCAAAAAGACCTTTTGATGTTTATTCACCAGCGCATCAGCGAGAAAGGTGTTTCTCCTTCCTTTGAAGAGATGAAAGAGGCTTTGAACCTTAAATCAAAATCGGGCATTCACCGCCTCATTACAGCGCTTGAAGAGCGTGGTTTTATCAAGCGGCTGGCTCATCGTGCACGCGCCCTCGAAATTGTTAAATTGCCAGAATCCGTTGTTCCTGAAAGAGCTGAGGAGGCCGGTTCGGGCAGGGTCAGCGCGTTTCAAAAAGGGGGAGGCACCTCAAAAACCGGAACGAGCGTGCCCCTTATGGGACGCATAGCCGCCGGTGTCCCCATTAGCGCCATTCAGGAAAAAAGCCGCAGCGTGATTGTGCCCCCCGAAATGGTTGCAAAAGGTGAGCATTTCGCTCTGGAGGTCAAGGGGGATTCAATGATCAATGCCGGTATTCTTGATGGCGATACGGTGATCATTCATAAAACCGGCTCGGCTGAAAATGGCGATATCGTCGTCGCCTATATTGTCGAAGAAGAAGAAGCCACCTTGAAAAAACTGCGCCGCAAGGGCAATCGCATCGCCCTTGAAGCTGCCAACCCTGCCTATGAAACCCGCATTTATGGCCCCGATCAGGTCGTCGTGCAGGGCCGCTTGATTGGTTTGATGCGCAACTATTAGGTCTCGCGCATTTTAATTGTGAACGCTCCAGGGGCGTTCACCTCTGATTTGACGGGCATTGAAAATATTGATCTGCCCGTTCCTTGAATAAACGGCATAAGAACCATTTCGTTTTAAAGCTCTTTTATCAATCACCAGCTTGGCGTTTTGACATTCGATAAAGTTTTTGGGAACCGGATAGCTCGCAACAAGAATATCAGCATTGGCGCAATCTTCGACAAGAGTTCCTGGGTGCCGGCTATAGGCCACCAGTAAGCCGTTTGTTTTAGCTGTGCAGCCATATAATTCACAGCGCCAGCCGCGTTTCGTTTGGCTCTGCCTAGCCGCCGCTTTTCTTGCTGCCCGCTGCTTTTTAGTCTGGGTCGAAGCCCCATAGGCGCTTTTCCAACGATCCAGGCTATAGCGCGCGACGCGCCAGGACATAGGCCACATGGTTTTATTTTTATCAATCAGCACAATGTTTTTGCCGTCGCGCTCAATCAGCAAAAACGGCGTGTCGTGAAAGGGGGAAAGGGCAATTCCGGTTAAAATGACCAGCAGACCAAAATAGCGATAGAAGGATTTCCACAAACAGAGCCACAGACCGCCAGACAAAATGATGAGAAACGCAGACAGGCTGATCGTCCCCACATTGACCCGCGCATCGGTAAAACCCGCAACCATCTGCGCAATCGTGATAATAAGTGAATTGCCCTGCCCCATCAGATGCAACGGCAAGGCGTGCAAGTCAAAAACCATCGCAACCAGCCCGACCAGCGCCATCGGCATGACCAGCATCGTCAAGACCGGCATCGCCAGCAAATTTCCAACCACAGAATAAGTGGTGATATGATGAAAATGATAGATGGCAATCGGGGCAACGGCCAGTCCAGCAACCAGTGTCGTCAGAAAAATGCCTTTTAGGCCTGTCCAGAACCGGTCGATTGCTCGAACCACAACCAATTCGCTTCTCTCTTTAAGCTCATTGCGCACATAAGCTTCGTAAAAAGAAACCAGCGCAATAACTGAAGCAAAAGACATTTGAAAGCCAACATCAAGCAGGCTTTCAGGTCGAAAAACCAGGATCAACAAGGCCGCTACAGATACGTTGCGCAAGCTTAGAGCCCGTCGCCCCAAAAGAATGGCGACAAACATGATGGATACCATAATAAAGGCGCGCAGTGTCGAAATGCTCATACCCGATAACAGCAAATAGCCCCCGGCCACGCCAATCGCCAGTACAGCCGCTATTTTTCGTACATCGAACAAAAGGGCCAGTGTCGATGACAACGCCAGAAAGGCTCGAAAGACCCAATATGTTGTCCCCGAAACCAGCGCCATATGCATCCCCGATATGGCCAGCATATGAGCCAGCCCCGCCGCCCGGATTGACGCCAGCACCTCTTTGTCAATCGAACGCTTTTCGCCCACAATCAGCGCCACAGAAACTTCAGCCCCGGGACCAGAAATCACAGCTCTGATTTTACCAGCGACTAATTGCCGAAAACGTTCAATGCGCGCACCAATGCCAATTGCTGGCTGCTCGCCCGCCAGCTCGATCTTTGAAATCGCAAACCCCACAGCCCCGACTTGTGCAAACCAGGACTGACGAGCGAAATCAAAACCTTGCGGGCGAACGGGACCAGGCGGCGGTCTCAGCACAGCCTTCAATTTCACCCGTGAGCCAATATAAAGAGGGTTTCCCTTGATGCGCGAGACAATTCTGATCCGCGCCGGTGTCTGATGGCGCTTTAGTCGGGATATGGACAGATCAACAAGAATCAGACGTTTTTTCTCCCCTGGCAACAGGACCAGCTTTTCAATTTTCCCCTCCACCCAATAACTACCTTTGGCCTTGGCGATGATAGGGGCTCTTACACTTTCCGTCCGAACTTTCGCCAACACAAAACCGCTCGCAATCGCGACAATCACCACCGGGGTCGCCAGCTGTCTGAAAAAAGCCCAATGAGCTCCAGCACAGCCCAAAAAAAACACGACCAGAAAAAACAGCTCGCCCCCTCCCGGTTCGCGAGGCATCGAGAAATAACCACCAATTCCAAGGCTCAAAAAGACCGGAAGCCACAGAAACAAACGCCCATCTTCACGCTCAGCAAACTGGCGCTTGTGACGCTTGAAAAAAATGACCGCTCGTTCAATAGCACCTGGTGCCTGTTCATACTGGTAGGCCTGTTCCGAAATAGGCTTGCTCCTGCACCTGATACTGGTTATTTATGCCACTCTTGCGGTTTTGGGGTAGAATTTCACTTCTCTTCATTCCCGGCAACGCCCGCCAACGCTCTCACATGATCAGCTCAAGGACAAGACATGACGCAAAAAGTAATCACCAGATTTGCTCCCTCGCCGACGGGTTTCTTGCATATTGGTGGCGCCCGAACCGCCTTGTTCAATTGGCTTTATGCACAATCTCATAACGGACAGATGTTGTTGCGCATCGAGGACACAGATCGCACCCGCTCAACCACCAAGGCCATTGATGCCATCCTTGATGGCATGAAATGGCTGGGGATCAACTGGTCTGATGAGCCCGTCTATCAGCACCAACGCGCTGATCGCCATCGCGAAATTGCCGAACAGCTGTTGCGTGAGGGCAAAGCCTATCATTGCTATTGCTCGCCGCAAGAGCTCACCAAAATGCGTGAAGACGCGCGGGCCAAGGGCAAAAAACCGGGCTATAATGGTATGTGGCGCGAGCGTGATCCAGCCCTTGCTCCTGATAATATCAAGCCGGTTGTGCGTTTCAAGGCCCCGGATGAAGGCGATACAATCATCAAGGACCGTGTGCAGGGCGATATCCGTTTTGCCAACAAAGACCTGGATGACCTCATTTTGCTGCGCTCTGATGGCTCCCCCACCTATATGCTTTCCGTCATAGTCGATGATCACGATATGGGCATCACCCACATCATCCGGGGCGACGACCATCTAACCAATGCCGCCCGGCAGGCGCAGATTTATGAAGCTTTGGGGTGGACGCCGCCCGTTTTCGCACATATTCCCCTGATCCATGGGGCTGACGGGGCCAAGCTGTCAAAACGACACGGCGCACTTGGCGTTGAAGCCTATCGTGCCATGGGCTACCTACCCGAAGCCCTGCGCAACTATCTGGTGCGTCTGGGCTGGAGCCATGGCGATGAGGAAATCTTTTCCACCGCGCAGATGATCGACTGGTTTGGTCTTGAAAATATTGGCAAATCTGCCGCCCGTTTTGATTTCAAAAAACTCGAAAATCTCAATGGCCACTATATTCGCGAAAGTGATGATGCCCATCTGATCGAGGCCATCAAAGCCTCGCTACATGAATTTGAAGGCTGTGAAGACCTTGCAAGCAGCCTTGGCGATGAGGACTGGCAACGCTTTTTGCAGGCCATGCCAGGATTGAAAGAGCGCGCCAAAACACTGGTTGAGCTCGTCAATAGCGCCAGATATCTTTTTGTCAAACGCCCTCTTTCCTTTGACAAAAAAGCGGCAAAACTGCTAAATGACGAGGCCAGAACCATGCTGAAAAATCTCGCGCAAACCTTTACCGATCTGGAGGAGTGGAGTCTTGAAAGCATCGAAACTTCAATACGCGATTTTTCCGAACAACAAGACCTTAAACTGGGTAAGATTGCCCAACCCTTGCGCGCTGCCATGACCGGGATCACCACATCTCCAGGCATTTTCGATGTCCTTTATGTGCTGGGAAAGCACGAAACCCTGGCGCGCCTTGGCGATCTATAGCGCTGAGCCTCTCAAGGTTGAAACACCAAAAAAAAGAAGCCTATGGGCTGGACCATCAAGTGGAACCGATTTGATAGTATCAGAACGCTTGCGCTCAAACCCGGTCTTGTCGATTTGCCCATGATCCTATATTGATAGGCTCAGACCGTTTGCACGAAATTGTAATCGTGCCACTTGAATTGAAGTACCAGCTTCAAAACGCGTTTCCCAAACAAGGAAAGCAGAATGAAAATGAAACCCAGCGAGGAAAAGCTCACAATTACCTATAAGGGCAAAACAATTGAACTGCCTGTTTATCACGGAACACAAGGACCAGACGTTGTAGATATCGCCAAACTCCACAAGGAAACCGGACTGTTTACCTATGATCCGGGCTACAGATCCACGGCCAGTTGTCAATCGCGCATCACTTTTATTGATGGCGAGGAGGGTATTCTTGAATATTGCGGCTATCCCATTGACCAGCTTGCCAAACGCGGCAATTTTATCGAAACCTGCTATTTGCTGCTACATGGAGAATTGCCGACCAGCAATGAGTATGAGGAATTTAACGATGACATCATGAAGCACAGTATGCTGCATGAGCAAATGATCAAATTCTACTCCGGTTTTCGGCGCGATGCACATCCTATGGCTATCCTGGTTGGCGTCTTTGGAGCTTTGTCCGCTTTTTATCACGACACCATGAATATTGAGGACCCGGTCTTTCGCGATCGCGCCACTGTGCGCATGCTGGCTAAAATGCCGACCATTGCCGCCATGGCCTATCGCTACTCGCTTGGCTGGACATTTATGCAGCCCAAAAGCGGCATGAGCTATGCTGGTAACTTTTTGCGCATGTGCTTTGCCAATCCCATGCATGATTATGAAGAAGATGAGGTGCTGTCGCGCGCCATGGACAGGATTTTTATCCTGCACGCTGATCATGAACAAAATGCTTCAACTTCGACGGTCAGGCTTGCCAGTTCATCAGGCGCTAGTCCCTATGCCTGTGTGGCCGCTGGCGTTGTCAGCCTGTGGGGACCTGCACATGGCGGGGCCAATGAAGCGGCGCTTAACATGCTGAAAGAAATCGGCACTGTTGACCGTATCCCGCATTTTATTAAGCGCGCCAAGGACAAGTCAGACAGTTTCCGCCTGATGGGGTTTGGTCACCGCGTCTATAAAAATTACGACCCACGTGCCAAAGTCATGCAGCAAACCGCCCATGAAGTCCTGAAACATAAGGGCATTGATGATCCATTGCTCGAAGTCGCCATAGAATTGGAGCGCGTCGCCCTCTCAGATGATTATTTTGTGCAGCGTAAACTCTATCCCAATGTAGATTTTTATTCCGGTATCACCCTGCGGGCCATGGGCTTTCCCTCCAGTATGTTCACCGTGATGTTCGCCATCGCCAGAACGGTTGGCTGGGTAGCACAATGGCGCGAGGGCATTACCGACCCCAATTTAAGCATTGGCCGCCCCCGCCAGATTTATCTCGGGCCAACCTTGCGTGACTATGTGCCCCGAAGTGAACGGGGCTGATCTTTTTTGATCGATAGGCTGCGAAAATGGCATTCGCCACTGCCCTCGCAGGCCCACCTTTCTCTCTGCGAGGCTTGGCAGCCTATGCGGCTAGCAAGCAGGGGATGATCCCCTGCACCCCACACTTAGATAGCGGTTTGGGGAGCAGTCCAAGGGCCATTCAATTCTCAGGCAACTCGCTTCGCGAATGGGCTATCGCGCTCCACCTTCTTTCTGGCCCATTCGGGGAAAGCCTCCCCGAACCCCTGCTTTTTTGATTTTTCAAATAGAAAAACGGGAGGTCTGGAGGGCGACCCTCCAGCGGGGTTCGGGGCTGGCCCCGTCGCGCAGCGAGGTTGCGTGAGAATTGAATTGCCCTGGAGCAAGTCCCCAACGCCATCTGCGAAGAGGCTGGCGAGGGCAAGCGCCACAGGCGCTTTTAGCGTTCCAGATAGGACGTAACGATCTTTGCGGCTTCCTGGCTTGGCGTTGAGTTTTTCAACATGATTTTTGAAACCACCAGGTCGAGACCGGCCTGTTGCGCTTTCAGGGCTGGCGTATTGTGCAACAAGTCGTTGACCGCTGTGGCCAGGGCATTTGGTGTGCAGTTTTCCTGCAAAAATTCGGGAAAAATATTCTCGCCGAGCACGAGGTTGGCCAGAACAATGGAATGTACTGTAACAAGACGGCGCAGGCTGTATTCGGGTTTGCCCATCTTGTAGGCGACGACCATGGGCACCTTTGCAAAGGCCAACTCCAACGTCACTGTCCCTGAAGCTGCGAGCGCCGCATCGGCCAGGTTAAAGGCGGCAAACTTGTCGCGTTCACCGTGCAAAATATGCGGCTTAATGGGCCAATCTTGGGCCAGTTCTTCCACCAGATGAGCAACAGATGGCATGGCTGGCACCAGCACTTGCAGATTTTCATTCTCTTTAAGCAGTAATCTGATCGCATCGCCAAACGGCTCCATAAGCCTTTTGACTTCATTGGAACGGCTACCCGGCAACACCACCAGGTTTTTGGCCTTTGGACTGATCGCCAAACGCGTTTGCAGCTCTTGGCTTGAGCAGGATTGGATCAGCCCGCTCTTTTCAATCAACGGATGCCCCACATAGGTACAGGCCGGACCTTGCAGTTTTTTGTGGGCCTCTGGTTCAAAGGGCAGTAAAGCCAATATGTGATCCACATAAGCTGTCATTTTTTTAGCCCGTCCGGGGCGCCAGGCCCAGACACTGGGCGAGACGTAGTTTATGATCGGCACATGCGGCATTTTTCGCCGAAACCGTTTGGCAATCGAATGGGTGAATTCCGGACTGTCAATAATAACCACAATGTCAGGAGCAAAAGCGCAGGCTGCATCAACCGTTTGATAGACACGTTTAATGAGCGTTGGCAGACGTGGCAACACCGCTGTCAGCCCCATCACCGCAACTTCGCTCAAAGGAAACAGGCTGTGCAAGCCCTCACCTTCCATAAGCGCCCCGCCAACACCGGCAAAAACAGGTTCGCTTGCCAGTTCGTCCGACAAGGACAGCATCAGGGCTGCCCCCAGAAAATCACCGGAATGTTCACCCGCAACAAGGAATATTCGCTTGCCTCTGCCTTGTTGCACCATGCGTTTCATTCCCCGTTTTCAGTTTCAAAAGCCGTCACGCGGCTTGTCCTCGCGCGACGGGCATCTTGACAGATAGTCTTGGGGACTAGTCCCCAAACCCCAATCTTCAAGATGGGGATGAAAGGGGTTCGCCCCTTTCTGCTAGCTGCACAAGCTGCCTGCCTCGCAGAGAAAGAATGGCTGGCGAAGACAAAGCCGTACAGCGGCTTTTAGCGCGAAACTCCTACTCTTTTTCAAGTGCAACGCCCCGCACAAATATCTTGTTTTTCTCTGCTAAAACCAGCGTATCCGATTTACTGGCAATGACTGTTTCCCCTGCCGCCACACCAATGCCCGACAATCTGGCGGCCACCGCCAACTCGATTGTTTTGGGCCCAATGGTTGGCAGGTCAATGCGCCGGTCCTGCTTTGGTTTGGGTACTTTTATGAGTACGCCATGACGGCCCTTGCGGCCCCATTGTTGCAAGGCGCTACAGCGCTCCAGCATACGATCTGTGCCCTCGGCCCCCTCAATGGCGATGACATGACCATTTACGACCACCACAGCCTGGCCCACATCAAAACACCCCATGGCCTCCACCACTTCAAGTCCTTTTTGCAAATCCTGCTGATTAATAGTACTTGGTTTAAACCCTGTCATATCACCCAAGTCGGCCGCAAGAGCTGGCACGACATCCAGAACAGAACAGACTTTATGACCCTTGTCTTCAAAAAGACCAGCGATTTTTGATAGCAATTGATCATCGCCGCCAGATTTCAGTTTCATGATAAAGGGCAGAAGTTTAAGAGCCCCAAGATCCATGCGGATCTGCGAAAGGTCAGGCCTCGTAACGTGACCAATGATCACCACTTCACGGCAGTTCTCGGCCCGAAGGATCGAAAACAGCTTGCCAACTTCCCCCCATTTGAACCAGCTATGAGGAAAATGGCTGATCTCATTTTCTGCTTCGCCATAGATACCCAAAAGATGAACCGCACGGCCATCAGCAATTGCCGCGCGCGCCACATCGCTGGGCAAGCCGCCGCCGCCAGAAATAATGCCGAGTTTTTCGTCGCGCTGTGACATGTCTAGGGCCTGTCATCAATTTGGGTTATCGCCCTAATTCTGGGGAACACAAAAGGAGCGATCGGAGGCCGCTTTGATAAAGCCAATGATTTTCTGAACGCTGGCATCATCTTTATATTCCTTATCGACCAGCTCCACGCGCTCCATCAGCGTTCCATTCTCTGCAAACAGTTTTTTATAGGCGTTGCGTACGGCATGGATCTGTTCGCGCGGAATTTCATGTCGGCGCATACCCACAAGATTGAGACCCGCCAGATAGGCACGGTTGCCAAGCGCCATACCAAAAGGAATGATGTCCGCTTCGACACCGGTCATGCCACCAACAAAGGCAAACTCACCAATGCGCACAAACTGGTGCAGCGCACAAAGACCACCCAAAATGACATGGTCGCTGACTATACAATGGCCAGCTACTGTTGCATTATTGGCCAGAATAACATCATCACCAATAATGCAATCGTGAGCAATATGGACGCCCACCATATAGAGGCCTCTGGAGCCAATTTGCGTGATATTGCCTCCGCCGGACGTGCCAGGGTTCATGGTCACATGTTCACGTATGACATTATTTTCCCCAATGATCAGACGGCTTTCTTCTCCCGCATATTTTTTGTCCTGGGGGACCATGCCAATCGAACTGAAAGGGAAAATAGTGTTGCCTTCACCAATTGACGTTTTACCATCAATCACCACATGGCTGTGTATCTCGACATTGGCGGCGATGGACACATCTTTACCGATGACACAAAAAGGACCAATAGAGACGCTTTTGTCAATTTGCGCGCCGTCTGCAACAAGAGCTGTCGGGTGAATTTTGGACATCAGGACATGGCCTTTGCATCAAAATCGACTGTCACCATGGCGCTGATATCGGCCTGAGCCACCAGATCCTCCTCGACAAAAGCTTCACAGCGGAAACGCCAGACAGTACCACGATTACGGATTTTTTTAACGTGATAGCGTACCTGATCTCCTGGCACAACGGGTTTTCTAAAGCGGGCTTTGTCAATCGTCATGAAGTAAACGAGGCTAGGCTCATAACTCTCTTCCATATTGAAGACGCAAAGAGCGCCAGCCGTCTGTGCCATGCCTTCGATCAATAAAACACCAGGCATAACCGGGAATGCCGGGAAATGCCCCTGAAAGAAGTTTTCATTATAGGTGACGTTTTTAAGGCCGATGGCGCTGTTGTCGCCATCAATGTCCGTAATACGATCCACCATCAAGAAAGGATATCTGTGTGGTAGCAGTTTCATGATCTCGAGGATATCAGCCGATTCGAGATTTTTGTTTTCTTTCGTCATTTAAAATCCTTTGCGGGCAATGGCTTTGTTCAAAACTCGTGGAAGCCTTATTGCACTCTATTGATCTACGCTCTTTATAGGCAAAAGCCATTGAGAGATAAACCATGATTTATCTACTATTTTAACGCTTTTTCTTTTTGGCTGCCAAGCGGCGCAGGGCAATGACTTCGCGTTTCCACTGCAATATCGGCATCGCTGGCGCCCCACCGACCACCAATCCAGGTTCAATGTCTTTCGAAATCTTGCCATTGGCAGCAATCTTTACACCCGAACCGATTTTGATATGGCCAACGCAACCGCCCTGTCCCCCAAAAATAACAAAATCACCAAGTTCAGTACTGCCGGATATTCCAACTTGCGAGACAATAATGCAATTGCGACCGATCACCACATTATGGCCGATCTGCACCAGATTATCGATTTTGGTACCTTCACCAATGATCGTATCTGATAGCGCTCCCCTATCTATTGTCGTGTTTGCCCCCACCTCAACATCGTCCTGAATGATAACACGGCCAATCTGCGGAACCTTGAGATGACCCTGCGCTCCCATAGCAAAACCAAATCCGTCCTGTCCAATTCCCACACCTTGGTGAAGGATGACATTATCGCCAATTATGGAACAGCTGATGCTGGCATTGGCGGCCACAAGACAATCGCGACCGATATAGCAGCGGTAGCCAATCACCGCGCCGGAGAGGATTTTTGTACCCCGCCCAATCCGGGCTTCTTTGCCAATAATGGCTCCAGGTTCAATGATCGCTCCCTCTTCGATCTGCGCCTCCGGGTGGATCAAAGGACGATCAGCACTGGTATGATCACCATAAGAAGAGGGCTTGGACGCCTGTGGATAAAAATGATGAAGAGCCACAGCATAAGCCCGGTAGGCATCAGTAACAATCAACAGATTTCCTGTTGATGTTTGATGATCTTTAAACTGTGGTGATATGATGCAGGTTGATGCATTGGTCGTTTCGAATTGCGAAAGGTATTTTTTATTTTCAAAAAATGACAAATGCCCAGCACCTGCCTGATCCAACGGTTTCACATCGATAAGAGAGCTTGTTGCCTCTTTCTTTTGCACAAACTCGGCACCAATAATCCTGGCAATTTCTTCAACAGAAAAAGGCCCTGAATTCTCAAAAAAACCTGGATGATCCATAAATATAAAACCACTCTTGTCACACTGCACATCCGTTAGACATAGCGATTATCAGTGTGAAATTGCAAGAAAATAACTCGCTTAACCGCCCTGCTTACAAAACAAAAAACGCCACCCAAATCTGGGCAGCGTTTTTTAGATAGATCTATGCAAGCTGATTAGAATTTCGAAGAGGCACCAAAGCTGAATACCTGAGTTCTATCAGTCACTTTATCATTAAGAGCATAGGCGAAGTCAACTCTAAGAGGCCCCATCGGGCTATCCCACAAGACACCAGCACCAACAGAAGCTCTAATCGTATCATCTTTCAAAACACCTGCAGATTGTACCGGGTCAAACATCATACCTGCATCTGCAAAAACGGCACCCGAAAGTCCCAGATTATCCGGAATAAAGGGGAAGGGAAAACGAACTTCAACATTTGCACAAGCATATGCTTCTGTACCAACCGCAGATCCCAGTCCGTTATTGCTACGAGCCCCAAAACCACCAGCCTCATATCCTCTGACACAATCAGCAAAGTTCGTATAACCATCACCACTATCAAGTGTTTTATTGCCCCATCCTGATATATGTCCTCCGCGCAAACGGCTGGCAAAGGTGATCGTTTCAGTAATCGGGTAATAGGCTCTACCTTCTAAAACAGAGCGAATATATTGTTTATCTCCACCGATCCCGGCAAATTCCTGAGATGCTGAAAGGTAGACCCCTCTCGTTGGTTTTCTGAAGTGATTGCGCTTATCATAAACCAGCCCATACCCCACAGCTGATGTGATATCCACATCACCATCAACGATACCATCACTGGCAAGGTTTGTGATCTCACTGAAATTGACAGCAGTAATTTCGCGACGTGCAAAGCGGTAATAGGTTGAAAGACGCGTCTCGTCATTCAGCGGCATTGTCAAACGTAATTTACCACCCGTCTCCTGTTTCTCATATCCCAAGGTACTACTCAGGTCTGAAATGCTGTGATAGACATCAAATCCAGCCGCCAGGTTTTGACCAAGAAAGCGAGGCTCAGTGAAGCTCAGATTAATTGTACCCTTGCCATTCAAGCTGCCTTTCAACTTCAATTGCAGGAATTGTCCTTTGCCCATCAGGTTGCGCTCGGTAATGCTGACATCACCAATAGGCCCATCCGTGCTTGAATATCCTGCACTAAACCCTAATTCACCTGAATTATCCTCCACGACAGCCACATTCAGGACAACACGATCTGGAGCACTTCCACGTGAGCGTTTGACTTCCACTTTCTTGAGGAAACCAAGGCCCTGCAGTCTCTGCTTGGCGCGTTTGACCATCAACTTGTTATAGGCATCGCCCTCAACCAGCTTGAATTCGCGGCGAATGACATAGTCTTTTGTCCGCGTATTTCCTGTAATATCGATACGTTCGATGTAAACCCGTGGTCCTTGTTCAACAACATAATTAATATCGATCGTACGGGCCAAAGGATCCCTATGCACAGAGGGCCGCACCCGCGCGAAGGCAAACCCGGCTTCAGCAGCTGTCAGCGTTATGGCTTCGGCAGTCTTACTAATTTTGCTCGCATTGTAGATTTCACCTGGAAAGGTCGTAATTTTATCTCTCATTGTCTCAGGATCAAGCGAGGCAAGAGACGTTTCCAGATCAATATTACCAAATCGGTAAAGCTCACCCTCATCAATCGTGAAGGTTATAAAGAAATTCTGTCCATCAGGGGCCAGATCTGCAACGGCAGAGATCACACGTGCATCTGCATAGCCGTTCTTGATATAATATTGGCGCAGCAATTCACGGTCAAGATTGAGACGGTCCGGGTCATAAATATTGCTTGAGCTCATAAAGCTGAACAGACCGGTTTCGCTAGTAGTGACGATGTCACGCAATTGCGGGTCAGTAAACGCTCTATTGCCAATAAAATTGATACTTTTGACAGTGGTCTTACTGCCTTCGTTAATTTCGAAAACCAGATTAACCCGATTATGGGCAATTCTGATGATTTTAGGTTCTACATTCGCAGCAAACAACCCCTGACGTTGGTAAACATCCAACACACGCTGCGTATCGGAACGAACGCGTGCCCGGGTGAAAACAGAACGAGGTTTGAGTTGAATTTCAGAGGCCAGCGTTTTGTTATCAATTTCGCTATTGCCTTCAAAGGCAACCTTGTTGACGATTGGGTTTTCCACAACCTTGACAACGACCTTACTACCTTTGCGTCTGATATTGACATCAGAGAAAAGCCCGGTAGCAAACAGGGATTTAAGCGAGTCATCAACCCGACCAGCATCATACCGGTCACCAGGCACGAATTGCAAATAAGAGAGTACCGTCTCCACTTCCACGCGCCGATTTCCAACAACCGATATTTTTCGTATCGTTGCGGCCTCGACCTGGGTTGCCCCCATCATCGTCCCCGGCATTGCCAGCAATGGAACTGCCAGCGATAACGCCAGCAGCAATTCCATTCCCCACCGTTTGGTTTTTTGCAAATTCATACTGTTATTCTTGTCCCCGAATTGCCCGATGGTCAACACCATAGGCGAACATGTGTTCTTAATTCCGAACCATCGGGCACAGCCCCACGCTGTAAAATCCCGACCCTTGCACTACGCATCCGAGTCCATCTTTATTTTTGCTGGTTCTCGCATTAACATTATATTTAGCGAACCAGACGGCGTCTGAACACCATTTATTCGCCTAATCATGTATTTTTACTGCGCTTGTAACTAAAGAGTAACAGCTTTGCCCCTGACCTATAGGACCTTGAAGTGGATAAGGTCGTTCATTGTGGCAAAAATCATAAGCATGAGCACTAAAGCCAGACCAATCCTGAACCCGTATTCCTGGGTTTTTTCACTCAACGGTTTTCCCTTGATGGCTTCAAAGAAATAAAACAGCAAATGCCCGCCATCAAGCATTGGAACCGGAAACAAATTGATGAGTCCTATACTAACAGAAAGAACTGCTATTAGGTTAACGAGCGTCGAGAACCCAACAGATGCGGCGTCCGAGCTATATTGAGCAATCCTGAGAGGCCCACCAAGCTGATCAGCCGATTCGCGCCCGACAATAATTTTACCCAGATAGGACAAAGTCTGATCAATAATAAACCAGGTTCTCTCAGCGCCTTTTACAACGGCTTCAAGCGGATTGTATTTCTTGACATGTCCCCCACCCGCACTTGTTACACCAAGCCGGCCAATATCTTTCTTTTTGCCGCTGCGATCAGTAATCTGCGCTGTGGCTGGTGTGACAGGCAACACAATATTGGCACCATCACGCAAAACAGTGACCCTCAGCTCTTTGCCAGGGCTGGCACTCACCAGACGCCTGATGCGGTTGAAAGTCAAAATATTGACATTGCCAATACGCACAATCACATCATTGGCTTTAAAGCCGGCCTGATCAGCAGCACTGCCTGAAACAACGGTGCCAATACGGGGTGAAATATAGGGTTCGACAGCCAACAGGGCAATATTGTTGTCATTGCCTTTTTTATCTTTGATCTGACGCTTGGTCTGTGTAATAGGCAAAATCTTTTCTACGCCATTACGCTCGATGACAAATGACAATTGCGTATTCGCATTTGTCATGACCGTTTCCTGGATGTCGTTAAAGCTCTCGATCACTCGTCCATCAATGCTTTTGACCAGATCATTAACCCGCAGGCCAGCCTTTTCAGCGACACTGTTTTTGGCAATGGCCCCAATCCGTGGCTCGGAAATAGGCTCGCCGAGAATAGAGTAAATACCAGCAAAAATCACAATGGCCAGAATAAAGTTGGCAATGGGGCCAGCAGCAACCACGGCGGCCCTGTGCGACAGCGGTTTGGTATGAAAATTACCCTCAAGATCTTCTGGCGACATCTTGGCGATGGCCTTCTCATCAGGCACGCTAGCGGCATTATCATCGCCAGCAAATTTCACATACCCCCCCAAAGGCAACCAGGCAAAACGCCATCTGGTGCCATGTTTATCGTAGAAACCAAATATTTCCTTGCCAAAACCAATGGAAAAATCGGTAACTTTCACCCCGACCCAGCGGGCCACCATGAAATGCCCAAGCTCATGAAAAAACACCACGACGGTCAGGACGAACAAAAAGGGCAGAACGGTTGTAAAAAGAAGCGTTATATAGTGAGGAATCAGGGCAAAGAGATCCATTGAATGGGGTTCCTTGAATGAAGAGTGAATGTGTTGCAGATTTGGTCGAGGTCACATAACCCCAGGGCCAGGTTACACCATAAGGACAGATTGTGCCATTTTTCGGGTGATATGATCAATTTCCAGCACTTCGGCAACACTTGCCGGACTTTTATCGCCCAATTTATGTTGAACAGCCTCAATATTGCGCTCGCAAAATCCGGCTATTTCCATGAACGGCAGCGCGCCGTTCAAAAAGGCCTCCACGGCGATTTCATTGGCAGCGTTCATAATGGTTGTTGCGTTGCCGCCAGCCATCATGGACTGGCGTGCCAGTTTCAAGGCTGGAAAGCGGTTTTCGTCTGGTGGCTCAAAGCTCAGGCTGGCAATTTTAGCCAGATCCAGCTTTTCG